>JAJRSR010000042.1 GCA_024278695.1 Planctomycetota bacterium | reverse complement strand
TGCGTCGCTTCGCGATCAGCCTGCTCAAACGCCACCCCTCAAAGCACAGCATCAAAGGGAAGAGCGAAATGGCCGGCTGGAACAACGAGTTCTTGATGCAAGTCCTTGCGGCACAAGGAACTTAATGTGCGCTGACCCTGCTATACTCGGTAGCCTGAACGTCTGGTGGGGGAGGGTCTATCGTGGGTATTGTTGTGCCATTTGCTTAGTTGTGGTTCTCACGCTGATTGACTGTCTGTGTGTTGTGGTCGTGTGGGTGGCGTGTTCGCCTTTGCGGGTGCTCGAGTGAGTTTCCCGGTAGGTAATCAGGGCTCCGTCGCCTTCTTGTGATCTTCGCACGATGCAAAGGGAAGGGAAGGGAAGAACAATCATGTATCGAATCAATTCAGGCAGTGCCTTGCCGGCTCTTGGTGTCTTGGCAAGTGTTGTCTTGATGGTAACCCTTGGCGCATCTCGGGTTGAAGCTGCGCCTCAGGTGGCGTCGATCGTGCCGGACCCCGTAGAGTGGATCGTTGACGGTCGTGCAAGCCTAGAGGTGACGTTGACGTTTGATGTGGATGTCGTGATTCCGCCTGGCGCTATCACCGTACGCACGCGGACACAAGGTGTGCTTTCCGGCGTGAGCGTGGTTCCCGTAGGCATCGCCACGGATACAGTGGCTGTCACAGTAGACATTGTGAATGCCGACGTGATGACCTTGGTCGTAAACGTTCTTGTCATTGGGACAGACGGTACGCCACTCGATGCGGATGCGGATGCATCCAGCGGTCGTGCTGCTGTTATCGAGTACACAGTCCTGCAAGGAGACGTGAATCGCGATGGCGTTGTGGATACGGGGGACCAGGCGATTCTTTATTCCACGAATCCTCCCGCAGGTGCAGATCTTAACGGTGATGGTGTCATCGACAACGCTGATCTTGACATCTTCGTGGAGGGGTTGACCACTGCGCCGTTGTTGGCTTCAGATGACGGACAATCTCCCACAGTTGAAAGCGTTTTTTTCTTCCTGGATTCTAATACCGATCCAGTCGTGACCGTAACGTTTTCAGAAGATATGGAGTCGCAGACAGTCACGCGCGGTTCAATTTACGCGCTCGACGATCTAGGTGAATTGGCCCTTGCTAGCGGGGATCCAAGCACAATGGACGGGGTAAGTTACAGTCTCCCTTTCGTTGGGCTTCCTTGCGATCGGACCTTCTCAATTATAATTGATCGGTCGGCGACTGATTTGTCTGGACGGTTGATGGATGGACTGAGCGAACACATGCTTCAGGACCAGGACAAAGTGCCGCCGGCCATTACCTGCCCAGAGGAACTCTTCATCAACAGTACAACCGTGTTCGCCATTGCGGCATCAGACGTGACGGGCAGTGTGGAGCTTCAGGACTGGCTGGCCAGCGTCTCAGTATCAGACGGCTGTAGTGCGGCCGACGCGATTGCCATGACGACCACCCTCGACGAGCCGACCGATATTCCGCTCGGTGTGAACTTCGTCACGTTCACCGCCGAAGACTTTGCCGGAAACACGGCTAGTTGTGATGGCGTGGTGATCGTGGTTCCGGCCGTGCCGCTGGAAGGATCGCCCGGTGCCGACGGGGCGAGTGGGGCCAATGGCGTGGGCGGTGCGACGGGCGCAGCGGGTGCGGATGGCTTGGCCTGTTGGGATCTCAACGAAAATGGTGTGGCCGACCCCGTGGAAGACATCAACGGGGATACGCTGGTCAACGTTTTGGATTGCGAGGGTGCTCAGGGCGAGCAGGGCGAGACCGGTGCTCAAGGGGCTACTGGTCCACAAGGTGAGACCGGTCCACAAGGCGAACCAGGCGAGCAGGGTCCAGCCGGGGAAGCACCTGCGGACGATCCGGTCGAGCAGCCCGTTCCGGATGGTACCGGGACTAACCCTGATTGCGGCGGTTTCTGCGGTGCTATGGGTATGGTGAACCTGCTGTGGATGTTCGCGGGTCTGGCGGCCATGCGAACCAACTTACGCCGCCATCGCTGAAAAACGGCCTGTACCAGCTTCGGTCTCGCGATCTAACCCGGAGCGACCTGGTTTTTCCTGATCAATTCCAGCCAAGTACCGCATTGGCTACCTTGGCCGATGGTTCTGCGGGGTATATTACCAGACCAAGACCCTTTCCTGCCGATAGACCTTTACGGTCTGGGGGTTTGCGTGGGCTGTTGCCCCGCGTGTGCGAGCGGCTTGGGTATGGGGTTCTTAGGTAGCGGGTGGTACGGTAAACGATGAATGCTCTTAAGTATTATCAGTCGTTGCGAATCGGTTTCGATGGACCGATCGACGCATTAAATGCTTTCGAGCCACAGGAAACAACCTGCGCGGTGCTTCGACGACCGACCCACTCCCGTCATCATGCAAGCAAACGTGTGCTTGTGGCAGGTGTGTTGGTGGCAGGCTTGATAAATGCCGGAGGGTGCGGCCAGTCGGGTGACGCGGCCTTTGAGGCGAGGCTCCGTGCGGTCCTGCTGACGACGAACTCTGACATTGCCTGCGGCCCGATTGAGGTTGCGCCGCTCGTGCCGGACTGTCCGATCGGGTCGGCCTGTTTCACGGGGGCTTGCGAGGGGCACAACCGGTGCTACAGCACCTGTGGTGTTTCTCGAGACGAGTGCGATCAGCAGTTCTTCGAAGACATGAACGCCTTGTGCGATGAGAACCTGACGCTTCTTGATGATGAGTTTACCGCATGCCGCTATATGGCGTTGGTTTACTGGACGGCCGTGTCGCGGTTCGGGCAGGGTGCCTACGACTCCACACAGGAGACGGTATGCGCGCGAGATGATTCGGTACGCGGGCAGCCCGGCGCGTGCTGTCGTCCGGGGGGTGTGGGTCCGTTTTGCGAAGAGGTCGAGGATGATTTCGATTGTCCGTTTTTTGGGCTGTTTCTTCCGGGTTTGACCTGCGACGAGGTCGAATCGACTTTCGGCGGGTGTCCGGTGGCTCCCAATGATATTTGCGAAAACGCCGAAGCGATCTGCGGCGGACAAAGCGCGGAGCAAGGGCTCGGTCGGTGCGCCGAAGGCGAGGACGTGTTTGGGGTTGGTCAAGTTTGCGACGTGTTCCTACAGGATTGCGCCGATGAGGTGGCCTGCCTGCCCGTGGATGAGACCGCAGAGGCGTTTCGCTGCCATGTAGCCACTGATACGCGACTGGCTTCCACGGACGGTCCACAAGCCGGTGGGGATTGTGCTGAGTCCGGCGTTGAGAGCTTTCAGGTGGACGTGTGGTATGAGTACGTCGCCCCGTGCTCGGGCACGATGACCGTCCAGATGTGCCAATCCGGGCTCTATGATTCGATGTTGGCCCTCTATGGCACAAACGAGTCCGGCGAAGCCTGCCCTTGCCCTGAGGACAATGCGAGCCTCCTGATCTGCAATGACGACTACTGCGGCGGGTTCGGGACGCTTTCCGGTCTCATTCTTGAGGACGTGGTTGAAGGGGCCTGCTTCACCTTTCGTGTGGGCGGCTGGTCCCGCGACGGCACAGAAGCCTCCACCCAACGTGGCCGTAGCGAACTCGAAATCGGCATGGTCTGCGGCGGCGGTGCCATGGTGGATTCGGATGCCGAAGCCGCCAAGGCTGATAGGTCTGCAACCGCCCGTTAAGCCTACTCAAACGGCTTCCGACGTCCGTTCCCGGTTCGGTAGGTTTTCCGGATTGCGCTAGCACCAATCCCTTGAGACGCGGCGGCGGTTTATTCCTCAAATGATGGGTTGATTCTCGAATGGGGCGTCTCTATACTCCCGCCCGCGAGCGGTCATTCCGATATACGGAAGCGCTGGCACTGCGGAACGGTCGCGTGAAAGCGCCACGCACTCGCGCCCGCCAACTGGTGGGCTTTATGATGAACATTTGAAAGGGACGGCGATGACGGTCGACACGGCGACGGCGCAACTAAGTGGCGCACAGCATATTGAACTTGTAGAAACGTTTGCTGCTCACAACTACAGCCCGTTGCCGGTTGTCGTAGCCAAGGCCGACGGCGTATGGGTTGAGGATGCAGATGGCAAACGCTACCTCGACATGCTCGCGGCTTACTCGGCCGTCAACTTCGGGCACGGCAATGCGGAACTCGTCGAAGTCGCCAAGCAGCAGCTTGATCGTGTCACGCTGACATCGCGCGCGTTTCATAACGACCAGCTCGGTCCGCTTTCGCGTGAACTGGCTGAGCTCTGCGGCATGGAAGCGATCCTTCCGATGAACACCGGTGCCGAGGGTGTGGAGACGGCCATCAAGACCGCACGCAAATGGGGCTACACCAAGAAGGGCGTTGCGCCGGGTAAGGCCAAGATCATCTGCTGCACCGATAATTTTCATGGGCGCACGACCACGGTCATCAGTTTTTCGACAGACCCGCAGTGCCGCGACGGGTTCGGTCCGTTCACGCCTGGCTTTGAGATTGTGGAGTACGGCAACATCGACGCGCTGCGCAACGCGATCGATGAGAACACCGTGGGCTTTCTGGTCGAGCCGATCCAGGGCGAGGCCGGTATCATCGTGCCGCCCGAAGGCTATTTCAAGCAGGTACGTGACCTCTGCACGGAAAAGAACGTGTTGTTCATCGCGGATGAGATTCAGTCCGGTCTGGGGCGTACCGGCAAGACGTTCTGCATCGAGCACGACGGTGTGGTGCCGGACGTGTTGATTCTCGGTAAGGCTTTGGGGGGCGGGATCATGCCGATTTCGGCCGTCGTGTCGAGCCGAGAGATTCTGAGCGTGTTCACCCCCGGTGACCACGGCAGCACCTTCGGTGGAAATCCGCTTTCGTGTGCGGTCGCCCGGAAGGTCGTTGAGATGCTCAAGACGGGTGACTATCAGCAAAAGGCCGCCGAGTTGGGTGACTATTTGATCGGTCGGCTCCGCGCCATCAAAACCGACAAGATCAAAGAGATTCGCGGGCGTGGGCTTTGGGTTGGGGTCGAGTTCAAGACAGAGGCCGGTCCCGCGAAGAAGTATTGCAATGCGCTCATGGACGCTGGCATGCTGTGCAAGGATACGCACGCCCAAACGATGCGGCTCGCGCCGCCGCTTGTGATTACCAAAGAAGATATCGACTGGGCACTGGAACGCATCGAGAAGGTGTTGACCTAGCGAGCTTGGTGGGTGTCACGGGTTTGGTTGGCGTGGTAGGGCGGGCACTGCCCGCCGCCGGAAGCGATAGACGATTCGTTATCGAGAAATGTTCGGCGGTCGATGTGTCTTCGAGTCTCCGGTTCGTGTCCTTTAAAGCTGAAGCCACGGGCCACCCGGACAAAGGCGATCGGTTTTTTGCAGGAGTAAACTATCGTGACAACGAGTTTGACGGGCCGCAGCTTTAACTCCGTGCTCGATTTTTCATCCGAAGAAATCATGACTGTCCTCAAGACGGCGATGGCGTTGCGCAAAGGTGATGCGCCATTCGGCGCGGCACCACTGGCGAACAAAACGCTTGCCATGATTTTCCAGAAGCCTTCACTGCGCACGCGCGTCTCGTTTGAGACGGGCATGACCAAGCTCGGTGGGCATGCGATCTACCTCGCACCGACGGACATCAGCATCGGCAAGCGGGAGACGACGGAAGACATCGCGCTGGTGCTGTCTCGGTATGTTGACGTCATCATGGCCCGTGTTTTCGGGCACGACATTGTCGAAGACTTGGCGACGCACGCGACGGTTCCGGTAATCAACGGGCTTAGTGATTTCGAGCACCCGTGCCAGATCCTGGCAGACCTTCAGACTGTATTGGAGCGCAAGGGCCATCTGGACGGGATCAACGCCTGTTACATCGGTGATGGCAACAACGTCGCGCATTCGCTTATGTTTGGTGCCGCTCGGATGGGCATGAACATGACGATCATCTGCCCGAAGGGTTTTGAGCCTAAGGCCGAGGTCACGAAGCAAGCGGCTGCGATCGGTGCTGAAACCGGGGCGAAGATCACGATCACGCCGGAACTGTCGGCCACAGAAGGCGCGGACATGCTCTATGCGGATGTGTGGGCGTCGATGGGGCAGGAGTCCGAGGCGGCCGAACGGCGTAAAGTGTTTGAGCCTTACCGCATCGACGCGGAAACCATGAAGCGCGCCGATGATGACGCGGTGATCCTGCACTGCCTCCCGGCTCACTACGGTGATGAAATCGATTACGATACGTCGCGGCTGCCGAACGCGGCCATCTTCGATCAAGCCGAAAACCGGATGCACGCCCAGAGCGCGCTGATCTTGCATTTGTTGCAGTAGCGGGTGTCGCGCTGGATTTCGGACGTGGACAGACCGTCTCGGACGTTGATATCGTAAATTGTCGAGATGGGGCGGAGCCGTTCTGTGGCGAGCGAAAGCTTACCGGAGATGGTAAGGACACCTCCCCCGCGCGGCGTTTCGGCGGTGTGATCGCTCTCGATAGACATATTTGGTAGCTACTACGAATCGTTTTATGCCCCACGACCGCAGGTGTCTGGGTGAGAGGTCTTGATAGATGGCTGAACCATTACGAATCGTGGTCGCGCTGGGGGGCAACGCGATTTCGCGTGCCAATCAGCAGGGTAACGTGGATGAGCAGTTTGAGAACGCTCGCGGGACGGCCGTCGCACTTGTTGATCTGATCCAGGCCGGACACCAACTCATCATCACGCATGGCAACGGCCCGCAGATCGGAAACTTCCTGCTGCGTAACACGGCCGCCGCTGGGGCTATCTATCGCCTGCCGATGGTTGTGGCCGTCGCGCATGTGCAGGGCGGCATGGGGTATATGCTTGCCCAGACGGTCAACAATGAACTCCACGGACGCGGTGATGGGCGTATCGTGACAGCCGTGGTCACGACCATTCTGGTGGATCCGAAAGACCCGGCGTTTGCAGACCCGAGCAAGCCCATCGGCAAACGGTTGACCGCCGAGGAGGCCGAGCGGTTCAAGGGGCTCGAAGGCTGGCGCATCAAGGAGATCGAACCTGGGGTGTTCCGTCGGTTCGTGCCGTCGCCAAAGCCGTCGGAGATTCTAGAGATTGAGCACATCCGTCGCAGCGTGGACGCGGGAGAGCTTCTTGTCGTTTGCGGCGGCGGGGGCATTCCGGCCGTCCGCGACGAGAACGGCATCATGAAAGGCATCGCAGCGGTGATCGATAAGGACTTCGCCAGTGCCATGCTCGCCGCAGAGGTCGCCGCCGACGCGATGATGATCCTGACTGATGTCGATCGCGTTCGGCTCAACTTCGGCCAGCCGGACGAAACCGAAATCGAAACCATGACGGTGGCCGAGGCGCGAAAACACCTGGACGACGGCCAATTCCCACCGGGAACGATGGGTCCGAAGGTGCGTGGTGCGATCAGCTTCCTCGAAGGATCAGATCGGGACGAGGCGTACGTCGTCATCGGTCCGCTGGACAAAGCCGTCGATGCGGTGGCCGGCCGCGTGGGTACGCGAATCACGAAATAACGCGGCGCTTCTCCTCTCCTGCGTGCGTTCGTCAGTCTGCCGCGAGTTGCTTGTTGGTATGGCGATGCAAAGCCGCCTCAATGGCTACTTGTTCGGCGGCGGTCAATGCCCGCGGTGGGTTGGCAAGGAGCGATCGGTCAAGCGCTTCAGCCTCATCCCACTGTGATTGTTGTGCGAGCGATTCAGCCAGCCCCATCATCGAATCAAGATCTGTTTGCTTGAGTGCTGCCGTGATATCCAATGCCGTGCGGAAGGCATGCTCTGCTGTGGTACCATCGGCTAAGGCAAGCGAGGCCTTGGCCAGCGCGACGTGGGCCGAGCGGTTGCCTGGGAGTATTTTCAGTGCAGCCAAACTGTGTTCACGTGATCGTTCGTAGTCACCACGATTGTAGTGAATAGCGCCGAGCGCGGCGTGGGCACTGGGCGTATCGGGTGCGCGTTCGAGCGTCGTTGTCCAGAGCGTGAGTGGGTCACGCCATACCTTCGTTTGGGCTTGTGTCATCTCGACAAGAACCACGCCGATCGCCAACGATGAGATCACGAGCATCGGTCGAATATTGCGGCGGCTGATCCAGATCCGTTGGAACCCCGCCCCTAACAGCATCGTCAGTGGCAGGCACGACACATAGCTATACCGATCGGCCACGACCTGCGGTCCGCTTTGCGCCAGCCCCAGCATGGGGGATACGAGAACCAGATACGCCGCCCAGGCGGCTAGCAGTGCCGGTAGACGCTTACGGTGGGTCCATAAGAGGACGCTCAGGCCAAGGACGACGACGGCCGCGATAACGTTAGCGCTGTTGATCATCGTGGCGTCAGGTGATTGCTCGTAGAGTGGCACCAAGTTAGTAGGCCAAAGCGTTTTGAATGGATAGAACGCCAACCCGTAGAATGCCTGACCGATACGCAGCGATAGGGGGTGTTCGGACAGGGTCCACATCGCCCCGGCCTGTGACTGCGCCGTTGCCGCGAGCCAAGCGGTCAGTGTCGCAGGGACCACGTACCAAACCTTCTCGAAGATGACGTTTCGTCGCTCGGGTATTTGACAGCTTCCGGTGAACCTACGAAACGGGTAGGTGTCTAGGATCAGCAGGACCACGGGAAGTGTCATGCCGGTTGCCTTGGATAGCAGCGATAATACATAAACCGCGACAGACGCCGCCAAATATCGCCGCCGCGTTGCGAGATCGTCTGCTGTTAGCCGACGGACATAGAATAATACGCTGATCGTTAGGAAGAGTGCGCTGAGCAGGTCTCGGCGCTCCGTGGCCCAAGCGACAGACTCCACGCGGAGCGGATGAATGAGGAAAAAGGTGCCAGCCACGAAGGCTCCGACCCAATGGGCTGGTACAGTGTCGTGGTGCCCCGCGCTGGCCAATAGCTGCCACGAAAGATGGAAGACAATCACGCCGGTGGTCGCATGAAGGGCAAGGTTGGTCAGATGAAATCCGAACGCGTCGTCCACGCCCCAAAGCCTGTCATCCACCGAATAACTGAGCCAAGTTAGGGGTTGGTAGTGACCGCCATAAGTGGTGGTGAACATCCAATGTAGGCTGTTGGCGCTGAACCCCCGGTAGGCCTCGTTCCAGTAGATGATTTGCAGGTCATCCCATACGAAGCTACCGGATAGTGCGGCATGAAAGGCGATGCCCACTAGTGCTACGCTCGCAGCCGCAACGACGAGCATCGTTCGAGCGTCGGTCCGTACGCTAGGTTTAATGGGGTGGTGGGGGGGCATAGTGCCTATACCGGGTTAGCCATGAATGGGTTCGACACGACACCCACAAGCGTTGGGTTTGACGCAGGACGTAAAAAAACACCGCCAACCGGACAGGTTGACGGTGCTTTGTGATTTACAAGTGCTGCTACTGCAACGCACTGATGCCAAAAGGGCATTACTGTCCCTGATTCACGCAATCCTCATACGACGGACGGCCGACGCCGGAAGAGAGCAAGCCGGTTCTGAGATAGGGAGCCGGTCGTGTGTCCTTCTGCCAACCGTCACCACGGACAATAACGCACCGATCAGTTTGATCTTGAGCGTTCGCAACAGTGAGATCGATCCATTCGGAACGGTAGTGGTTAGCGTAGCCTTCGCTGTTCTCGGTTCCCTCGATATAGATCCTTTGATATTCGCCGTGAGCATCAACGAACGCGCGGTTGTAAGTCCAGTCCCTGCCATGCCATCCGCCAATGGTTTTGGTTGGACCCGGATCCACGCCGTCGCCACCGATAACTCCAACGCATTCCGGTAGGTCGGCCTTGGCGGCCCATGCCCAGCGACCGATATTCTCTTCGTAGTACAAGGTTCTGGCGGGTGTGGGGACACGCGAAATCGGGCGTAGGTAGGGCGAGTTACTACCCATTTCACCTGACGCCAACCCTGGAAGCGCTCCGCCGTTAGCGCCAACCATGAAGATGTTGGCGGCGTAGCTGTTTCCAAAGTGGTCATAGGAGGACTGTTCGGAGTTATCGATCCAGTCTTGGCAGTGTCCCCCACGCGGCGGGCCGTTGTCGCCCGGACACTTGAACAGGTCGAGTTCCAGTGTTGTATCTCGTTGTGCCTGAAAACGATCGAACCCTTCAGCAGACGCCCATGCGTCTGTGAAGCCTCCTTTATAAAGGATGGCATTCATGGGTCGCGTTGCCGGCCCGAATCCGATGAAGGTGCCGTATTTACTGCCAAGCTCACCTGGAAAGTTTTCATAGCCGGGACGACCCACGCCGGATTTTCCGCCCCACTCGTACGCGCCGACAAACGACGGCGTCGAACAGAGCCCGCCACCGCCTCCGCCACGACACTGGTCATACTGTTTGGGGTGAACCGGGATGCCCCAGCCACTCGGGTCATCCGCCTCATAGACGCGGCTACTCGTCGCGACGCCCTTGATGTGGGCGAGGCAGGCGTTCTGCTTGGCCTGACGCCGTGCCGCATCGAGCGATGGGAGCAGGATCGAGATCAAGAGGGCGATGATTGCGATCACCACCAAGAGCTCAATCAGCGTGAACGCGCCGTAGCGTGGCCCGCTTCGTCTTACCGTTCCATTCAACATTACCTGGTCTCCTAAGTTTGTTCGGGACGCCGCCCTGCGACGCCAAAGCCGAATCAATCAGCGCCGAGTCAATGAGCTCGGCATGCGCCAGCCTGAATCCGCCAGCACGCGCCAGCCCGAATTTTTCAGTCTAATCAAACCACCGTTGCCGTCGATCGCCATCTCGGAAAAATCTTCGCTCAGCCCAAGAAGCCTAGCGAGCATCGAAGCCTAGCGAGCATCGCTGGCTTTGTGCGATCGCAAAACACAGCGGCTTTTCAGCCAGCCGCACACCGCCGTCTACCTATACAACACATCAAACGGCCCGGCGACGGACAAAATCTAAAAAAAACTTTTCCACAGAGGGCTACCCCCCCGCAACCCGCGATATGATAGATGAAACGGTGGTTTTTCGCAAGCGAGGGCCGCTTCCGTAACGGAAGACCCCCGCGAAAAGCGTAGCGAGGCAGGAATGGCTGTGCGTAGCTGTGAACTGACGGAAGAGGAGCTCTGGAGCGGTCTGGATCGCGAGGCACCGGATGTGACCGAACATCTGGCCCATTGCGAGCTTTGCCAAGCCCGGGCGGCCGATTTTCGGCTTGGTGTCTCGGCCGTGTCTCAGGCGGCTCGACCACCCGATTTGCCTATGCCTGGTCGAATCGGCCCCTACGAGATTCACCGTAGGCTTGGGCAGGGCGGTATGGGGATTGTGTATGAGGGTGAGCAGCCGGCCACCAAACGGCGTGTCGCGATCAAGGTGGTCCGAAGCGGTGGAAATGTGGACGGCTACCGCGTGAAGCTGTTTGAGCGCGAGGCTCAGATTCTTGGCCGGCTCAAGCATCCTTCCATTGCGGCGGTCTATGAAGCCGGGCGCACGTCGGACGGCCAGCCCTACTTTGTGATGGAATTGGTTCAGGGTGAGCCGCTGTTAAGCTATGTTCGGCGGCGTGCGACACCGTTGTCGGAGCGTTTGCAGCTTTTTGTTCGGTTGTGTGAGGCCATCCATTACGCCCACCAACGCGGTGTGATCCATCGAGACTTGAAGCCTTCAAATATCCTCGTTGATGCCGACGGCGCGCCGAAGGTGCTGGATTTCGGCCTTGCTCGAATTACCGATAATGATGGAGCACCCATGACGACGCTCAACGAAGTGGGGCGTCTGATGGGAACGCTGCCCTACATGAGCCCGGAAGAGGCACGGGGGGCCGCCGATGAAATCGACGTGCGTAGCGATGTTTATTCGTTAGGCGTTATCCTCTACGAACTGCTCACGGACCACCTGCCGACGGCCGTGTCTCGTGCGGCTATTCATGAGGCCGTCCGTGTGATCTGCGAGGAGATCCCCGAACGCCCGTCCCAGTTTGATCGTTCCCTACGCGGCGACTTGGAAACGATCACCATGAAGGCCTTGGAGAAGGAGCGAGGCCGCCGCTACCAGGGGGCGGCCGCGTTGTCCGACGATATTACGCGGTACCTCTTGAACGAGCCGATTCACGCCCGTCCGCCCAGTTTGACCTATCAACTCAGGAAGTGGATCACACGGCATGTTGCGGTGACGGTTTCTGTGGTGGCGCTGATCACGTTCGTTGGGGTGTCGTCGGCCGCCTACAGCAGCCTCGATGCCGAACGGGCCAAGGCCTTGACTCGCGCCGACCGAATCCAAGCACTGGCCACGGCGGCGACGGAGAGGCGTCTCGCTGAGGTGTTGGCCGCACAGCCCGGACTACGCAATTTACGGGAGGCGGAGCGCCGTTATCGAAGCGCCTTGGCCACGTTTCGGCGTCAGGAGCTTGATGCTCGATCGGCTCCGGCCATGGTCGGGCTGGCTGGCGTGCTGCTTTCCCGTGACAAACGGTCCGAGGCGGAGGAATCGGAGGCGGAGACGCTGCTTCTGGATGCGATCGAAGCATTCCGGAACATGTCGAAGGTGCCGCGCGACAAGTTGGATGAGGCGTCGGCGTTACTACGCGATCTGTACGCATCTTGGGAAGTCGAAGACGCGACGGACGAAACTGACGCGGAGTCACAGGAATTGAGAAGCGGCGCACCTTCCCTCCCCTCCCAATGATTCAGGTTTTGTGATCGTCCAGGGCGCGACGTCGAAAAAAAATGAAAAAGTGTCCGTCGAATCGCTTTGGCGTGTGTTATAGGTTATAGGTGCCATCGTAGCTGTGTGGAGCGTTGCCGAAGGTGAGCCGATCTGGTCAAACCGAGTCCGATGAGCGAACGGCCGCGCTGGTCGAGCATCTTCGCAATGGCGATGCCGCAGCCGGGGCGCTGCTTAATGAGTTGTATGGCGAACCGGTGCAGCGGTTCTGTTGGGGGTACTTGGGCCGGACGGAGGAGTCCGAGGACGCCTGGCAGGAGATCTGCTATCGCGTGCTCGTGGCCGACGGCGTTCCGGCGTTCTTCCGCCCCTGGCTCTATAAGATTGCCCGCAACGTTTGCCTGAATATGCTTCGTGCGCGGGCCAATCGAGTGGATGGTCAGGCGATTGTGGCCGAATCGGAGGTCCAAGAGGTGCTCACTGGTCATCTGACAAGGTTGGTCAAGTCCGAAATGCGCTCGTCTCTATCGAAACTGGTCGAGGCGTTATCGCCGGAGCAAAGTGAGGTGCTGCGGTTACGCTATGTGGAAGACCTATCGCGGGCCGAAATCGCTGAAGTTCTTGATCTCACAGAGGGTGTCGTCAAGTCACGAATCTTCGAGGGTATGCGGTTGCTTCGTGAGTATGCGTCTCTACTTGATACGGATTAGTTCGTCGTGTCGCCGGGTTGTTTTCCGGCGCGGTTGTCGTATCAATCGCCGCTCCCGCGCAGTGATGTATTGTCTCGACGCGATGTTTTTCTGTTTTTTTTGAATTATTTTCACCGTTTGTTGCGATGGGTCTTGAGCTTCGGTGATCCAGCGTGATCGTTACATATTCGGGGCTGATGGGTTCAAGCCGAAACGCCCCGAATCAACGATAATTGCATGAAAACGGTGGTTTTTGTGTCATTCAGAGTCTGAAAAGTAACAGACGCGAACCGGGCGTAAGCCTTGCAATTAGTCCGAATTTTCCCTCGGAACTTCTAAAGTCGGCGTACACGGAGCCACTGGTTTTCTCAAGAACGCTTCAACGCGGTCCGATGTACTCGGCGTCGGTGTAGTGGCCGGCAAAGACGAACGAATTTTAGGACAGTCTGTTTATTCTTTGGAGAGACACAAATGGCTACGAATGGCAAGACCACCAGCGGTAAGGCGACGTACACGAATGTCTGCAAGGCGTTCCAGTACAAGATCAGCTCGTTTAAGACCCTCTGCAACCAGGCCAAGGCGACGACCGGTAACTTCACCCGTCCCAAGCCCTCGACGCTGAACAGCTTCGCGAATTGGATCAACAAGGGCGCGATCGTCCAGACCGTTAGCTGCAACCAAGTGGCCAAGTGGGCGAAGACCGCCAACTGCAACTTCAGCACGAAGACGGCCAGCCCGGCTTCCTGTAAGACCATCCTCTGCAAGAAGTTCGGCAAGACCAGCATCAAGGCCGTCTGCCGCACGAAGAGCGGTAACTTCATGGTCGCCACGAGCCCGACCTGCAAGGGTCGCGGTTTCACGTTCCCCAAGTAACAAACGCCATCATCGTGGTGCGGGCGTCCTAGCTGCTCGCGCCACGCAACAGGTGTACCATCGAGGCGGTTCCCGTTTGGCGGGAGCCGCCTCGTGGCGTAGACACCCATCCCAATCGAATTGCCAGCAGCCGTTTCCGCGTTACCCTGACCCAGATCGAGGGAGGTACGCGGTGCGTTTTATTCTGGAATTTGACGGCGTCTTGGCGGACGTCATGCCTGGGTACTTCACGGCCCACCGCGCTGCGGCGCAGGTGGTGGGCTGGTCCCGGCTGGACGAGCCGACCTTTCGCCGCCTGACGCGCACCAAAGGCGTAGAGGCCGATATTCTGCCCGGTGCCAAAGCTGCGAAGTTGACCGCCTACCATGCCGAGTTTGAGCGGCTCGTCGAAGCGGATGATGCCGTGGCCGGGTTGGAGCCCCAGGCGGACACGGCGGATTTCCTACGCCAGCTCGGCCGGTTTGGATCGTTATTACTCGTCACGGTGCGGTCGAACATTGACGCTCGGCAGCGGTGGCTGGCCCATCGTGATTGGTCCGGTGCCCCGCCGCGTTTCGAGAAGCTCGATGACAATCCCCGCCGTCGCCCCGTGGAGTTGAAGGTTCTCGCGGAGAAGGATGACCGCACGGTCGTCGTGGCCTCGTCCGATATCCTGGTGCGGTCTGCGGACGCGGCCGACCTGTTCGTGATCGGCGTGTCGTGCGGAGAATGCTCGATCAAACGGCTGACCCAAGCCGGTGCCCGCATGGTCTACAAAACGCCCGACCAGCTCACGACATCCTTGCAGACCGGTGCCGCAGATCTTGTCCGCGCGGGCATGATGCCGCTGACTGTGGGATAGACCGGCTGTGGTGTAGCTCGGCGCGTGCTACACTGGTCGGCTGATTTCCTCGACGATGTCCCACCCCATTTCGCTGGCATGGCCAATGATGGCAATCGCCAGCGCAATCGAATCAACCTGAGAGGCGTCACCGCCAAAGCCGGCGGCCGGCATCGACAGCGCCATCATGAGTCGTCGTGCCACATCCACCGGATCATATACCGGTAGTGCGTAGTTGCGCATGGCGTCTTCCAATCGGGCCGCCTGGGCTGAGCCGGGTGCGGTGAGCCAAAGTAGTGCGGCGTCTTGGTTTGGATTGTTGGTTTGGTTCGGCACGGTTTCCCCCCCCTTAAAACGGAATCGATCTTGTGCATCGTTGCGGTGATCATACGCGCGCACTTGGGTGATTTCAGTAGCAAGGCCCATAACGGACTCGCGTGTCCGCGCGTGGTGTTTGCGGCGTCCAATAAGGTAAGGCGTCAGGCGGCGCTACGATCGAACAGGACGGCTAAGCGGCCGATAATGCGTTGACCAGCGCGGGAAAGATTTGTTACGGAAACCGTATGGATTAAGGCTTTTTTCGGAGTAGGTCGGACGTTCCCCGTGCGTCGAGTTCACCCCGGTCTGCGTGCTCAAGACGACAACGAGCGGGTTCTAGTTCGACCTTAGCGCCCACTTCCGTTTGACCTTGCCGTTTTTGATGTCGAAGACCACAAGGTCTTCAAACTGCGGTCCCGTGGAGCCTTCGATTTGCTCGTGGACGACGACGAAATCGCCGGCACCCATCTTTTCGGAAATAGCCATCTGTATGCCCTGATCGAAATTGAAACTTCGTGTGAGGTTATCGCTCAGCGGTGCGTGGCCATCGACTGCGACGATGTTTTCCGGAAGCGTTCGGATTTCCACGTCTACAGCAAACAAGTCGAGGATACGCCCGACATCCTGCGTGTTCATGGTCTCAAAGACTTTCTCAACCGTTGCGAGGGTACCCTTCGTCGGCTTGGCTGTGGCTTCATCGAAGAACAAGAACCAGACCCCTTGGATTAACTTCTCGCGAACGTAGTAAATGGCGATCGCCTCGCTGCGCGGCTCCCCCTTTTTCTTGATGACCGACTCGCGGTCGATGACGTAGTTGTCGAGTGCAATGCGTTGGTGGATCGTCGCGTGGAGGTCGGGGCTGCTGGTGAACCGGTGCGTATAGCGTTTTCGCAGTTCATCCGTGCCGGAGGCAATCCGTTTGCCCGTGTCGAGGTCGAAGAGCATCGCATTGGGACCGTAGGTGGCAAGAAAGGCATCCAGGTTCCTCGCGTTGTAGGCCTCCACTTGCCGGGCGACAAGGGATGCCTCTGGCGTGGCGTGCGGACCAGAGACTTCGGCGTAGCTGTTACCGGCGAGAAGTCCGATCGCCATGACGGCCAGCTTGGTTGGGATGCAGTTTGTGTTCATCAGTTGTGCTCCGTTTTCATTCCTTGTCCGCAAGAGGCGGGTACCCCAATCCCATTGCTCGGTGTTGCGGTCCGTCCCCCACCCTTCGGGAGTACCCGAAGAAGGGGCACCCGCGTTTTGGCACCATTTTTGGCGAAATCACCCGTTTCGACAACCTTCGTGCATTACAATGGCTGAAGTGGCGGGTGAATCCGGGTGAATATGGACATCTGGGCGGCATGAGCACACGCCGGGGTGGCATGGGCAAGCGTCGCGCCAGTAGCGTCGTGAATACAGAAAAGAATACAGAAAAGGCGTCCATGGCGACGCTTGCCCGAGTTCTGTCGATTCTGTTGGATGTTGCCGATCGAAACGGTGTGGCGGTGTGGGTTGCGTTTGGGGGCGTCGGGCCTATAATGCGGGGCTTGCGTCTGGGCCGATCCTGGGTGCTTGAGTATGAAGCGAGATCGATTATGCCTAAGATGAAAACCCATAAGGGTACGAAAAAGCGGATGAAGCTCACGGCCAGTGGCAAGGTGAAGCACAAGTCGGCGAATTCGGGCCATTTGATGAGTACCAAAAACGGTGAGCGGTGCCGCGGGCTTCGTAAGTCTGCTGTGCTCAAGGGTGGCGTCGCCAAGCGCGTACGCCGAACGCTCAACAACGCCTAGCCTGCAACACCAGGTTGGGGTTGATGTTCAAGACGGTGCTCGAAACGACTGTTTAGATACTTTCGTCCGGTGTGCGGCTGCCTTGGCGGGTTGGCCGTGGCCGGTTGAGAAGGAAAAGCGATATGCCAAGAGTAACATACGGGGCTGCCCGACATCGCAAGAAGGTTCGCATTTTCAAGCGGGCCAAAGGTTTCCGTGGCGGCGGTGGTCGTCAGTGGCGCGTCATGCAGGAGACGATCCTGCGGGCCGACGCCAACGCTACGAAGGACCGCCGCAGACGTAAGCGTGATTTCCGGGCACTATGGGTCACGCGCCTCACGGCCGCGTGCCGCATGCGTGGGATCAACTACAGCCGGTTTATTTTCGGGCTAAACGCCGCAGACATCGCGCTCAACCGTAAGATGCTCAGCGAAATCGCGATCCACTCTCCGGGCGACTTCGACGCCATCGTCGAGATCGCCAAGCAGCACCAACCCAAGGCCGCAGCGGCGGCGTAATGCCGCGCGCCGCCTGTACCGGTGTACTGGAACTCACGACCGTACGTTGTAAGCTCGGCAAGTTTCCCGCTGAGCTTGTTCCCGCTGGGCTTACGCGCCACGTGCCACCCATCACATATTGTCTGTAGCTTGCCGTAGATCAACGCTGTGATCTTGGCAATCGTTAGTCCACGATTTGACTTGATAGGTGTGCGACCAGGCAATCGATCATGGCGAGGGCGTCTCTTGCGTCTGTGGTACCATCGCCGTTGAGGTCCGCGCGGTACGCTGGGCTTGTGGCGTCAGTACCTAGCAATTCGAGAAGCGCCATGAAGTCGCGGGAGTTTCGCGTGCCATTGCCATCTACGTCTCCGGGCAGCACTCCGAAACGCAGGGTGTGGCCGGTGGGGTTGTGTGTAATAGCGGTCCAAGCTCCGGGCCTCAGCGTATGATCGAGCGTAAGTGTGAGCGAGTTGCCTCGTGCGGCGACGCTCTTAATCGACGGCGGTGCCCCTGAACCCGAGGTTACCGAAAACTCTTTTTCTGAGATAGCAGTGGCGTCCGAATCGAATGTGAGTTGGATTGTCTGCCACCCGCCCGAGGTCATGGCCGAGCCGGTAACCATTCGCGCGTCGATGGCACCGGTTGGTGGATCCGAGGCGACGATGTTTCTCCGGACCACGCCTTCGACCACCGTAATCTCAAGCGGTTCGTAGTTGAGCGGGCCGAGGGTGCGACGACCTTCGGTCAGCAGAGCACTGACAGCCGGATCCGTTTCGGGGCCGATGTTGAACACGCCGCTGGCATCGGCCGAGACTGTCAGAAGGACGGTTCCGCAATAGAACTTCGTGCCGTCTTGTGGGCTGATCGGCGCCTTGTCAATATCTATCAAGACAGACAGCCAGCGGTAGCCAGGCGCACGCTTGGTGTCTGTGATTGCGATGGTCTGTGAGCCCGCATGAACGAAGTCGGGGCGGTTCAGGTCGATGAAGGCGTTAGCCACGTTTTCGATTTTTTCCTCCCTAGCAGCGTCATAGCCACTAGGCTTGATGCTCCCAGAGATGAGTCCAGTAAAGGCCTTGTCATCCAGTTGGACCTGATACGCATGCAGATCTTCGCCGTTGGGTGACCAGTCACGCAAGTAGATTTCGGCCGTAATGATCTCACCGGGGGAGGCTGTGATTAGCTTGACCGGAGCCCCTGGCAGCGGCACACCGTTGAGCGCGACGGCCTCCACCGAATAGGTCCCCACGGGTTGCTGCGCTTGGACCCTGGGGGTCCCGTAAACCGCCAGCACGCCGAAACAAAAAAACGTAGCTAGACATCGCACCATGTGTTGATTCCCCTATCTCTGCTGGGTCCCGAAGCGTACAAATTACCCGCCCGAATGACAAACAGGCAGACGAGCCTACGTTGTAGCCGCTTGACGCCCGGATATCAATCCGGGCGTCACATGCGGTAAGCGGCTACAGCGTCGTCAGAAACGGCGCAGATCAAGGTTGTTGGTGCCTAAGGGCACGGAAGCGGGCAGGGGTACGGATCCTCCACGAATTCCCTGACCGTTGCGTTGATGTCGCGGAAGTCCACCCGTCCATCGCCTCCGCACGGTGAGATATCCAACAAAACCAAGGGAAGGCTCGTGTCACCAAGGAAGTAGTCTACTGAGAGTGTGATGTCGAGGAAATCGACTACGCCGTCGTTGTTGTAATCAGCGTAGAGCCACGTATCCCCGCTCCCGACGTTCGACGTGAATGTGCCGCACTCGGCCACCACGTCGTAGGTGCTGCTCGGGCTAATCTCGATTCCGGTCACGTTGATCGTGCCCCAGTCGTTCGGAAGTTGGATGACCGGCGCGCCGACCAGCGAACCATCCACATCGATATACGCATCAACACAAGCCCAGTCCGGCGAGGTAACTCGGAGTGCCACGGGGGCTACCGCGTTCGCTGGGAGCGGTGTCACGTCAATGCTGAACCCGCCAAGTCCGACGACAACCGGCGCTTCGGGTATCGCCGTGCCCACACAGGCACCGGTCTGGCACGCGTCTGCCCCGGTACAGATATCACCGTCGTCACATGCCGTGCCATCCGGGACCAAGTTATCCACGCAAGCACCGCCGCCGTCGCAGATGTCGGCCGCGTCACATTGGGTCTCGCTGGCATCGCCGCAAGCTGCGCCGTTGGGCACGAAGTTGTCCAAGCAAAGGCCCATGCCGTCACAACTGTCAGATAGATCACACTCGGTGATAGTCGGGTCACCACAGGCGAGTCCCTCTGCCTCAGGCGGATGGGCGCAAACCCCGGATAGGCAGTGATCCATGGAACAGTCGTTTCCATCGTCGGTGCAGAGCGTGCCGTCCGGTTTAAAGTTTGTTTCGCAGAGTCCAGCTCCGTTACAGGCGTCCGGCGAATTGCACTCATCGTCAACCGCACTACCACAGACGGAGCCTTCGGCCGTGGGTGTCCATTCCGTCGTGCTGATGTCCGGAGAACAGACGAGGCACGCATTGTCCGGATTGAGCTCGCCAGCGGCGTAGCAGGTGTTGCCGATCAAACAGTCGTCCACCAAGGACACGTTGACGGCAACGCTCCCCACGTTGTCTTCAAAGCCAGCGACGCGTATGAAGTACTCCTGCCCGGAGACAGCCATGAACGTTAAGGCACTTTGAAGATCCACGCCGCTGTCATCGTCGCAGGCGATCTCAACACCGCCGTCATCCGGGCAAGCGTCGAGAATGCTGAGTACGGTGTCATTGGAAGGAACCAGCGCGCTGCCGGTCGTACTCACAAAGACTGGTGCGTTACATGTCGCAGCGTAGAAGAACCAGATGTCATTGTTCGAGTCCGGCTGGCACGATGCTTCCGCTTCGTCCGGGCCGCCGTTGTTCATGGTGCTGATCGTGGTGCCCGCGGCGGCCTCAATGGCGAAGGCGCAATCGTCGTTGCACTCTGGATCAGGCGTGCCTGCACAAGTGCCTGCGGTGCAGGTATCGACGCCGATTCCGATACGACCGGTGCCGGTACAGGGGTCGCCGTCATCGCAAACGCTTCCGTCGCTCCGAACGGTGAACGCATCTGTGGCCGTGAGCGAGTCGCACGATTCGCAATCGTTGACCGGGTTGAACTCGGACTCAGCAAAACAGATGCCTGCGATCAGGCAGTTGTTGGCATCGAGGGTGCTGTCGCAAAGGTCTGTGTTGTCGTCACACACATCCGTTGTGCAAGTTAATCCGTCGCTGCAATCACGCGCGGCACCACCTCCGCAAGAACCCGCAGTGCACGTCTCGCCCACCGTGCAGAACAAACCGTCGTCGCAGACTGTGCCCGTGGCGACGTTGTTTGGAAGGCACACGCCGGTGGCGTTGCAGGTATCAGCGTCATCACATTGGGTGACGGACCCGTCGCCGCAAGCCGTGCCTGCGGGAGCTATGTTCGGCAAACACGTTCCGGCACCATCGCAAATATCGGCACCGTTGCAATCCACGACGGTCGGGTCGCCGCAGGCCGTGCCGTTTGGCACAAGCCGATCAACGCAACTTCCGGTCGCGTTGCAGGAGTCAGGGGCATCGCATTCCGAATTGGATTGGTCGCCACAAGCGGTGAACTCCGGCACTGGTGGATGGCTCACCGAACCGTCTGGCGCGCAGACGTTGGCCGTACATTCGATGCCGTCATCCAACGCGGTGAGCGTGCCGTTTGCGGGGTTGCAGCAGAACGCGGCGATGTCGTAGTTCGTGGTGTTGCTACAGGTGCCGCCAGCCTCGCATCGATCCTCCGTGCAGGCATCGCCATCGTCGCAGTCGGCGTTTGATTCGCAAATTACCGTGATCACGGCGGCCGTAACATTGACCGGAGCAATTCCTGCACCAGCACTGTTGAGCATAAATGTCTCTGAAGCCGACGCCGAGACAAGCACCTCGTATGAGCCGGCCGCCGTCAAGGGAACATCCAAGGCCAGGGTGCCACCGTAGAAAATCTCGCCAGTGTCGGTCGCAGGTGGGCCAAAAAGAACGGAAGAACCGTACCTGATGAACGGGAAGCTGGTGTCGACCAACGATAAAGCACCGGAAATGACGAAATCCGAGCGACCCATATCTTGCCATCCTGGTTTGCACAACCCTCGAACGGTGTCACAAGCAGCGCCCGGGTCACCGAATGCTGTGATGCAATCATCGTCGATCGTGCAGGGCTCTTCAGCCAAAATGACCGGTCCGGATCGCGTGGCCGTACAGGCACCACCGCCGAAACAATCGAAGTCGCGAAAGCAGGGGTTGCCGTCGTTGCCGCCACCGACACAAACCTGGCCCAACAGCGTCGGATCAAGTGTGCCTTGCCAAGTACCCAGGTCATCCGGTGCCCAACTCGACAGCTTCAGCTCCAGAAACACGCGCTGCCCGCCTCCGGTGAGGCGAATCTCGTTTCCGACGATGACGTGCGTGCCACTAGCACCCACCGGCAGCCAGAACATTTCTGCTGCCTCAAGTGTTGGTGTAACGCTTGCCAGGGCTACCAGACACAGACTACAAGAACGGATCAACTTTGATGCCTTCATGACCACAGCTCCCTTTTCCCTATCGTAATTGTTGACTTCCCTTCGGATCGACCCCTCGCCGAACGACGCTCAAACGCCGTCCGCCGTCTCGTCGGCAGGTGAGACACGAGAATACCCATGCGACAAGAACACCACGTGGCATCCCTGATCGACAATCAACCAAGGGCCGATAATCGTACAGTACGCAGCATACTCACGACGTCCGCGAAAAGGACGAAACGGCACTCGTTCCTATAACCTTTAACCGTATGCGTCCGAAAAGTCTAGGATTATTTGATAGATTCGTTGGAAATCCGTATATCGGTGCTTGTGGGCTCGTGTTTGGGGTGGTTCCCGCTGCCCTGGTCCTGGAGATTTCACCATTTTGACGGAACCACCGCATCCGTCGCCGCGAGGTGACAGGAATCGCAGATGCTCACTCGACTCGACGTATGAGCCGATTCTTCTGCTTACTGATGGCTATTCGCACGGCAGCGGACAGGGGTAGGGATCGACAAGGAACGCGCCTACGGTTGCCGTGATATCTCGAAAATCGCCCTCTCCGTCGCCTCCGCACGGTGCAATATCCACGAGCACTAGGGGGAGTTCGTTTGTTTGGAGGAAGAACCCGATTGATAGCGAGATGTCGAGGAAGTTTGCGGCTCCGTCGTTGTTGAAGTCCCCTTAGACTCTGGCGGTTGCGGCGTTACGTCGCTGCTTCCTGTGCCCAATCCCGCGACGCTCGGTTTCCGGGCTGACATGCCAAGTTACTCCCAGCATGGGCCGGGGCATAGGGAGGCTTCGGGGTAGGTCTCGCCGAGAAACGCCGAAACGGCGGCGCTGATGTCGCTAAAATCGATGATCTGTACCGGGCGGCAGCCGAAAAGGTCGGTTGCATAAACCGGTGGGGCGCTCGTGTCTTGGAGAAAACCATCGACGACCGCTTTGATGTCGCGGAAATTGACGAATCCGTCAGGGGGTGTGGCGACGCCAGCGTCTGCCGGACCGGTGACATCTCCCCAAAGTCCTGTCTGGCCGACAGTGGGATCGCTTATCATGGGCGATGGGCCACCGCAGTCAGTGCTTACGTCGTACTGAGTATTTGGGACAATATCTTGGCCGAAAACGTAAACGGTTTCACCCCACTGTGCGCTCGTTAGGAATGCCGCTTGTGTACGCGATTCGACTAATGGTGCTACATTGTAGGGGGCGATTGGGGCTCCGATGTAGCTTGGTTGCCCAAGGGTGCAGGTGGGCGTGACAAGGATGGCCATGGGGGTTGCATTGTCGAGGGCTTGGGGCGTGACCGCGAGATAGCGTCCGCCAACGGTGGCTACCAGGGGAGGCAGGCATCCGCAGCCATCGATTTCATCACATGTCCCCGTACAGGGGTTGCCCGCACTGACGCAGTCCAAGGTTCCGTCGCACACTTCCGGTCCATTGCAGAAAATGCCGTCGTCGATGCAGAAGGCATCGTCCGGGGGGAAGGCACAAGTGCCGTCGATCGCACAGGTGTTGACGGTGCAGGCAATGCCATCATCGCATTGAGCGGCGTCCACACATTCCGTCGCAAGGTTGAGCTGGGCGTAACGTCCGATGTCGGCCGCGCCCTGGTTTGTGCCACCGTTATCAAGCCAACTCGGCATTGGGGCGGCTGGTTGTCCGACGCGCGTCTTATGCAGAAACTCCCAGGGGTTGGTATTCGCGATGGTGCCCAGGTATTCGGGATTATTAAATGTTGCGAAGTTGATCGTAGCGCCGTCGGCGCCGTGGCATAACGTACAGGGCGGCGCGCTTTCGAACTGGTAATTGTTCTCGCCGGCGACGGGATCGCCCAGGAACGTGCCATCTACGGGGTTGATGAAGGCACCGTCATCAATGGTGCCACCGATCGCGAACGCTACGAGGTCTGTAATGCGAATGTCCGGCAAGACCGATCCGTAATCGTGACCGTTGAGTACGCCTGGCGCTCCGCCGTTGCTCGGCGGCTCACGTAGTAGCGTAAACATATCGCCCGCTTCGAGCGTGGCACCAAGGATACCGGGGAAACCCGTTCGATGGGTACCTGTGCCGTATTGACCATCTACACCCGCATAGTCCCAGCCGTGGCATTCCTTGCACCGCCACGTGTCGGCCCCGGTGCGGGTGTTGCTTAGGGTGTCCGGTCGGTACTGCCATAGTGGATGGTCCGAGGTCGGCGGCGGAGCCGTGGTTTCCGTCCACCAGTTGTCATAGAGCCGGCCTCCGAGCAGGGGGTCGCCATTGGTTTCGCATTCATCGGGCACGCCGTTACCGTTTCCGTCTGTGCTTGTCTGGCAGATGATGTCCGTATCGTCCTCGACCAGGTTGCCGTTACAGTCCGTGATGAGCGGGCTCGGCGTGCATCCGATCGAGACGGATCCAGTGCCGGTTTGGCCGGCGGTGCCGCCAATCCGGATCAGATACGACTGGCACGCCTGCACGTTGAAAATCAGTTGTTTTCCGACGCAGCCGTTCTCGAAGCACGCAGTGGCCGTCGAAGCTGCGGTGGGGCAGGCGGGGCCGTCATACACGGCTATGCGTGTATCAAAGTCGGCGGTGCAAGTGTTGATTGTGGCAAAACCCTTGCAGGATGCCGTATAGAGGAACCAAACATCATTATCGACGGTGGTTTGTCCGTTGGCGTCGCAGAGTGCCGGCTCGTCTGGGCCGTCGGTTGCGGCGTTGGCAGTCGTGAAGGCATGCACGCCCTCGCTGATGCTAAAGGCTCCTGCGCACAAGTCATTGGAGGCTGCGGGTTCGATTTCGCAGATGGCGTTGCAGCCGTCGCCCGGGTCCAGATTATTGTCATCGCACTGCTCGCCTGGCTCCGGGATGCCGTTGCCGCAAACGGCTGGGTTGGAGATCAGCTTATACAGATCACCCGCAGCCGTGGCGAAGTAAATCTCGCCGATGCCGTCAGCCCCGAATACGGCGATTTCTCCGACAGTGCCGACGGCGGCCAGCAGGTCGGCGGTGGCATCGCGTTCTTCCGTGACGAGCCCGTTAACGTAACGAAGCGAATGGATGGTACCCGTGCAGGTGTCTGCGTAGTAATACGTGCCGGTCCCATCCGGCATGGCGCAGCCCCGGTAGGCTTCGCCGCCGACTATGCCGCAGCCGCTGGCATTACTTGCGAAGGTGATGTCTGCGCCAGTGAGTAGCGGGTCCAGGCAGGTGCAGCCGGAAAGCCCGGTGCAGGATGCGCCTTCCATGCAGCGCCAGCCGTAGTTTTCACCCGCGAGGGTGCCGCCCATGTGTATGTTGAGTTCTTCGGTCGCGTCCTGGCCGTTGTCGGGGATGAAAACATCTCCGGTGCCCGTGTCGACACTCATCCCGCGCGGGTGGCGCAGGCCGATCGCCCAGATTTCGTCGAGCGGCAGCGGCGTTTTCGTGAACGGGTTGGATGCCGGGATGTAAGGCTGCGGCGCGTTGATGTCGAGCCGGAGGACTTTGCCGAGCAGCGAACCCGGCTCTTGGGCGCTGTTGAGTGGGTCGTTGATACCGCCGCCGTCGCCCATGCCGACATAGAGCATCCCGTCCGCACCGAAGGTCAAAATGCCGCCGTTTCGGGTGTCAAACGGTTGGGGGATCGTTTTGATGATAACTTCCGTTCCAAGGTCTAGCTGGTCCGGGTCGGCCTGGGTTGTGAACCGTGAGATCACGGTGGTCCCGGCAAGGTCGGAATAGGCTACGAATACATGTCCAGTCGTTGCGAAGTTCGGATCAACGGCCAGCCCGAGCAATCCTTGCTCGGGGCCAGCGGCGATTGACCCGGTCAGGTTGAGAAACGGTGTCGGTAGGGTTTGTCCATTGTCGCGGATGAGGACGCGCCCCGAACGCTCGGCCACCAGGACACGATCGGCATTGTCCGGTATGCCGGCGATGGCCACGGGATCAACGAAGCCCGTAGCCCAGAGCGTCGCGAGGGGCTTGTGCGATTCGCATTCGTCGGGGATCGCATTGCCGTTGCAATCCACACTGAAACCATCTGCGATGTCGGAGCTGTCCGGCGTATCATTGCCGTTGCAGTCGGTGACATTGGTGGCCGGTCCGATGGTGGCGGCGTCCACACGGTCGGGTGATCCCGTTCGGAACAAGCCGATTGTCGCAACACTCGTCTCGGGTGGTACATCGGTCTCAAAACGGAAATTGTAGAGCGTGCCCCAGCGCAGCGCATTGGCATTGGGATTCGTATCGAAGGGGGTGGTGCTCCACGTCACCGTGACGCTGGATCGATTCATGGACCAGTCGGTGCCGGAGAACGGCTCACCGCTGTGGTAGCTGACGTCATGAAACCCGATGTTGCGGACGTTGGCGGTTGGGTCGATTGGAATCCGGAACCATTCACCGGAGCGATGGGCGTTGATGTTGTGGAGTGCGTATTCATAGGACCAGAAGCCGTCGCCGAGGTCGGTGGCTTTGGCTGCGAGAATGAAGTGACCGTCTCCGGGCACCCGCACATTGGACATGACGACGCCAGGATCGTTAGCCTGCCAGGCGCGAATGGCCGGTAGCGTTCGCCGCGTGGCGCTGGTGAGGCTGACTTGGACATCGAGCCCTGTTCCAGTGACATTGACCGCGCGGTAGGAGGCGTTGTTGTCCTGGTTGCCGGCGGCCGCGTCGTCGGGCGTGACGTAGTGTGATTCCACGTAATACGTGGCACCCGAGTTGAGCGATTGGTCCACGTCGGCGAGATCCACCTGAAGGCGTCGCGCAATGGAACTCGTATAAAACGGGTCGGCCGGTGGGTAATTGAAATCGCCCGTAAACGCGTTGACCTCGTACCGCGGCCCCAGGTTGTTTTGAGCGCCGTTGAGGTTGGCCGAGTAGGGGTCGGAGCAGTGAACGCCGAGCGTCGTGCCGTCGGTCCCTTGGCAGTCCGAGTAGCAGAGCCCGCCGGAGACCGCATAAAACCCGTGCTTCAGCCAGCTCATGCCGATTTGTTCGAACCGGCCCTCTTTGAGCCGGTACATGTTCTGCGCGATGACCGGATGCTGGTTGGTCGAGGCTACCCACGCCAATTCAGCGTCACCGACATTGCAGGATACCGTGCCGATGGCATAGGCTGCGGTCTGTCCAAACACGCCGTAGTTGTTGATCTGATGGATGTCACCGACGATCACGTCCGGTCCGATGACGCCTGCAATTTGCGACGGGGTCGTATCTAGAGCGGCGGGGCCGATTGGCTCTGTCGCTGCCGGGGTGGTCAGTCGTTCTAACCGGATTGTGACGCTTGCGATGGCGAGACCCGCCAGACGTGGGACGCCCAATTCATCAGCCAGCGTCTGGGTGATGGTCAGTTTTCCGGTAAGCTGTAATCGTTGCGTGGTCGGCCGGTACGCTTTCGTAGCGGGGATCAGCCGCATGACCTTTCGGGATTCGTCGGTGCGTCCGAGGCGGTCGATGACGCTCCAATACCCTGCGTCGTCAGGAACAAATCGAAGGTTTCCGATCGTGCTGCGGTGCCCTTCACTACTGAAAAGCACGGCACCGGTTGTGTCGAGTCCACCGGACAGCATGGGGTAGCCCGTGGGATCGACGTCGATGGTCCAGCCGTTGCATGGCGTTACCTCTGATGAGAGACGCATCGCGCGCGTGCCATCTTGTGTCCCTATTCCCCTTAGTTCTACATTGAGACCGGCATCGCGCAGTGCTTGGTCGGCGAAGTCGATGTCCACATTACCCTGCCATATAGGGGTTTGGCTGGTTTCTTCGGCCGAAGCGGTGGTCTGATATAACGTGAGGATAGCGCTGCACAGGGCGAACATGTACGTTGCCCTGCGTGTCGCACGATACTGACGACGCGAACGACGTCGCTTACAACAACACATCTCAGTCATTTTTATGAGGTACCGTTCTGCGGCGTACGGCCGCGTTTCGAGCGAGAGCCAGCCTTGAAAGCGACACAAGTGCCCGTCTCGCTCATCGTGTGGAGACGTGTGGCAGCCTTGTAGGCTTAAAGGGTCTTGAAAATCCTCCTGCGGGCGTGGCATCTTTCCCCTACCACGTCTTCCCCACCTAAGGATACACAAGCTGGTGGGCTGTTCAAACGATTTTTTTTGGGGTTGAGGTGGAATATCTTTGATGGAAAGCCTGTGTGTAACCTGGGGTATGCTGTGAACGCTAAGGTGTCTAAATTACAGTGGGCATGCATCGAAGACGGGTAAGAATGCTATTATGAGTGTCTGGGGGGTGTTTCGGGTGATTTCCGTGGCAATGGCGATAAGGCGTCGAAATTTCGCGTCAAAAGGTGGATTTGGGGTGTTTTGGGGAAGTTTTTTGAGTAGTTTGCAAAAAGTTGTTGACGCGGAATACCCATTCTTGTTAATATCGGCCACGCAGCGGAGCCTGCCTCTGGTGTGACTGGGTTCTGGAGCAAAGAGGGTTCTTAATGCTACTAGGGGAGGGTAAGCAGATTCTTTTCTCGGGTTCAGACTAGAAGTGGTTGTCAACGGCGTGTGCCGTTTGTGTTGTGCGCAGGTGTGGTAAGCACGGCGCGTGACGTGGCGTAAATGTTTTGGCTCGGCAAGTGTGTTGGGTCATAACGCGGTGGAGAGAGATTTTGATGATACGTAAGCTGCGGATGGGAGGTACTGAGGTGATTGATACTGGAAGACGGTTTAAGCCTTGGATGTCGTGCGCTGGTGCCGGCGTCCTGGTGCTTTGTTTGTCTCTTACGGTGAATTTGGAAGGCGCTTCGCCGACAAATTCGAATGGTGGACGTACGCTATCGATGGCGACGTCTGAGGCTTCCGGCGACGTGGCCATGGCCGACGGGTTGGCCGTGTATCGTTCCGGTCGCTTGACCCGGAACGCTACCACACCGGTAGCGTCCCCGATTGTCGTCAACTACCTGGACGATGAGGCTTCGCGCCTTCGTGCCGAGGGCAAGTTGAATGGCCCGTGGCGTCCGAACGCGATGAGCCGTAACGGCATTGCCGGTAACGGCGCGTGTTCGTTCGACATTGATTGCGACGACTGCGATCCTTGCACGAATGACCGTTGCTTGATTTTTGCAGGCGATCCGCTCGGTAGCGGTACTTGCAATCATGAGGCTGTCGCGGATGGCGGCGGTTCGGTCGCTTGCTCGGATGGCGTTTTCTGTAACGGCATCGAGACCTGCCAGGCCGGCGTATGCGAGCTTCCTGGTTTTGGTACCGGTAACCCCACCGACATCGATGATACGATTCCATGTACCGGTGCTTGCCGCGGTGGTATCGATCATGGCGATGTCTGCGTGGACAGCTCCACCTGTCGTGACGGTGTTTGTGATGTGGCGGTTTGTAATGAGGACCTGTTCACATGCGCCACCCCTTGCACCGAGCGAACGTGCAACGAGGCCAGTGACAACCCTGACACGCTGTGTACGGACGATGTGGACTGCCCGAACGGTGCCTGTCAGACGCCGGATGAAATGTGCGACAACGGTATTCAGTGCGATGGTGCTGAAACGTGTGACGTGGGTACGGGCCTTTGCGTTCCCGGCAGCAACCCTTGTGGTGCCGGCGGTCGTTGCGGCGAGCGGTCTTGCTCCGGCGGCGTCAGCCCCGATTTTGGCCCATTGCGGTGCTCCGCTGATACCGATTGCCCTGGAGCCCGAACGTGCTTGACCCCGGAAGAGGCCGGCTACAACGGACCTTCCTGTGGTATCGGTCGTTGTTGCAAGCCGGACATTACGCCTGATGAGTTCATCTGCTCCAAGGAGATCGATGAGAACTGCCAGGCTACCGGTGGTGTGTGGTCGCCTTCGGCGATTCTGTTCAGCCAGCCACAAGCTGAGTGTGGAGAGTGTCCGAAGTACAGCGGTGGCGTAGCCCCGCTTGATGAAACAACGTTTGTCGTCGGTCCGGTGTCCAGCGCCGCGTGTGGTGCTATCGCTGATCTTGGCGATGACTACACCTTCTCGAACGGTTCCTTCGTCTCCGTTGACGAGATCGTCTTTGTCGGTGGTGTTCGGACGGTTGCCGAAGAGCGCATGTCCATCGAGTTTTATGATGCCAATGGCGATTTCATCGAGGATACGTTCTTCGCGTCTGGTTCCGGTATTGCGGTGCGGACGCTGATCTTCGATCCGCCGATCACAATTCCGCCGAACGGTTTTGTCGTATGGCGCGTGGCTACCGCTTTCGCGCCTAACGGTCAGATCTTCATTCGGGCCACGGACACGGTGGATATTGGTGTTAACAACCCCTCGGTGATCTGGCAGAACGGTAACGCTGCGGCTTCTTCGCTTCAGGTTTGTGCTGGCGGTACTGACGATGGCCTGTGGTGCAACCCCACGAACACGGATTGCGTTGATGGTGGCGGTACTTGTAGTGATGCCCCCAACGTGCTTTCGTTTGAGCTGACCGGTGCGAAAACCGTAGACCCAAGCGGTGCTTGTTGTGATTTGGCGTCGGGAACGTGTACGCCGAACGTGCTGCCGTGGGTTTGCGAGAATAACAACGGTTCCTTCCGTGGAATCGGTCAGTTCTGTGCAACCTGCTCCGATGACAGCCTCAACATCGATGGTGATTGCTTTGCCAACGGTGATGCGGACTGCCAGTTCTGCGCCGGCGGTGCCAATGAGTTCATGCCGTGTACGGTGCCGGGAGATTGCCCGGGCGGTACTTGTGCTGGATCTTGCGTACAGCCCTGTTTGGTTGGTGCGTGCTGCGCCGGAGACGGGACTTGTAGTGACGGGATCACCGAGACGGATTGTACCACGGGTGGCGGCACCTTCGTCGGTCATGGTACCGACTGTGATCCTGATTGTTGCCCGCAGCCGGCCGTAACCGGTGCGGACGAATGTGCGAATGTGACGCCAATTAATCTCGCTATTCCGACGAGCGGTGTTTGCCAGGGTGGTCCGAATGATGGGTTGCCCTGTTTGCACGCTGGTGAGTGTGCCGGCGAGCTTTGTGCCCGTACGGTTCGGGCGACAACGACTGGTGATAACACCGGGGCTTCGGGACCTGATTCCTGTTCGGCCGTTCAGTTTGACCCGGCCGCTTCTGACGTGGAAAACGTTGACCTGGGTTGGTGGGAAGCGTTCAGCATTGACGACTGTGCCTTTGTGCGGGTCGACATGTGCTGCTCCGTGCCGCTACACGCCCCGCAGTGGGTCGTGATGTGGAATGCCTGCCCGTGTCAGGATGGCCAGGGTTTTGTGAACTCGATTAATCCGAACAATCCGACGTTGCCGGCGAACAATCGCGGTGCGCCGTTCTGTGACGACGACAACCTCTGGTGGCAGTATGGTCCGCTCCGTGCGGGGACTTACTACCAGCCGGTCTATTCCGCGTTGGCCGGTGCTCATGGTCCATATCAGATGCACTTCACGGCTGAGGCTTGCCCCGATGCGGCTTGCTGTTACTCGAGTTGCTCGGAAACGGGCGTTGTGGCCTGTCCGACGGGTACGGAGTGCGGCGTTGGCGAGTCTTGCCTGAACGGCTTCTGTGTGCTTCCTTGTCAGGTTGATGGGGATTGCACCGGAACTTGTGAGCCGACCTGTGCGTTGACCAACGTTTTGGAATGTGGTGATGTCAACGGTAACTTCCTGGCACCGCCGTTCCGCGATACGGGCGTCACGTTCTGTGACAATGACCCGGTAACCGGAACTTGTGCGACGGGCTCCTGCTGTTTGGGCCCTGGTGACTGTGCGGATAGCACGTCTCCGGATTCCTTCGTTGCGATTTCCAAGTCCGATTGTGATGGCGTCGGTGGCGTGTATGTCGGCGGGATGTTCTGTAATGGTGGTGTTTGTGTTGCCCCTGGTGACAACGTCGATCAGTCTTGTGCCAGTGATGCCGATTGCGGCGGAGGTCTTGACACCTGCCAGGCTCGACCAGGTCAGGACCCGGCGCAGCCTTCGCCGTGCCCGGTCTGCGATATTCTGGACAATGCCCATTGCATGCTGCAAACCGGGTTTGGCTTCCTATCGGATGATTGCGTTGGCGATTGTGTTGATGATCCGACAAACGGACACCTCTATGTTGCGGAGGATTTCGTGGCTGAGGAGTCGGGTAACCTCATGACCGGGTGTGTGGCCGGTAGTTGGCTCGACCAGGGTCCTGGTGGTCTTCCCGAGGGTAGTGATGACCGAACGCCGGAGCGTCTGTTTGTGACGATCTATGACGACGCCAACGGTGTCCCAGGTACGCCTGTGATGCCCCGTCAGCGCGTGACGATCGTTGCGTCTGGTATTGAGTTCTTCAACGGTTCACGAGCCGTGTGGCGCTACCAGTGGTCCTTGCCGACGCCGGTTCCGCTGCTTCAAGGCCGGACCTACTGGATTGAGGCCTTCATGCAGACGGATGGTCTGGATGACAACGGCAACCCGGCTGGTCTTGCATCGGTTGACTGGTTCTGGAGTGGTGCTGATCCCTTGGACACGCGTGGTCCGCAGGGTAACAGCTACTCGATGTTGAACACTGGTGATCTTTACGATGTCAGAGACGTGAACCCGGGCAATGACCATGCGTTCTGCCTGGACATCGCGATTTCGGTTCCGGTGGAGCCGGCTCGTCCCTGCTGTCTCTGCCCGTCGGCCAACAGTGCGACCGCCGGCGGAGTGGCCGGTGTCGTTGATCCGGCTTGCGTGGACGCGATTGGTGCTGATGAGTGCATCAATGACTTGCAGGGTGACTGGCGGTTCGAGGTCAATGAGTGTCTTGGCTTCACCTGCCCGAACACCAACGGTCCGGCTAACGACGAATGCCTGGATGCCATCGCGGTTGGCAACGGAAGTATTCCTTGGAACAACCTCTGTGCTTCGGATTCTCCAGCACCGCTGGATCAGGTTGCCTGTGGCGGAATCGAGACGGATCCGTTTGCTCGCGACCTTTGGTTTACCTATATCGCTACGGACACGGACGACTGGAGTTTCAGCCTCTGTGATTTCGAGGGTGAGATTGATACCGTCCTAGCGTTGTACTCGGATGGTACGGGCACTTGCCCGTGTCCGTCGGATGCGTCGTTGCAGTTGGGTAACTGTAGTGATGATGGTTGTGTATTCGTGGGATCCGGCTCTGAGATTACGCGGCCGGTGGTTGCGGGTACTTGTTACCTCATCCGTATCGGTGGGTTCGGTGGTGAGCAGGGTCGTGGTCTCTTGACCGTCGGACCGGGAACTCCTGTTGTTACGTCACCTGAGCCGCCGGTGAATACCGGTGTTGACGGTGGTACCCATGGTCAGCGTTACCTGCAGATCGCTGCTCCGAACAGCACTGAGAACGAGGTCATTCGCGTGACCCCGTTGAACATTCCAGGGCTGGCTGGCGGCGCTTCGGTGCTCTATCTGGGCGCGCCGTTCGCGGCGGTCGATCCTAACCAGGCTGATCCGTCGGTAACGTTTACGGCGTCACAGCTTGGTTGTGATCCGGTGGTGGCTGACTTCGGTGCCTTCGCGGACATTGCAGTCTACGGTCCTGAGATCACACCGAGTGACGTGGTGGATGTGGCTCAGTACTCGGTCCAGCGAGCCAACGCGTCGTGTCCGAACTTGACGACCGATGAAACGTGTTGGTCGGTTCCGCCGCTCGTGATCTCGATGGGTCACTATGGTGACGTGCTGCCTCCGTACCTTGTCGATGCCGGCTCGACTGAGCCGAGCTTTATCGACATCAACGGTTTTGTGAAGAAGTTCCTTGGTGACCCGACAGC
>JAJRSR010000041.1 GCA_024278695.1 Planctomycetota bacterium | reverse complement strand
TCATTCGGTGGCGGACCCGCCTCGCAGACCGTCGCGCCACAAGTATCCTCGACCCGCCATCTGCTGGTCTCGGTCTGGCAGTCACGAAGCGACTTGTCTGTGCAAGCGCCATCACAATCACAGCAGTAGCTCACCGGCGTACCGCAGGCACCCGATTGGAAATCGGTGCTGAGGCAGAAGGCCATATCGCGGGAACGCGCCGACGACGGACCATACGAGCCAGCACCACCGCTCGCAGAATAGTCGTTGTTGGCGTTATCCACAGTCTGCCAGCTCCATGCGCACTCGCCATCCAGCGAGTTTACAATTTCAAGCCAATAGCAGGTGCTACCTGACGTATCGAGCCCTGTGATCGGGGTCGACGAGATGTCAAACTGGAACGCATACAAAGCCGATCCGCCCAACTGCTCATTGGCGCTACCCGGGACGATCTTGCGGAAGGTATCCACAACATCCACGAGAACCTCGCCAACAATATTCCCCGTGTCCGGCAAACCGTTAGCATCGGCCGCGTACACGCGAACTCGGAAAGCGTCCTGAATCCCCGCTTCCCCGCAGTCTTCTGCACCGCCAGCGCCATCTGATCTCGTGTAAACACCCCACGTGCAAACCGACGTGATGGTCGGCGTGACCGGAATGAAATCATCGGCCACATGGACACCACCAGCGGGAAGCCCAATATCTGACTGCCGCTGAACGACGGAGTTGACGAGGCGTGAATCATTCTGGCAGTTGTTCGGACCTTGGTTCTCACATACAGGACACGGCGAGGGCTGAGACAAAGACAGGGTATCACCCGAACAAACATTGCTCTCGCAGTCGCTATCGAGCTGACATGACGTACCGGCATCAGTGCCGCCCGAACAAGTACCACCAAAGCAGCGGATACCGCCGACGTAGATGCCAAGCGCCGTGTTCTCACACCAAGTCTGATCAACATCAATCTGTGAAAGCTCACCTGGATCCTGGTTGTCTATGCATTCACCCGGTCCGGTACAGCAGGAACCGACGCCGCACTGTCCCGAGCAGAACGTCTGACCAACACTCAGGTTCGGCGGAGCCAGGAACGTACCACCGGCAGCGGAACACTCAAGAATGTTAATGATTCGGCAATCGGAACCAACGCAACACACAGCATCCGGACACGCGTTCACGCGAACGTGGAACTGATACTGCTCGAAGTTACCACCCAGTGATGAGTAGATCGGGTAGTAGTAGGTTCCTTCCTGGAGCGGGCCAAACTGCTGCCACGCATTGTCCAAAGGACAGAAGGGTGCCCCGCGAGCATCCGCATCGAGTTCCGGAAAGTTCGGATTCGCTTTGGTAAACTCATTATCCTCACAAGGGCATCCGTCGTACAAAATTCGGTAGGCCGGGATCTTCACCGGGTTGGAACAACAGTGGTCAACAATCAAATAGGCACAACCGATCGTGTCCAACGCCTCACGCCCAACCGCCACCGGATCGACAATCGTAATCGCCTCATACCAACCCAGTTCGGAACCAGGCGTGTCGGCCGGTTGGAAGCAACTGTCCGGGTTGGCGAAGGTGCTACTCGCAGTCGCGTTGTTACCCGTGATCGTGATATAGTCAGCACGCTCACAAGGATTGCCGCTGCAGTTGGCGGTAGTCGTACACGACGCACCATCGTTAGGACCGCCCTGACAAATGGCACCACCGGGAACCGTGATCACAGTCGGAACGCCGTCTTCGCAGTTATCGGTACCAGACGTATAAGGCATCGGCTGCACACAACAGTCCGGATCACAGTCTGAACCAAGACCATTGAACGTGCCCGACATGCCATCACACGACGTTTGGGTATGGCCATCTTGACACTCACCCGTCGCCGTAATACAGCACGAACCAAGCCCACAACTCGTTGCCAATTCACACGCACCCGGACCGCAAAGCCCGCCTCCGATACCGGAACAATCGGCATCGCTGGTACATCCCGTCGTGAAATCTTCACAAAAACGACATAGGGCGTCGTTCAGATCGCAGGTGCCATCAAGGCAATCCGCCGCTCCGACACACGCGAGCCCGTCGTTGGCCCCGCCGGTGCAAGTCCGACAGGCACCAGCCGCGTTCAAGCTATCGTTAGAGCAAGACGCGCAGGCAATGCCATCGCCGAGGTAGTTGGCGTTGCCGGCATTGCGGCACTCCCATACCAGAAGCTCATTGCAACCCGCAGAGGTCCCGTCGCAACAGGCACCGGAAGGACCATCGGGGGTCTTGTCGCCCTCTAGCTCGAAGGCCAGGATGCCCGGCGTGGAAACGCACGTTCCGCCGCCAGTACAAACAGCCGTACCGCCAACCGTGCTACAACCGTCGCCGGGGTTGTCACCACCGGAGCATACGCCGAGGAAATTCGGCACGATGCTCGGCGCACCAAGATCGTTAGCGATATAAAGCTCGTTTGGATTGTTCGTACCCTGATCGGTTGTGTCCGTGGAAAGCCAGAACATTTCGCCGAACGCTGTGGGTGTCCCGAAAGCCTGTAGCACATGGGCTACGACAAAACCGGTGGCCGGGATCTTCAGCGTAGGTGCCAAGTTGAGGACATTGACTGCCTGAACTTCGCCCTGGTTGGTGCTCGATATAAAAAACACGTCTTCCACAAATGCGCCGTTCGCATCATAAAACTCAAAAGCGATCCGGCCATTGGCGACGTTCGACACGCCACCAGCGAAACGCAGCCACTCAAGTTTGATAAAGTCACCCGCACCACCAATTCCGGTCGAGTCGTAATCATCACCAAGCTTGTGCAGGGTCGTGTTCGAGTAAGCATTGGGGAACGGCGCCAGAGACGTCGGCCCCACGGTGACAAAGTACTCCTGCTCGCCCACGCGCGAACCAATGCCGGCACCGTAAACAGGGCATGGCGGCTGGGCACCCGGAACGATCACACCATTGTCACCCGGATACCAGCTATCAGGAGCGCACTGGTCAAAGCGCCTGTTGGCGTTCAGAACACCGCTCGAGTCGCAGCAGCGACCGAAGAAGCAATAGGGACCATCTTCCCCGCAACTTGATGGGTTGGTGGCCACGCAGTCCTGGAACGTCTCACAACGGGTATTGATGACACCAGGGCCACCACCCAAACATTTCTTCTCAAGGCAAACCGTGTTTGAGAGGTTTCCGCAAGGGTTGCCCGGTGAAGTACAGAGACCGGAAGGCTCGCAGACCTCCACGCCGTTGCACGTCAAACCGTCGTCGCAATCGGCTGGGACCGTACAAGCCGCTACGCAACCAGCGACATCATCACCATTCTCGTCGCAGACCTGCCCGCCGCCACACGAGATGGGCGTGCCAGCCGTACAAGCACCAACCAAACTGCCGCAGTCAATGTTATCGTTACAGGACGCACCACCAGTCGCACACACTTTGTTACTACAGGTACCGCCACCGATACAATCAGTCTCGCGAATGCAGGCCGTCCCCTCAGTCAGAGGGTCGCCACCGACGCAAATACCTTCGCAGGCATCAACCGTAGCACCCTGGCAAGTCTCAGCCCCGTTGCAATCGAGGCCATCACCACAGCCGTCACCGTTGATGTCGCCGCCGTCGCCGTTATCCACAACCTCATTCATGCAAACACCGCTACCTTGCGGAGCGCCAGGACCGATGTTGCAGATGTCGCTCGTGCATGGCAGACCGTCTTCGCACTCAACGTCGAAGCTACAGCCGACAGGAACCCCGGCAATACCGCCCGGTTGGCCGGAATCAAATCGTGCCAGAAGAGTGGGGTCCATGGGCGCAGCCGGAATCGCGCCTTGAAGCAGACCGGCCTCACGCAAACGCGTGCCAATATCGTTACGGTAGTCGACAACCTGCACGGGATTGACCGGAAGCCGCGACGGTATCTTACCTACCCTGACATTGGCAGCCGTTGGCGCGACGCCAACGACCTTACCACCATCCATTACGGATAATGCCTTTGAATCTGAGGAAACCGGAGCCCCCTCAAGTTTCAAGCCGAACGCCAAAGCGCCGACCGCGAGCACACCTACGACGGAGTGCCAATTACATGCCTTCTTACCAAACCTCATAGTCCTTACCTCCATTAGGGATTACGTCCCCCAATACCATTAGGGCAAACCTTCAAACCGACCTCGTTTCCCGATGTCAGCTTGAAAACACGCCCCACGTTTACTGGTCAACGACGACGCCGCGACCTATTTCCTTATACCTCACACAAACTCCACAGCTTTGACCGATCAACAAACCAAAAGTCAGCACGTCACCCGTCGATAAAGACAGGAGCACGGACCAACCGCACCAGGACGGCCCGCCCTCTCCCACGAAGACAAGGCCCACAATCTTTTCCGCAGCAATAGAACTACCCGATCGGGCTAAGGGCAAACCTCGAAGTCGCTCAGCATCCCCACAACTGAGGACCAGAAGGCACAGGAGCCTTCACCAATCCGCTTCTTCGCCCTCTCCAACCAAAAACGCTCTTAGTCCTCCCTCGCAATGACACGAAACCAGCACGCCCCCTAGTGTCAGTAAAGCCGAAGCTCGAAGACCCAGAGTGCCAGACCGTGGCATAACGCGGCAACCACACCCCACCAGATTAACCCGCCACCGCGCAAAAGATGCGCGACGACAGAACTCGTCCGATAGGGCACATCGCAGATTAACGAACCTAAATGGAGATTGCAACAATAAAACAGTAAATCACCGATTATTTCGCTACAAAAATATAGTAGCGTCCGAATTCCCACGACGACATTGTGCACACGCACAACAACTGAGGTCCGATACGCGGCTTTTCTCAATACTCGGAATATCAGCCGCGACAAAGCGACTTCTCGTAACCACCCCCAAAACCTGAAAAGAGGCATACACAAGCCTGCTTGGTTTCAAGACAATCGAAAGGCCATGTCAATGAACACCATGATCAAGATACTCAACGTTCGAGCCACGAGCATGGCCGCAACCAACCACAGTACGATGATGATGGTGGTTGGTATGATTATGAGATTTTCCAACTTGGTCGGCGCGTAAAAAAGGGGCGGACCCGATACATCGAGCCCGCCCCAATACTGTTGGCCTGACCACGCCGCATCACAACACCGCGACGCAATGGCCTAAACCCGACGGGACGACAGCGGCCGAAGTCCAGCCGCTGCCGACACCCGCAGGATCATTACAAATTACGCAGTCGCGGTCTCGCGACGGCCGAAGTAAACCTTCGCACCGACGAGCAGCAACAACGTGAGTACGACCAGACCCCACTCGGAGACGGTCGGAATCGCCTGGAACGTCGCATCGCAAGCAACGTTCGAGCAGACATCACCCTTGGTCCACGTCGAGTCGGCCAAGGCACGGCAATCCGCGGCGATCACGCCGTCGGTGCAGATACCGTTGAGCGCGAGCGGATCCGGGTTCAGGTGGTCACAGCACGCACCAGGAACAGGCGTGCAGCTACCGTCACAGGTGGCACCACGCGTCCAAGCCGTGCTCTGGTTTCCGACCGGGCAATCAGCCTGGATCGTTACCGTGCAAGAGCCAACGACGCCGTCACAGCAAGCACCAGTGACTTCCTGGCAACCGCCAGGGATGTCGGCGCAAGTTCCACCAAGTGTGTACGTCTGATCCGGACCGGTGCAATCGGCAGCATCACCGAGTTCGGTGCAAGCACCACCGGCACCCGGAGCGATGTCACAGCAGGAACCGCAAGTCGGAGCTGCGGCGGCCGTCGCACAGGTCTTGTTGTGGACGTACACGTCACCAGCATTGCCACAATCGGCCTGAGCCACGTCATCCGTGCAGTTACCGAGGCAGTCGGTGCAAGCACCGTTGTCCCAAACCGCACCACAGGTCAGACGCTTGTTGAGCGTCAAGTTCGTGATGTTACCCGGAGCATCAGCGCGGTAGAGCGAGGCCCAATACTGCTGGCCGATGTTCGTATCGATGCAGACGCAGGACTCCCAGTTCCCAGCAACAACGTTATCGAAGCAGGAGGCAAGCGGATCGGCACCAGCACCATACGGGCTGCTATCACAGTCATCGTTAACAGCTACGAAGTCCATCGTGGTGCAGCTACCGGTCCACATGACGAGGTAGCTATCAAAACCGATGGAGCCACAAGTCTCAATGCCGTACGCCGGTGCATCGGCCGTGAACGTCCACCACTGCCCATGAGCAACCGCGGTGTTCGTGCCGTTGACGGCCAGATCGGCATCGTCACAGGTCAGGTTCGTAATAACGCAGGTGCACTCACCCTCGCCATTCGGTCCGGTTCCGCCAGCAGCCACGCACTGGCCAGGGCAACCGTCGTCGTTCGCACCGTCACACTCTTCACCAGCTTCGATCTCGAGGTTACCACAGACGATCGGGCAAGGTGCGCCGGTCTCAATGCTGAGGTCGTCAAGGTCGGTTTCACTGACAAAGTTGTCGCTGTAGATCAAGAACTGCTCGCTGGAGGTACCAGCATACTGCGATCCGGTGTAGATCACGGCACCGCCGTAGCTATAGTCGATACGACCGACGCAATCACCACCCTCGCAGACACCATCCGGACACTGGAAATTACCAAGACAGCCAAGACCGTCATTGGCACCACCGGTGCAAGACCTGCACTCCGAAGTACCGCCCGGGCATAGCTGACCGGCGTTGGCACCACCAAGACACATGAACTTATCACAGGGGTGGGTGCTGATCGTAATGGGCTGATAGGCACCAGAAGAATCCCAGTAGTCAGACGCGATGAACGTAAGGCCCGTGCCCGGATCATCCAGAATGTAGAAGAAACCGTAGAAGAAGAACAACATCTTCGCGGTCAAGAAACCCTGACTGTTCGACTGCGGCTGATACTGGATGTTCGAGCCGAAGAGACCACTCGTCATGGCGATCTGCGCACTGTAGGTGCTCGGAGCGATAACGCCCGGAAGCGGCGGACTCGGCGGAATACGCGCATCCGTAGCAAAGCCAAACCCGTTGGTGCTATCGCAAACGTCCTTGCTCATTCGCAAGTG
>JAJRSR010000040.1 GCA_024278695.1 Planctomycetota bacterium | reverse complement strand
GCATGAGCACCCATGGATGTTGTTGCCGTGGGATCGGCTTGGAAAGCAGAAGGGTTCACATTGTGTTCCCGAATGTTTGTGACGCGATACCGGTACGAATACACTTGCTCGCAATCCGATCGAGTAAGTTTCGGCGAACGACCCGGCGGCTTCGTTAGTGGCAACCATGAAATACCCACGAGTGATTCAACCGACAGCGTCGTGGTCCCCGGGACGCCTGATGTTCTACGCTTTCCTCACTGGGTTGTCGGTTTACTTTTCTGCGGTAGCACTAATGACAGCCGCGATACTTAACGCGGCCTACCTTCGAATGCTAGTTTTGGCCGTAGGACAATTCGGCGCTGTCATTGTCGGTGTGCTCGTCGTTTCATCTCTCCCGCTGTGGTTTCTCTGGCGGTTCCGTAGAATGATCCGTACCACCGCGCGATCCGTGATTTCGGGCTTTGCTTGCGCGGCGGGGTCGCTCACGCCCCTGATCGTTCTCAGCCTCGAAAACCAAGACCACGATGATTGGCGGACCATCTATTGGACGATCGGCGTGCTCCCCCTACTCTTCTGTGTGGTGACCACGACACTCACCTGGATATTCCGTAGCCTATCCGAGCCTGTCATCATTCAGGACAGAACACGGTGCCCACAGTGCGGATATCGTTTGATCGGTAACGAATCGATGCGTTGCCCGGAGTGCGGCAGGGTGTATACCTACCTGGAGCTCGGCACGACAGAACAGCGGTTTCGGGAGGCGCAGCAGGCTTTCGACAGTTCGACCTAGCCTGCGACGGGCCATGCCCGTCTTACGTCGAGGCATCCTACCCGCCCGAGGATTCGTCCGATTCTTGGGGCTGTTGCTGCGGAACGAATCAGCCGCTGCTACTCGTACCGTAGCGCCTGCACGGGATCCAGCCTTGAGGCTCTGATGGCCGGGTAGATGCCGCTGACGATGCCGACGATGCCGGCCATAATCATGGCGATCACGATGATGCTTGGCGGGGTGTAGGTCTCCAGCACCTGGGTAAACTTGCTGAGGAAATCGCTCATGGCCCAACCGCACACCACGCCCAGCGCACCGCCGAACATACTGATGATGCTCGCTTCCACCAGGAACTGCTTCAAGATATCAAAACGCCGGGCACCAACGGCGATACGCACGCCGATCTCCCGCGTGCGCTCCGTCACAGACACGAGCATGATGTTCATAATACCGATCGCACCAACCACAATCGAAATCCCCGCGATGCTGTAGAGCACGATGCCGAAGATCATCGCGACTTGAGCGAACTGCTGCTTCATCTGCTCCTGCGTGAACACGGTGAAATCGTCTTCATCGCCCGCGCGAATGCGGTGCGCGGCGCGGAGCGACTTCTTACAGGCCTCCACACAAGAAGTCATTTTCTCGGCGCTGACGCACTGGGCGACGAGCACGGACAGGTATTTTTGGCCGAACATGCGCCGCATGGCCGTCGATAACGGAATGGTAACCTGGTCATCAACGTTGGTGAAACCCATCACGCCGCGTTCTTCCATCACGCCGACCACGATAAACGTCTTACCGTTGATCTTAACGGGTTTGCCAATGGCAGGAAGCGCGCCGAATAAATCTTCCGCGACGCCGTGACCAAGCACGCAAACCATCGCGTTACCACGTACATCTTCGCGGGTGATGCCGCGCCCATGAACCTGGAAATATTGATTGATTTCTGAATAGGTCTCGACCACGCCGAGCACACTCACGAAAGCGTTCTTCTCGTAATACTTAACCTGACCGGCAGAGCCGTACTGCGGCGACACGGCGACGATCAACCCCTCGTTGTCTTGGAGCACCTTATCCGCATCTTCCGGCTCCAAAGAAGTGACGGATGATCTTCGGTGCCCGTGCTGCCGCGTGCCGTTGAGCATGATAACTTGGTCGGCACCGAGCGATTCAAATTTCCCGAGGATGTCGCGCTGGGCACCTTCAAGAATAGATACGGCTGAAACCACCGCACCCACACCAATCACCACGCCGAGGGTCGCCAGCAACGAACGCAACAGGTTTTGCTGCAACCCGCGAACTGCCATAGCGATGATGCGTAGGTGAAACATCAGGACAGCTTGCTTTCGTCTGCATGGTGACCCGCTGTATCGCGGCGCTTCCCACACCCTTCACCTTCGGTGAAGCCTGGGGCACCCGATCCGGCTTCGGCAACGGCGATCGCATCGTTCATGGTTTGAGCAGTGTCGATCATGCGGCTAACTCGCGGCCTCCGGCTTGGGGTGGGCATCGGTATCATTGGCCTTGGCGCGGGCGGCCGCCTTCTGGTCGAACACTTTTCGGAAGCTGCTCTGCGCGTCGATCAAAATCTGCTCGCGCTGCGCTTGATCGACGGCCGTATCCTCGACAATCTGTCCGTCTCTCATGCTGATAATGCGATCGGCTTGGACGGCCACGTCCATCTCATGCGTCACGAGCACGATTGTGATGCCTTCGGCGTGCAACTCGTGAAAAATCTGCATGATCTGATCACCGGTTTTCGTGTCCAGGTTTCCCGTCGGCTCATCCGCCAGCAACAACCTGGGGCTGTTGACGATGGCGCGGGCGATGGCCACACGCTGACACTCACCGCCCGACATCTCACTCGGCGTGTGGCTTGCACGCGACAGCAGGCCGACGCGATCCAACGCCTTCTTGGCTGTAGCGCGCTGTACGGCCCGCCGCGTGTACACCAGCGGCACGAGCACGTTTTCCAAGGCAGAGGTTCGGTTAATCAGGTTGAACGTCTGAAACACGAAGCCCAGGTAGCTGTTGCGGGCAGCCGCGAGCTGTTTTTCAGTCATAGCACTAACCAGCTCGCCGTTGATCTCAAGCAAGCCGCTGGTGGGACGATCGAGACAACCGATCAGGTGCATCAGCGTGCTCTTGCCGCTGCCTGACGCGCCGATGATGGCCACGAACTCACCCTGCTTAATGGAAAGGTCCACGCCATCGAGCGCGTGGACGACCGAGTCGCCCATCTGGTAGTGCTTGTGAAGCTGTTCGGCTCGTATCATGGAGAAGGTCAATAACGGTCGGTCTTGCTGCTAACGCACGGCACGGTGCCGGCGTCTGCCTGAATCACCAGGCGCTAGTCGTCGTCTCGGACTGCCGGCAATTTGGTATAGACCTCGACACCTGGTTCCAGCCCAGACCGGACCTCGGAATAATTCCCGTTGTCCAGCCCAAACTTACACTCAATAAACTCCGTATCGTGAGACTGCGGCGTCGCGCTCTCGGCGGCGACGAACACACCAAGCCGGCCGCTGGGGCCTTCCTTAATGGCTTCGTTCGGGCAGAGTACGACGTTCGTCACATGCTCCGACGTGAACTCCACATCCGCACGCATCCCCGGTAGCAACATCGACCGGTTATCACCCGTGATGACAACATCCACCAGATAGGTCACCACCCCACTAAGGGTACGCGGCTCTGGGTAGATTCGTTCGATCACACCGCGAAACTCCTGATCCCGAAAGGACTCCACCGTGATCGAGGGAATGTGCTCGAGCGCCGCGACCGCATCCTCAAGACGCGCCGGCATGACCTCCGAGCTGTCATGCCCCGGCCTGGCCCACGACGGTGCCAAGGCGAGCACGCGACCAATATCAGACTCATCCACCTCTGCCTTCACGATCAGCTTGTCCAGATCGAGCAACACCGCCAGTACGGTGCCGCCCGTAAACGTCGTCTTGCCGCCTTGGATTACCTCACCGACTTGCGTGTTGATGACCGCGACGATGCCATCCACTTTCGCGATGATGTCCGTCTCTCGCAAACGCTTTTCCGCATCCTTCAGATTCGTAGAAGCTGATTCAAACGCGGCCTTCGCCTGGATCACACCTTGCTCGGCACGAAGAATGGCTAGGCCCACTTTTTCGACATCCGCGCGTGCTGCTTTGACCTGAGCCACTTGGCGCAGGTGCGAGGTCTCACGCTGCAACAGTTCCTCACCGAAGCGCTGCTCTTCCGGAAGCGCCGTGACCTTATCTAACTGAAATTTGGACATGCGAGCGGCTTGCTCTTGCTGAGTGAGTCGTGCCTCGGCCGACGGGAGGTCCGCCGTCTTCGCCTGTCGAAAAGTCAGCTCCGCTTCGTCGAGACGCGCTTTGGCCACGGTAAGGTCAAGCTTGGCACGGTCCACGATGCGCTGCTCATCATCCGGCTGGATCCGAATCAACACGTCACCGGCACGAACGCGGTCACCGGCTTGTTTGAAGATCTCGGCGACCTTACCGCTCGCCTCGGATTTGATCTCACTCCGGTAACCAGCCTGCACTTCTCCCGTGGCATTGATGGGCAACGTCAAGTCACCGCGCCGAATGACCTGGAGCTTTCCGTCGATGCCCTCCAGGCTCAACCGCAACCGGCTTGACGCGGCCATGTAACCGCCCACGACCGTCGTCGCGAGCAAGATGACAATGAGAAAATTCTTCATGGTTCGCGACTCACTTCACGCTCAAAATCGGCATGGGTTGCGGTGCTGTCAATCACGCCGCCCGTCATCAATCAACTACGCCACCAGCGGCGGTGTGTATTCCATATCAAAGGCGTCGGCCACCGGCTTGTGCGTGACCTTGCCCCGCTCGATATTGATCCCCTCGGCCAATCGCGAATCCTGCTGGCACGCCGCCCGGTACCCCGCATCAGCCAACCTGATCGCATACGGCAACGTCGCGTTGGTCAGTGCGTAAGTGGACGTGCGACCCACCGCACCGGGCATGTTGGCAACGCCATAATGCACGACGTGGTCTATAATATACGTCGGCTCGTCGTGCGTGGTCGGGTGGATCGTCTCAACGCAACCGCCCTGATCCACACCCACATCCACTACGACCGCACCGTGCTGCATCAGCGACAACTGTTCCCGCGACACGAGCACGGGGCACCGCGCTCCCGGAATCAACACCGCACCGATCAGCAGGTCGGCCGTCGTGAGATGTTTCTCCAGAGCGAGCCGCTCACTGAACGCAGTATGCACGTTGGCCGGCATGACATCATCGAGGTAGCGAAGCCGATCAATATCCACGTCCATGATCGTGACATTAGCCCCGAGCCCCGCCGCGACCTTGGCCGCGTTCATCCCAACGACACCGCCGCCGATGATGAGCACCTCGGCCGGCTCCACGCCGGGCACGCCACCGAGCAAAATGCCGCGACCCATCATCGGCCGCTCCAGGTATTTCGCACCCTCTTGGATGCTCATTTTCCCGGCGACCTCACTCATCGGCGTGAGCAACGGCAGGCGACCTTGCGCGTCGGGGATTGTTTCATAAGCGATAGCGATCGAGCCGGTTCGGATGACCTCATCCGTGAGCTCGCGGTCTGCGGCGAAATGGAAGTAGGTGAACATCACCTGCCCCTCGCGCATCATCGCGCGCTCCGGCGCGAGCGGCTCTTTGACCTTGGTAATCATCTCGGCCTCGGCGAAGACATCCTTGGCCGTATCGACAATCTTCGCGCCAACGGACTTGTAGTCATCATTCAAAATGCCCGAGCCGGCACCGGCGTTGTTTTCCACGAGCACGGTGTGCCCGCGACGCACCAGCTCATCCACACCGACCGGCGTCATGCTGACGCGGTATTCGTGAGTCTTCGTTTCTTTCGGGATTCCTACGATCATTCAAGTCCGCTCCGTCCAAGGCTGCGACCGCCGTGGAAGGCAAAATGTCGCCAGCGACTACAGGTCTGTACGTACGAGGCCCTCCCGCCGTCTCTCGTTTAGACAAACGGTGCCTCATTAGGTTACGCGACGCTGGCGCAGACTATATCGGGGTGATTGGCCACTGGCAATTGACCAAAGCCGTCCGGACGTGTCGGCGAATGTGCGATCCTGTCGCGTGGGTGCCGCTCCCATCTCACATGAGCGTACTCGCTATTCCTGGAAACCATGAGTCCTCACACCGGCAGCGTCGATAACCACAGCCACCGCGCCCACGTCGGCCGTGTTCAGCATGACGACCCCGGCCGTGATCTCGGTCAGTCCGTTGATGGTGTCGGTCATACGCTCGCGGCTTGAACGGATCACCGTGCTCGCACCAACCGCCCGATAGAACGCGGCCGAACTCGGTCGAACACCCCCGTGGTGCGGTGCCAAGAGGACGTCCGCATGGAGATTGCCCCGCCTGAGTAGCGCCCGCTGGGCCGCGTCTTCGATATCACCAGCCAACAAAATCGAAGCACCGGCGAAGGAAATGCGTAGCACGGTGGAGGTGTCGTTGTTGTCCAATACAAGGTCACGCCCCACCGGCGGCCAAAGCCACTCGAACGTCGCCCCACCATACGTCCACTTTCGCTCTGTTGCGTCGAGTGTGACCAAATCGCTTCCGGCGTCCGCCATCAGCCGCCGCCAACGATCCACCATAGAACCCGGTCCCGCGCCCTGATCGAAATAGGCATTCGTAAGCACCTCCCCGATCGGCACCTCGGTCGCCACGCTGGGTAGGCCGTTGTAGTGGTCAAGATTGCCGTGGCTGACGTACGCGCGGTCCACACGACGGATACCGCGCTGGCGAAAAAACGGCACGACCACGCTGCGGCCCACGTCAACCGGACCCAGCGTGCCGGTGTCGTACAACACCACCTCCCCTTCCGGTAGCTCCAACACGATCGCAGAGCCCGACCCAACATCCAGAACGGTCATCGTCAGACGTGTCGGTGCGCTGCTTGGGATATGAAACAATGCGGCAATGACTGCGGCACACGCAACCGTCACCATCAAATGTCGCCTCATGACCCGACGGGATCGATCGACGGTTTCGGCGATCAATGTCGCGGACGCAAGCGGGGGTATGTCGTCGGCGGGATCACGCGAGCGCCGCCAGTGCAACACAAAGGCGATCAAGCCGCCGTAGTAACACACCAACGCCCACCAACTCGGTGTCAGCGTCTCGACCGTGGCGTAGGGAAGCGAACCCAACACATCGGCCACATACACGGCGAGAGAATCCAGGGCGTCTACGAACCCCGTAAGTTGCGGCACCAAAGGCGGCGCAACCATCGCCAAGACGAGCTTGAGAAAACCGACAAACATGAGAACGGTAAGGATCGGCAACATCACCAACGACGCTAGCGGACTGAGCGGGTGTATCCGGCCAAAATAACAGACAAGAATAGGCCAAGTCGCAAGCCACGCAGCCACAGAGACGAGCCACGCTTCGAACAGAAACGAGTAAAGCCACAGCCACATCACATGAGATACGCGTTGAAAACGAGAGCGGCCTGTAGCGATCAACCGAGCCAGCAGTTCTTCATCGAACCGTGAATCTCCGGATGGGACACATACGCCCCGCGCACCCCGAAGCACCGGCTTGATCGCATCCGGCAGGAAGAAAATCCCCAGCACGGCCGCGGTCGATAGCTGGTAGCCGAGGTCGAAAATCATGCCTGGATCAATCACGCCGAGCACGAGCACCGTAGCGCAGATCCAGTTCAGACGCGCACGCTCTCGGTAGAGCCAGCGGGAAAGGAAGTAAATCTCCGCAATGATGGACGCACGCATGATGGACGGGCGCGGCTCAGCAATGACCGCGTACAAAACCACGACCACCATCATCACCGCAAGCCGCCTCCGCCCCGACAAGCCGGCCGCGCGGCAGCACAACCCGGCGATCATGATCACAATCACAATATGGACGCCGCTCACCGCCAGAAAATGCGCGCAGCCGGATCGAATAAAAATATCGTTGATCTTACGATCGAGGCTGCTGCGATGCCCGAGCACCATCGCCGCGAGCAGACCGGACTCCGTATCCCCGTTTGCCACGAGATCATCCACGAGCATACTGCGAAGCCTGTTGCGCACCTGCGTCACCAACCGATCCACCGGCGCGTTGGCCAGCGTATCGATCCGGTAGACGTTTTCACGATGCGGTGCCACGAGCGTGGCGACGACGCCCTGCCGACGCATGTACGCCGCCCAGTCGAACGCGCCCGGGTTGCTCCGTTCATGGAGGCGGTGTAGGCGACCGGAAACCTCGACGCGTTCGCCCTCGTTCAGATCGAGCAGCGCCTCTCTGACCGTCACGCGAACCGCACCGTCGATCTCGATCCAACGGCTTTCGCTTTCGATCGACTCGACATCGAGCAGGAACATGGTGCGCTCTGTGCGAAACGCGCGTATCGAGAGCGGACCGGGATCGCTCCTGCGAAGTTTGGGTGGTGACGCCACCACGCCCCGAACCTGCGAGACGAAGCCGCGCTCCGTAGCAAAACGCTCAACCGTAGTCTCAGGGCGTACCGTCCGAGCATGATGCACATACCCACCAGCGCCAACGCCGGCCAACAGCACCGCGATCGGAACAAACCTGCGTAAAGACCGCACCGCGATCAACACCGTCGCAAGAAAAAGCGTCGAAAGGAAAGTTTGCGGCAAAAGATGCCACCGCGCGTCAATCATCACGCCGAGAACAAACCCCACCGCCACCGGCGCCAAAGGCGCGACGGCCATGATCGACAGCGAAGCCCTATCGCGTAGCACTCCCGGCGGATATGGCATGGCACACAGTCTTACCGCAAAGCGACGCACGATTCCACCTTTTTTTCACGACCATCTTGTCGAGGGTAGCGGGATCAGATAGCACGTCGTTGACGGTTTCGGGAGCATCTCCCATAATCCGCATGATGTCGTTCCGATTGTCGGGGCTTCTTTCTCCGTGATACAGGCATTGATTCTTGCACCTGGTACTGTTTGGATTGTGGGTTGTCGCCGGCGGACTCGCCGGGACCGTTTGGCTCGTGCGCCTGCGGTACCTGCGCGATTCCATCAGGCAGCGACAACTACTCACCCCGACGAGCTTTGACGGATTCCCCGACGACGCACCGAGGCTCTCAGTCTTGGTGGCCGCCAAGGATGAAGAGCACAATATCGAAACCTGCATCGAGACGCTTCTCGATCAGGACTACCCCAATTACGAACTCATCGCCATAGACGACCGCAGCACCGACCGCACACCGGAGCTTCTGGCACAACTACAAGCTAAAAGTAACGGCAAGCTCCGCGTCGTTACGGTAACGGCACTGCGCGACGGCTGGTTCGGGAAAAACAACGCGATGCGCGAGGGCGTGGAGATCGCCGACGGCGAGTGGTTGCTGTTTATGGACGCCGACTGCCGCCAGCTCTCACGGCGCACCCTTTCGATCGGCGTGCACGACGCCATGAAACACGAGGTCGGCATGATGAGCATGCAGCCGATGCTCGACACGCCGACGTGGTGGGAAAAAATCATCCAACCGGTCTGCTCGCTCGTGCTGATGATTTGGTTCGTACCGCAAAAGGTCAACGATCCGAACGGCAAAGCCGCCTACGCGACCGGTATGTTTATGTTGTTTTCCAGAGCGTGCTATGATGCCATCGGCGGGCACAACAGCGTGCGCACGCATGTGAATGAAGACATCCACCTGGCACGGCTTGTCAAACGCGGCGGGCACAGGCTGCGTTTGACCGAAAACGACGGCCTCTACCGTGTGCGTATGTATACGTCGCCGCGCGAGGCGTCACGCGGGTGGGCTCGGATCTTCTTCGGCTCACTCATCACGGTGCGGCGGATTACGTTTTCGGCCAGCTCACTCTTTTGGTACACGATGTTCCCGTGGGCGTGCTTCGTGGTCGCGTTGATCGGCACGTGGCGAGCCTCCGCAGAGACGGCGCTGCGGTGGCAGGTGGCACTGGGTGCCTGGGCGTTCGCGATTGTCTGTATGCAGACCTTTCTGTGGCGGTACTACACCCTGGTCTACACGCCGCGGCTCTGGTCGATCACGTTTGTCGTTGGTACCGTCGCTGCGTTTGGGATGTTGATGAGTTCACTATTGCAGGCCATCGGGTGGAAGGGAACCACTTGGCGCGGTACGACCTACCATGGCGACCGCGTCGCGCGGTCCCCAGGTGGTGTCGCCGTTGAGTTGCCCTCGGAAACCGGCATAGCCGAGCCAGCGCCACCCGATGCCAACGGCACGAAGACAGTCAACGCTGAAATTGCTTCTCGATAAGAACACCGTGAGCCAAGACGCCCCAATCCCAGAGCAGGTTCAAACCGGGCCCGACACCATCAAGGACGAAGACCCGTCCTATTGGCTGGGTCTGTTCGATATGAGCGACTGGCGCGTCAAGGCGTTTCTGATTCTCGCGGCGAGCCTGTTTGTGCTCTGGGTCTTCAAGAGGCTTCGCAAGGCCATCCGGCGGATGCG
>JAJRSR010000039.1 GCA_024278695.1 Planctomycetota bacterium | reverse complement strand
TTCGTCAGGTGGTAGCCGAACGGGTCTTCACGGGTCCAGGAATAGTCAAACGCGTAGCTAAGCCACGTCAACGGCTGAAAATGACCGGCGTATGACGTGGACCACATCCACCGTAGGCTTTCGGCAGAGAGCGTTCGATACTGCGTGACGCCGAACAGCAAATCGTCATCATCCCAGTAGACAAAATCCGCCAGGAGCGCCGGCATAAAGACCACTAGCGTCAGAAACACCGCAGCCACCGGCACGCCAACCCGGCACCATCGCGAAGGCAGAGCCAAGGCGGGTAGCTCGCGGGCTTGGGCGTCTTCTTGAGTGGGCTTCATCCGGGAGGTCATTTTCCCATTCTAAAGGCAAACCCATGGCGGTCCACCAACGCATCACCCCAAAGACGCCCTATAATGTCGAGCGGACCACGCGGTGACAGCCTAATCTTCGATCGACGGCACGCGTAACACGATTGCTCACCGCCACCGAAGAACCGACCGACGCGAAATGCCGATAACCTGGGGGTGTTAACAACAAACTCGACCCAAGCAAACCACCCTGGCATGCCTGAAACATCGGCAGCGACCACAACGCACGCGAAACGGCGACCCACAATGCCCAAGACACAACACGCCAGAATAATTCTCGCAGCCGCAGCGATCTTGTTGGCACCCGCGATGATCGTCCAGGCGGAGGCACCTGCGAACCGCCCCTCGCTCACCGGCCCGACAACACCGCAGGAGATAGACCGGCTCGTCGATGACCTTGGGCATGTGTCGTACGAGGTGCGTATGTTCGCTACGCGTCGTCTCTGGGCGATCGGTATGCCGGCCCGGGCTAGGCTTCTCGAGGCCAAAGAGAGCGACATGCCGGAAGTCGTGCTCCGGGCGAACAAACTACTCCTCGCCTTCAACGATTTTCTGTTCCACGGTCTCCGCGTCGAACTGGCGTTTTCGAAAGCGCGAATCGTCTGGGATGAACCGATCGACCTCCACGTCACGCTTATCAATGATTCCGAATATGACGCACGCGTCCTGATGGAAACAGACGCGATCGAGAGAGCCAAGCTACCGCCCGATTCTCGGCAAGTCGCCGACATGCTGGACGTGGCCGAGGCGCTCCGCGTCGTCGGACCGACGGAACGCAACGTCGGGCTGCGCGTCGATGACATCAACCTTGACCCGCACGTTGCCGAAGTGGTGCAGGTTCGCCTGGGCGTCGGACCGATCGGCACGGTAGCGGCCGGTGAGCGTATCACGATCATCATACGAGACTTCAACCGCGGCTGGGCACGTATGCCCCTGTTGGAAGCCGGACGGTACGCGGTCCAGTTTGATTACATGCCGCGTTGGGAAGACCAATTGCTGGTCGATGCTGAGGTCGGCAGGGTCTCAAGCAATGAGGCCACCATCACCGTCACAGCGGCAGCACCCGAGACGGTGTCACGACGCGGCGTCGAGGCATCACTCACCGTCGAACGCGAAGGCAGCGACCTCGTGGCCAAGCTCGTAAATCGGACCGACAAGATGCAGCTCATCAACCGAAACTTTGGCGCGGCGCAGCCGTTTGCCCACGGGCGATGGGTCTACGACCGAGACGGGAACATGCGCGAGATTTCCTCGATCGACCGACCCGGTGCATCCTGGCATGATTTCAAAAAAGAGCGGCTCGTCGCGGTCGCTCCCGGTGCCACGGTCGAACTCACACGCATCGCCAAGGATGATCTCGTGAAGCGGCTCGCGGCCCACGGTGCCAACGTGAATGACAAGACGTGGGAGCTCTACTTTACCTACTCCAACCTCTGCGATCGCAACTGGCAAAAACGCCAGGGCGACGCGCTGCTCGGCGCAGACAGTGCGCCGGCGTTCCTGCAAAAACTGCTGCCGCGCAACATCCTGACCGGCTGGCACACCAGCAACCGCGTCCCGGTTTCGAAAACCAACTGACAGGCACTCGTGTTTGACGCACCATGACGCCGCTTCTAAAATCCACGCCAATGCCCGAGCACACTGAAGTTTCCGTCGCGCGCAAGCCCACGAACCCTTCGGCTCCAACGCCGGAGGAATCGCGCATGTCCTTCGGCGACCACCTGGAAGAGCTTCGCCGCAGGCTGATTCTCTCGGTGGTCGGGGTGGCGCTGGCCAGCGTCGCGTGTCTGATTGTGGGTAAGCAGATTCTCGCCATCATCTACGCACCGCTGCTCGTCGTGCAGCATGCCAACGGTCTCACGCCAACGCTCACGGCGCTCTCGCCGACGGCCGGCTTCACCGCGTACCTCAAGATCGGGATTCTCTCCGGGCTGATTGTGGCCATGCCGTGGGTGCTTTACCAAATCTGGCGGTTCATCGCGACGGGGCTATACCAACATGAGCGTCGCTTTCTCAAGCTGCTCGCGCCGACATCCATGGTACTCTTCGCCTCCGGCGTCCTATTCGTCTACTACATCGTGCTGCCGGTCGTGTTGCACTTCTTTGTGAGCTTCAACAAATCCTTCCCTGTGGAGACGCTCGCGCCGACCGCGTTCCAAAAACTTCTTCTTCCCGATAACGTGCCGGGAAACGCAGTGGCACAACCGAAGGTTTCCCCGCTCAACGTACCGGTGCTCCAAGAAAACCCCAAGCAACCAAAAAATGGCGACACCTGGATCAACGAGCCATCGCGCCGACTCATCACCAAAACACCGAGCGGCATGTTATCCGTAGCCCTGGAGCCCGGCGCTGCGCCGGCGGCCGTAAGGAGCCAGTTCGCCATAGACTTCTACATCTCGTTCGTGCTGATGCTCGCGTTGGCGTTCGGCATCGCCTTTGAAACGCCGATCGTGGTGTTCTTTCTCGCATGGAGCGGGCTGGTGTCTACCGTGGCGATGCGTCAGGCGCGGCGCTACGTGCTTCTCGGAACGGTCGTCATCGCGGCGGTCCTCACACCCCCCGACATCATCAGCCAGATGCTGCTGGCTGGACCGATGTACCTGCTGTTTGAACTGGGTTTGCTAATTGCCCGCCTATCTGAGAAAGCCACGCCAACGGCAGCAAGCGGTTAACCCGGAACAACCAGGCGATTGATTGGTTGTTTTCTACCACAGCGTCACAGGCTTCAACCTGCGGCTCGGGGAGGATACGCGCAACGCGGTGTTAGGTGGCTTCGGCTTGCATGGTTATTCGGCGTTCGGTCGGAGCGCGAAAACGGTATGCGGCTCACCCTTTGCGCCGCGCGGTGGCCAGCGATTCAATCGAGAACGCGGTGAGCCCTAGCCAGATCAAACCGAAACTTACCGCGTGCATTCGCTCGAACGGCTCACCGAAAACAAGCACCGCGAGCAAAAACTGCATCGACGGCGCGATGTATTGCAGGAACCCAAGCGTCGAGAGTTTCAAACGCTTGGCCGCGTTGGCGAACCAGAGCAACGGCGCGGCCGTCACAATCCCCCCGACCGACAGCAACACATCCGTTCGCCAGGAGATGTGCGCGAACGCAAGATCGCCCCGCACACCGAGAAACACCACATACCCCACTGCCAGCGGCCAAAGCAGCGTCGTCTCAAACGTGAGCCCGGTCAGGGCATCCACCCCGACAGTCTTACGAAGCAGACCGTACATGCCAAAAGACCCAGCAAGAACCATCGCGATCACCGGCGGCTCGCCCATCGCTATCGTCAGATACGCCACACCAGACGCAGCCAACGCGACACTCACCCATTGCCAAGCCCGCAGCCGCTCATGCAACACAACAAAACCGAGGAACACATTCACCAGCGGGTTGATAAAATACCCGAGGCTCGCCTCCATCAGATGGTCGTTCGCGACCGACCAGATAAATACGAACCAGTTCACCGCGATCAGACCCGTCGTACCCAGCAACGTGAGCACCGTACGCCGATCGCGTAGCGCGACGAACGCCGCGGGCCACTTTCCCTGAACCCGCATGAACAACCCGAGCAGCAGCGCCGCCCCGATCACACGATGCGCCAAGACTTCAAACGCGTTGACATGGGCGACCGCTTTGAAATAGATCGCGACGACGCCCCACCAGGTGTAGGCGGCCAAGCCGTACATGACCCCCGCGCGAGCGCGAGCCCTCTCGGATGTCGGCGCAACTTCTGTCACGCCTCGTCACGGGTGATGTTGTATTTCTTGATACGGTAGCGAAGGTTGTCGCGGCTGATGTCCAAGGCTCGCGCGGCGGCCGACTGATTCCACCGGTTCTCACGCAGCGCGTCCACGATCACCGAACGTTCATTCGCCCGCAGGCCACGCTGCGCCGCGTCCGGACGACGTTCTCCGATCGTGCTGATTTCCGGGGGCAGGTGCGAGGGTAACACGACGGGACCATCGGCCAGCAACACCGCCCGCTCGATGACGTTGGCCAGCTCACGGATGTTGCCCGGCCAATCATACGCAGCCAGCAGCGCAACCGCGTCATCGGCCACGCCCGCAACCTCCACGCCGACGGCGAAGCCTGATTCCCTGGCGAAATGCTGCGCCAGCGCCGGGATATCATCGCGACGATCACGAAGCGGCGGCAGCGCAATCGGGAACACGTTGAGCCGGTAGTAGAGATCGTCGCGGAACGTTCCGTCCGCGATAAGCTGTTTCAGATCGCGGTTGGTGGCGGCCATGATCCGCACGTCACTAGAAATGGTTTCCGTGCCGCCGACACGCGTGAACGCCCGCTCCTGTAAGAGCCGCAGCAGCTTCACCTGGGTCGATGCGCTGATGTCGCCGATCTCATCGAGAAACAACGTCCCCTCATCAGCCAGCTCAAACCGCCCCACGCGCTTCGCCACAGCGCCGGTAAACGCGCCTTTTTCATGCCCGAACAGCTCACTCTCCAGCAGCGCCTCAGGCAGTGCCGCACAGTTGACGGCAACGAACGTCCCGCTCGCCCGAGAGGAAGCGTTGTGGATGTACTTCGCGAGAACCTCCTTGCCCGTCCCCGTCTCACCCTCAAGTAACACGGTCGCCTGCGTCGGCGCGACCCTGTCCGCCAAGTCCAACGTCGCGCGAAAGGGTTTGGCGCTACCGATGATTGTTGAAGAACCCAACACCGAACCGCGTAGCGCCTCCGTCTGACGGCGCAGGCTCAGGTGCGTCTGCGCGTTACGCGCTCCGATCGCGGCGAGGTTGGCAAACACCTTGAGAAGCTGTAGGTCGGCGTCACCAAACGTGCCGTCGGCCCGATTGAGAACCTCCACCACGCCGACGGATCGATCACGGTGAACCATCGGGGCGGCCATCAGACCGCGCGTCTCAAACTGGCTCTGCTCGTCAATCCCTTTGAAGAAATCCGGATCGCGCGAGACATCCACGATATTTTCAGGATTACCGGTTTCCAGAACGTGCCCGGCGATGCCGAGGTTCGCGTCGAAAGATTTTCCCACCAGCTCCGCGCCGCGCTCACCAAAAGCAGCCGCAAACACCAGCCGATGGCGCATCCGATCATACGTCAACACGCACGCCGCTTCTGCATTCAGCACGGCCGCCGCGCGCTCGGCGATTCGTTCCAGCACCTCGTTCAGATCGAGCGTCGAGTTGATCGCAGCCGATGCCTCGGCCAGCGCCTGCAAGGACTCGGGCGGGAAACCATGTGATGCCAGATCCATCATGAGCCGAGGCACCTACTTCCTTGAACTACCACCCCTACGGAAGAATCTCGACGCTATCACCCACCCGAAGCACAGTGAAAAGTTCTTCAATATGTTCGTCGGCCAGCGCTACGCAACCGCCGGTCCAATCGACGCCGCGACGGTGCCCGTGCAAACCGATGCCGCCACCCATGCCGCTTCGCCAGTCCGGCCGGCGACCATCGTTGGCCGCATCGAGCAGACTCAGCGCATCTCCGGAGGAAAGCAACCCATCGCGCAAACCGCGCATCACGGCATCGGGATCGGGAAAGCTGATCCCGAGAAACCGGTGGTACGGGCTGTTCGCGTTTTTCGTGACGATCCGAAACCGTCCCTCCGGCGTTCGACCGTCGCCCGCGAGGCGTTTTTGGCCAACAGGGG
>JAJRSR010000038.1 GCA_024278695.1 Planctomycetota bacterium | reverse complement strand
GGCCAGAATCTCTTCTTTGCCCCAATTGGCCACGTTCTTGAACGTGTCCGATGAGATGAAGCCGTCGAACGCCGACTTGTCGCTCCACTGCGACACAATCAGATACTCCTGTTCACAGTTGATGTCGCGAAACATGTGCGTCTCACTGTGCCCCTCGATACCACCCATCGCCGTCACAACCTTGTTGAACGCCGTCTCGAACGTCTCTTCCTTGCCCGGAAGCACTTTGTAATTCATGCCGATCGTTACCACTGTCAGACTCCTTCGTAGTTTGATTCGACGCGGCTCCGCCGGACCCACCGATCCGCCACGGTCCCGGCCGTAGTTTTGTACATCCACTCTTTTATCGGAAGTTCTCGTGCTTCGCTTCTGATCATCCGCCGTTTTTTCTGACAAAAAATACGGCTACGTTGCGTCACCGTGTGCTCTTCGGAAAACCTCAGTCCCACTCGCCTCACGCGTCACCGTGAAGTGGCACGGCGGCTCCGCGCCCGATTCCGCGTTTTCATCTCGATAATGAACCCCAACAGAATCGCGCCGTGTGAGCGCGGACTCCGCGATCAACCATGCGACCGTCAACTGATTTTGCAACTCCCACCCGCTGACATGATCGAACGTTTTGTCCATCACATAGTGCCCCCAGAACTCAAGAATCTCGCATGTTTCGCGAAGCCGAGACTCCCGCCGTACCACGCCGACGTTCCGCCACATCACGCTCCGCAAAGAGTTCTGAATGTCAGAAAGATCAAGCTCCGTCCGCGAAGATGCCTCATTCGCGTTGACCGAACGATGCACCTGCGCGCCATCCCTGTGTGTTCGTGACGCCTCACCTGCGGATGAACCCGCGATTGCCCCGAACACCAACCCCTCCAAGAGTGAGTTGCTGGCCAACCGGTTGGCCCCGTGAACACCCGAACAGGAAGCCTCACCGCACACCCACAGCCCAGGTAGCGAGCTGCGACCCTCCAAATCAACATCCACGCCACCGATCATGTAGTGTGCAGAAGGCCTGACGGGTACGAGATCGGTCACGGGGTTGATCTCGAAGGACCGACAGAGCCGGTCGATATTCGGAAAACGTTTCGCGAAACCGGAAACATGCCGCACGTCCAGGTACACGCAATTGGACCGCGTCTTGCTGATGTGGTCGTGAATCGCACGACTCACGATATCACGCGGCGCCAACTCCATATCAGCGTGGTACGCCTCCATGAACCGCACGCCCTTAGAGTCAACCAGATACGCTCCCTCACCACGAACCGCTTCAGAAATCAGCGCCCGACCGGCACCGGCCACATACAACGTGGTCGGATGAAACTGCACCATCTCCATATCGCACAGCCGCGCCCCCGCGCGAAAAGCCGCAGCCATGCCGTCGCCCGTGGCCACCGGCGGGTTCGTCGTCTCCCGCCAGATGCGCCCACAGCCGCCCGTCGCCAGGAGCGTCTGCTTGGCCCAGACCAGTTGATGCCCGAACTGCTTGTGGTAGGCCACCGCACCAGCACATTCGCCGTCAAAGCTGAGCAGATCAAGGAGGAAACAATCTTCAAACACGCGAATCTTGTCGTTGTCGAGAACGCGTCGGGACAAGGTTCGCACCAACTCGCGTCCGGTCTGATCGCCATCCGAATGCACTACCCGGTTCGTGCCATGCCCGCCCTCTCGACCGAGCGCCAGGGCGTCACCGGATCGGTCCAGCGTCATCCCCCAGTCCAGCAGCTCTTGTACCCGGGTTGGGCCATCATCCACCAACCGCCGCACCGCATCGGGCCGGCTCAACCCCGAGCCCACCCGCATCGTGTCTTCATAATGCTCCTGCGACGTACCGCCGGACTCGATGGCTACAGCGATACCGCCCTGGGCATAGTTCGTGTTTGATTCCGCGAAAGAAGATTTGCAGAGCAGCACAACCGAGCCATGTTCAGCCGCCGCGAGCGCCGCGCGGGCACCGGCCACGCCACTACCAACGACCAACACATCGGCCACAATATGACCCATGCGTGCCGAGTCGAAATCGCTCAGATACCGACGTTGATCGAAAAGCGACGCCATAGTCTTCCGCCGCAAGCAGGATTATTGACCATCCGGAATCGACAGCGCGAGAATACGCTTAGTCGGATCCCCGGCAAAACTGGATTGGCAATGATTTGAACAAAACCGCATCTTGTGGTCACCCACGGTCAGCGTGAGTTCGTCGGTTCCATCCATACCCAGCTTACACCCGCCGCACCGCGTCACCACGCCGTCCACCGCACCATCCACGGCATCAGCCGCGACAAGCTTGGCAACGACAGCCGGATTACCTGCGGCCTCTGCAAGTTTCGCGGCGCTTGCCACGGTTTTCTCGGCCGGGATCGACTCTTTACGACAACCCAGAGCAGCCACCAGCGCCACTGCAAAACCGACAACCGTCAAATTCAGAAATCGAGTGTTCATCATCAAATCCGTCAACGTGTACGAAACCGTGAAGCAAGGCCGACGCCTCACACATCGCCCTCACCCAAACACCGACGACACAACCCACGCCGTTACGACAAGCGTCGGCCTATGAATCCCGTATCAATCATGCCACTGGCGAAATCGGGATGAGCCATGACCTTCTGCAGGAAGGGAATCGTGGTCTTGATCGGACCAATCTGAAACTCGGACAGGCACCGCTGCATACACCGGATCGCCTCCGGTCGCGTGCGTTGATGCACGATCAACTTAGCGACAAGTGAATCGTAATACGGTGACACGCGCGCTCCGTCATGAACGTACGACTCCACACGCACGCCAAACCCACCCGGCGGGCGAAACTTATCAATCCGCCCGGCGCAAGGTCGGAACTTTTCATCCGGGTCTTCCGCGTTGATCCGACATTCGATCGAGTGACCATTGGAGACGATCGATTTTTGCGTGTATTCCAGCTTTTCACCGGCCGACACGCGGATCTGTGCCTTAATCAGATCGATGCCCGTCACCATCTCTGAGACGGGGTGCTCAACCTGAATCCTCGTGTTCACCTCGATGAAGTAAAACTTACCTTTGGAGTCCACAAGAAACTCGACCGTGCCCGCACTGTAGTAATTCGCAGACTTAACCATGCGTACTGCTGCCGAACACAGATCACGCCGGGTACGCGAGTCAATGGCGGGAGAGGGTGATTCTTCGATCAACTTTTGATAACGCCGCTGAACCGTGCAATCCCGCTCCCCAAGATGCAACACCGTGTCGTGCTGGTCGGCGATCACCTGAACCTCGACGTGCTTGGGGCGGTCGATAAACTTCTCGATGTAGACGTCGGACTGCTGGAACGCCCCGTCCGCCTCCTGCTGCGCCTGCTTGATGGCCGTAAGCAGATCGGTTTTGTCGTGGACAATACGCATGCCGCGACCACCACCGCCGGCGGAAGCCATAATCATCAGCGGAAAGCCAATCGCGTCGGCAATTTGAATCGTTTCGTTATCATCCCCGTCCAAAATGCCGTCACTACCGGGCACCGTCGGAACCTTGGCCTTCTTCGCCATGACCCTGGCTTCGGCCTTGTCACCAAGCTGGCGCATCGAGTCGGCACTGGGGCCAATGAACTCCACATTGCACGCCCGGCACTTCTCCGCGAACGCCGCGTTTTCCGCCAAGAACCCATACCCCGGATGAATCGCGTCGGCCCCAGCCACCTCAGCAGCGGCGATGATCCGATCGTGTTTGAGGTAGCTTTCCTTGGGCGCAGCGCCGCCAACACAAATCGTGCGGTCTGCAAGGCGAAGGTAATCTGCCGACCGGTCCGCCTCCGAGAAGACGCAGACCGTTTCGATCTTCATCTCGTGACAGGCGCGCATAATCCGCAGGGCAATTTCACCGCGATTGGCTATCAAAATGCGTCGAAACATCAGGCTCTGTTAGCTAAAGCTGCTCCCGTAAGATTCACGCCATCCACTGGCACGTCCAAGAACCGAGCGTTCAAACAGCATGAGAAAGGAATCAGTCCGGCCGCACGAGGTAAAGCGGCTGGCCAAACTCGACTGCCTGCTCGTTCTTCACCAAGATCTTCTCTATCGTCCCGCTCACCTCGGCTTTGACTTCATTGAACACCTTCATCGCCTCGATGATGCACACGACCGAATCGGTGCCAATCGAAGTGCCCACTTTGACAAACGCCGCCGCGTCCGGGCTCGAAGACATATAAAAAGTGCCAACCATCGGAGACAAAATCTTCTCGAAATCGCCCTCGTTCGCTTTGCCGGCATCCTCCGGAGGTGCTTCAGGCAACGCCATCGGAGCCGAAGCCGGTGCCGCCATCGGCGCGCCGGTCATCTGAACGGCCGGTACGGACGCCGGATTGGGGCGGCGGAGGCTCACCTCCACATCACCATCGCGAAGGGAAATCTCGACGAGCTCGTTCTTGACCATCATCTCGATGAGCTGACGAATCTTGTCTGTTTCAAACAACGTCGTGGCTCCCTATCTCACCAGCCTAAGCCAGCGTGAGAATCAAAAAAAGGACAATGCCGTACCGCAAAATAACTAACGCTTAGACCGTATGACCGCGCCTTTCAGCCTCTTATCCAGTTTGCTCAACACGCGCTTTCCAGCCGTCGTGATCAGCACGTCATCTTCTATCCTAACACCACCAACACCCGGCAGGTAAATCCCAGGCTCCACGGTAACAAGCATACCCGGCTCCAGCTTCGCGCCCGAACGCCAACTGAGCGACGGTGGCTCATGCACATCCAACCCGAGCCCATGACCGAGCCCGTGGCTAAACTGATCGCCAAAACCGGCTCGCTCGATCACGCCACGAGCGACGGCGTCGATCTCACACATCCGCCGACCCGGTCGTAACTCGCGAATGGCCGCTAGCTGCGCTTCAAGCACGATTTCATAGACCCGGTGCAGCGTCGGCGGGATGCTACCGACGAAGACCATGCGGGTCAAATCGCTACAGTATCCACCCACGCAGGCCCCCCAATCGAACAAAACCGCACTCCCCGCCTTCACCCGTCGCGAACCGGGGTGGGCGTGGGGCAATGCCGCGTTTGGCCCCTCGGCGCAGATCGTGGGAAACGACGGGCCAGAGGCACCGCGGCACTTCATCTCAAACTCGAGCCGGGCGGCCATCTCCAGTTCGGTCTGCCCGATTTTGATCGATTGGACCATCGCTTTGAAAGCCGCTTCGGCCACGCGAATCGCCTTAACCATCGCCCGCGCCTCACCGGGAGATTTCTTCTCACGGAGACCAGCCACGATGCCGGAAGTGGGCATCAGCTTAATACCTCGGGCCGCCTTCTTGAGATTGGCATGGACGGCGAGCGTCAGGTGACTCGACTGAACGGCAAGTTTCTTAACCCGCATTGCCTTACAACCTGCGGCGACCTCTGGGTTGAGCAGCCCGGCCCGCATCCGCACCTTCGCCCACGGACAATCCTTGGCCACCTGCGTCTCAAACCGCCGATCCGTCACGATGCACACATCGCGGGCCGTGATGAGAACGGCGGAATCCTCACCGGTGAAGCCGGTCAGGTAGAAATAGTCTCGGTCGTTCGTGACGAGAAACGCATCGGCACCAAGCTTTTTGAAAGCGCGGCGGCACCGTGAAATGCGATCCTTGTGATCGGGCGATGCTCCGCGCTTCGGTCGTTTGGCCATCAAGAATCCTCGCGATCAAGGGGTTACTTCGGGTCGCTTTCGTTTGGCGTCGTGGCTTGCGGCATCCCGCCCACAACATTTGAACAGCGTCACGCAACACCACGGCAGCGCGTATCTTCGTGGCGCGGGGTGAAACTGTCAAAAAAATCGGGGGGGGGGCACGCCTACCGTTGACCAACATACAGTACGGTCGTACCGTATTTTCGAGTTTACTATGGGTGGATCGTTCGGAGCGCGTCCGATGGCACGTTGTATACAGGCAGAAATATCGAACCTGCGCATCGGTGACGGCGCGGGGCTCGTCCTGATCGCGGGACCGTGCGTGATCGAATCAAAAGCACACACCCTGTTTCTGGCAGAGTCGATCAAAGGCATCTGCGAAGAAGTCGGCATGCCATTCGCCTTCAAGGCGAGCTTTGACAAGGCGAACCGGTCGAGCATCTCCAGCTTTCGCGGACCGGGGCTCGACCAGGGGCTATCCATCCTACAACACATAGCCAAGACCCTCAGCGTGCCTGTCGTTTCTGACATTCACGAGGCCGAACAGGCAGCCCCCGCCGGCGAAGTGCTGGACTGCGTGCAGATCCCCGCGTTCCTCTGCCGGCAGACGGACCTTCTCGCAGCAGCCGCTGAAACGGGGCGCTGCGTGAACGTCAAGAAAGGGCAGTTCCTGTCGCCGGAAGAAATGAGTAACGTCGCAGGGAAACTTTCCGAATCTGGATGCGCCAATTTTTTGATGACAGAGCGTGGCACTTTCTTCGGCTACAACCGTCTGGTTAATGACATGACGGCCATCGTCAGGATGAAGGCCTTCGCCCCGGTGGTGTATGACGCAACGCACAGTTGCCAGCTTCCGGGCGGCGCGGGAACCATCAGCGGCGGCAACCGCGAGTTCACCCCCATGTTGGCCGCTGCGGCCATCGCTACCGGGGCAGACGCGATCTTCATGGAAGTTCACGACAAACCCGACGAGGCCAAAAGCGATCCGGCCACCGTCTTTCCGCTCGACAAGCTCAAGGCATTGCTGCAAAAGCTGACCCGGGTTTCCGAGGCGGTCCGGGGCGACTGACCTCAGCATCACCGTACCGTCGCAGGTAACGGGTTTCGTAGCAGATTGGGGAGGTTCTTGCCGGTGAAACATCTGCGAGTCGTATCAATCATCGCCATGCTTTCCGCCGGCTGCGGGTCGGACTTCTTCTTCCGCATTCCTGATCCGGCCGTCCGCTACCTGGCGTTTGGAGATTCGATGACGGCCGGACCGGCAAACCGCAACTACCCTGACTTTCTTCGAGAGTTTCTCGACGCACCAACGGAAACCTTTGTCAATGAAGGTAAAAGCGGTGAGACCGCGTTAGAGGGGCTCGACCGACTTCGCTTCTTGATCGAAGACAAGATTTACCCCAACGCGGTCGTCTTTCTCTATTGGGAGGGTGGTAACGACCTCTCCAATTTCATTGGCCAAATGGACCCCTTCCTCCTGGCCTCACCGGATGATCCCGACTATCCCTTCAACGCCGAGCTAACCAGCGCACTCGACGGCATTCAGGCATCCATCGAGGCTACACTTCAAGCGGCGCAGGGTGTGGGCATGGAGGCATACATCGCCACCTACTTCGCGCTCGCGCCGGGGGTGACAAAATGTGGCGCTCTGCCGTTCAACATCGCGATACCGCAGCAAACCGATCGCGCGGATGCCTACATCGAACGACTCAACGATCGTATTCGGCTGGCAGCCATGGCGCGCGGCGCTACGCTTGTCGATATTGCCTCGTTTAGTGGATCGCTCCAGGCCGACCCGGTCAATTATTTGAACTGCAACCATCTCAGTGAATCCGGAAACGAAATCGTCGCCCGGATTTTCGCAACGCTCGTGGTTCCCGTACCCCTGACGACGCCTTGACGCCATACCCACGCCATCTACGCCAGGCACCTTCATCCCATACCTACGATTGACCGGATTGGACGCCCCATGCCCAGGGCGGTTATAACGCTTTGACCAGACGGTTGAACCATCGGAGCGAGCGACGCCCATGCGCCGGATCACTGAAATCACAACATGCCGCGATGCGGTTCGGCAGGCCCAAGCCAAAGGCCAACGCGTCGGACTTGTGCCCACGATGGGCGCGCTACACGAAGGCCACCTGTCGCTCATGCGGGAGGCCCGCAGCCGATGCGACACCGTAGCGGTCACCATCTTCGTCAACCCAACGCAATTCGCACCGGGTGAGGATTTGGAGCGCTACCCACGTCCCCTGGAAGCCGACCTCGCCGCGTGTAAAGGTGTCGGCGTCGATCTGGTCTTTACCCCTTCTGTAGCTGCCATGTTCCCCGATGACGCGATGACGAGGGTCCGCGTGAACAAACTCACAGAGGGGCTGTGCGGCGCGTACCGCTCCGGTCATTTTGACGGCGTGACCACCGTGGTGGCCAAGCTGTTTCACATCCTCCCGGCGGACGTCGCGTTTTTCGGGGAAAAGGACTACCAGCAGCTTATGGTCATCAAACGCATGGCACGCGACCTCAACATGCCGATTGAGGTTCTCGGCTGCCCGACCGTTCGAGAGGCCGACGGACTGGCGTTGTCGAGTCGAAACGCGTATCTTGCCCCGCAGCAACGCGAACAAGCGGTCTCGTTGAGCCGCGCGCTGTTCACCGCCAAGGCGCAGGTGGCTTCCGGTGAGTGCTCCACCGGCATCATCATGCAGCGTATGCGAGAGAGCATTGAAGCGGCCGGCCCCGCACAGATCGACTACATTGAGGTCGTTGATCCGGAGTCGCTGGCTCCGCTGAACGAGATCCGTGGTGCCGCACGCATTTGCTTGGCTGTGCGGATCGGCGGTTGCCGACTGATAGATAACATCGGCGTCGACTACACCGTTTGACCCGGCACGAAAGGAATCGAACCACAACATGCATCCCGACTTGCTCACGCTTCCCGGTGGACTGGGTATCAAGACCTACGGCTTTTTCATGATGGTGGGGTTTCTCAGCGCCGTCTGGATGTCGATGAAGCGAGCCACACGCGTCAAGGCCGACCCGGATGTCGTGCTGGATCTCGGGTTCCTTGCGTTGCTGTTTGGCGTAGGCGGCGCGCGCGTCTTCTACGTAGCCCACTACTGGCAAACGCAGTTCGCCGATCGCCCCAACAAACTCCTCGCTATCGTTGATATCACCCAGGGCGGTCTTGAGTTTCTCGGCGGCTTTCTCGGCGCTTTCTTCGCCATCGCGGTCTACTCGTTTATCAAGAAAATATCCGTCCGCATGTACATGGACATTTTAGCTCCCGGTGTCATGTGGGGGCTCGCGTTCGGGCGGCTTGGCTGCTACTTTAACGGCTGCTGTTTTGGCGGGATTTGCGATGTCGACCATCGGGATCAGGCCGGTGCCGCTTCGAGCGTCGTACACCGTTGGGCCGTGCAGTTCCCCTTCGCCAGTCCGGCCCACCGCCAACAGTGGGAGGAACGCGAGGTCACCGTCCCCGCTGAGCTGATTAGCACGCATGCGGGGCAGTTCTATCCAACGATCGTACCCAACGGCGACCTTCAGATGCCGGTGGAGCAGCGCGACGGACCAGCAACCAACTATCGAGACGCCACGGACGCGCTCAAGACCGCCAAGGAAGCCGACCCAAGCTCAGAAGAAACCAAACGACTTGAGCTTGTCGTGGAAAAAATGAAAACGCTGATGTTGGAGCATGAGCGGAAGCTCGCCGCACTACGACTGGCCCAACGTTATCCGTCACCCGTGAACCCAAAACGACGGATCAGCGTCTCCGAGCTGTCGGACATCGCCAACGCAAACCGGTCATTGCCGGTCCACCCGACGCAGTTGTATTCGTCGATCCACGCGTTCATTCTGTCCGGCGTGCTGTCGGCCATGTTCTATGTCAGAAAGCGGCACGGCGTCGTGATCGCCTCTATCTTCCTGTTCTACCCGCTCCCGCGCGTGCTTCTCGAATCGATCCGGGCCGACAACCCGCTTGACGTCGGCGGGCTCACGATATCGCAGTCGGTTAGCATCGTCATGTTCGTCGGTGCCGTCATCGCCATGCTCATACTCTACAAGTGCCTACCCGAACGATCGCCGCTGGCCGTGCCGTTCGTGCCGGAGGAAGAAGCGTAAACGCTGCAATACCGTTTCTGTGTTGTTCACAAGAAAAGTGCCGTTTCCATGTAGAGTAGCGTTTTCAGAAAGGGTACCGACATCGGAAAGAGGACCTTTTCAATAGTGTTCGGCACTCAGATTGCGTATTGACGCGGATGAGGGGGGGCACGTTTCGCGGGAGCCATGCGGGGGGTGGTTGGGGGGCGTGCCGGGAAAAATCAGCGCATGCGCGGCGGCCGACTCCGTTCGGGCGCGGCG
>JAJRSR010000037.1 GCA_024278695.1 Planctomycetota bacterium | reverse complement strand
GGCGCTTTCGATCAACGGAAGCTTCGGTCAACGAATCAACGCTTCTGCCGAACCCATCGCGAAGACGCGAGAGGGCATGGAAGGCGTACGGAAATGACCTGCAGGAAAAACGCTTGACCACAAAACTCTTTCAGGTATGGGACACCCGAAAACCCCGAGCCGCGTGGCTTTAGCCCGCGCGAGCATGACGCCTGGAGTGGCAATGGTCTACGGATTGCTGTCGGTTGGTGCCGGACGGCTGGTGCCAGGGTGGCTGGTGTCAGGGCGGCCCAGTTCTTGACGCACCACCTCCAAAAACCCATTCGCATCCGCGTCGCTCGGGTTAAGGCGGATCGCCTCTTGGATCGGTGCCAACGCCTCGGCCGGCTTGCCAAGCATGAACAGCGCCACGGCCAAGTGGTAATGCGCCTCGGCAAGATCGGGGTCTGCCACGATCGCCGCCTCAAGCCGGTCCACAGCCTCACCCGTGCGACGCGACTGTAGCAACAGCAACGCAAGATTGTATTGCGCTCCGGCGTTTTCCGGCGCAAGCTCGACCGCTCGCGTCAGCGCAACGATGGCCTCAGCCACCTCTCCCACACGCAATTGTACCGCACCAAGTTCCGCAAAGGCAGACGCAGACAACGGCGTCACCTCCGTCACGCGCCGCCAGCCGTCACGCGCCGCCTCAAGCCGACCAAGCCGCGAAAGCAACCGCGCACGCTCCGTCATGAGCAGCACATCATCGGCCGACTCTTCCAGCCCGACCTTATATTCGAGCAGCGCTTTTTCCGGCTGCCCCGATTGAACAAGCAACGCACAGAGTTCGCTGCGCGCCTTCGCATAGCCGGGCTCAAGCGAAAGCGCCTGCCGGTAGCTTTGCTCGGCCTCCGCCAGGCGGTTCATTTTGCGAAGCACACCAGCAAGGCCGCGATGCACCTCCGCCCGATCCGGCGTTAGTTCAATCAGACTGCGAACCGCTGCGGCCGCGTCTTCATCGCGGTTGGCCGCAAGATACAACCAAACCAAACCGTTCAGTGCGACCGGTGAGTGCAGCAGACCCACGCGCTCGACCCGCTCAAGATACGCCGTCGCCACACTCAGGGATTCGCGCTGCGGTTCCGACGCCGTCGCCAGCCAGGACTCGCCGGCCACCCAGATTTCATCCCCCAGCGCCAGCGACTGCGCCAACCGCCCGCCGCGAAACGCGTGGTACTGAACAAAACCGCTGTGACCCACAAACACGAGAAGTGCCGCGCTCAGCCCGCCGAATGTAGCACCGGCCTTCGTCCAAACGCCGCCGCGCTTCAACGCGTATTGTTGCAGACGCACATTCGGCGTACGAAGCAGCCTCGCAAACTTCATCAACACGAACGCCGTCAGCCCCGCCAGCGCCATGGCCAACAACAGCGGAACCTGACCGTACAACCCGCGAAACACCATCAACGCCAACAAGGCCACGACGCCCAATACGGTCTCTTCAAAAAGCGTGAAGTCATACGAACGCGCTTTGCCGGAAGCGCCGGCCCGCGTCACGACCGCCGGTGCGGCAAACCGAAAATGCAGCGCGTCATTCGGGCAAACTGTCACGCAATCCATGCACTTCATACAACCCGGATCCACCACCATCCCAAACCGGGAGATCTCCTCATGCACACGCACGTTCGACGTACAGGCCGTCGTACAATGACCGGAATGATCGCACGAGTCGTCCACCACGATGCGCCCGGTTGAAAACTTATCCACGACCGCGAAAAACCCGCCATACGGACAGGCATAGGTGCAAAACCCCTTCGAGCCCAACAGGTACACGGCCCCGAACCCGCACATGACCACCGTGAAGATCGCCACCCATAGACCGGGAAACGTCGCCCAAAACTCCGTCGTCATCAGATGGTTGGTCAACACGGGCTTCGGCTGACCAATCCACAACCGATACGCCGTCGGCCACACGAACATGTATAACGCCAGAGCCAAGGGCGCATAATAGAGGAACCGAGACCGCAACGGCCTGGGACGAATCCCCACCCGCTTCAGCAACCACGCACTGAAATCCTGATACGCCACCAAGTGGCAAGCCCAGCCGCAAACAAACCGACCGAACACCAGCGTCAACAACAGCGATACCGCAAAGAAGACGGCACCCGCGTTGAGGTACCCATCGTTGATCGCATACATCGCCTCCGACGGCTCAACCGGCGAGAGCGTGCGGCCCGTCACCAACCAATGGATCACATGTCCGATAATCAAGAGGTGGACCGCCACCAGAACCCACGCCCGCCGCCGACTCATCCGCGAAGGCCGCACGACGGTCCGCCGCACCACCGGCAACGGCACGTCCGCGCAAACCGGCCCCTCTGCTGATTGATGGGGTTTCGGTTGTTTTCCGGCATCCGTCATTGGGTCCGTCGATCCACGTCGGTCACTCTGGGCACATCCCTCACTATAGCTCGGCAGAAACAGGGGTCACGTCTGACTGGTTCCCAGAAATGGTGCCGGACCGCAAGACAGATAAGGCGGTTGTCCGTCTGCCGCCACCCATCCGCCAATCCTGTTTTGCACCCAATGGTGCCGGGGCTCTGTCTCAAGCGCTTGCGACTCCGGTCCATCGCCCTGAAAATGAACGCTTCGTCGGTGCCGTCGCATCGGCCCAAAGAGAGCCAAGCGAATGATGCCGAAGGAACCTGACACGCCAGCCAGCCTCGCCAAGCGTTTGGATGAGCATCTAGCCCAGCATCCCGCGCTTGCAGAACGCATCCACCGCGAGCTTCTCATGGAGCTCCACCGCCGGGGCATCGCCACGATCGACCACATTCACGACGAAGCGCGCCGGCGAACGGGCGAGGCGCTGCAAGATGCCCGCACGGACCCCAACGAGGCCGAGCGCGATCGCTGGGACGATAAGGAGCGCGAACTCGCGGAGCAAATCACGCGTGAGATCGTAGCGCGCGAGTTCACGCTCGAAGATGTGGACGACCTCGTGAACCTGACCCTCAAACGTGAAGAGGTGCAAAGCCTGGAAAGCGTCGCGGAGATGCCCAGCGTTTCCTTCAAGGAACTCGCGGGCAAGATCCACCGTTTTTGTCAGCTCTCGCTCGGCGAGACCGAGCTTGCACCGGCCGAGGTCATCGCCACGCGCGTCGCCCTGATTCGTCACTTCGTCAGCGATCAGCTCGAATTCATCGGGGTCGCCAAGAACCACCTCACCATCCGTGACTTCGATGACGTCACGTCGCGCATGGTCGGTAACGACGACACCCTCGGGCGCATCGGCGGAAAAGCCGGCGGCATGTTGCTGGCCCACCGCATCCTACGAAAAGCCGAAGACAAGAAAAGCGATCTGTTCCTCCCCGTGGCCATGCCCGAATCCTACTACCTGCGCCACGATGTCATCGAAGATTTTCTCAGGCTCAACCGGCTCAACGACTACCAACGGCAAAAGTACAAGTCCGACGAAGACGTATCGCGAGAGTACCCGTTGATTCGCGGCGTTTTCCGCAACAGCGATTTCCCACTCAAGATCGTCCACGATCTCCGTCGCATTCTGGAGCAAATCGGGCCTCACCCGCTGATCGTCCGGTCGTCAAGCCTGCTCGAAGATCGTTTCGGCACGGCGTTTTGTGGAAAATATGCAAGCTACTTCCTCGCCAACCAGGGAACCCCCGAACAACGGCTGCGCGCGCTGATGGGTGCCATCGCCGAAGTCTACGCCAGCATCATGAGCCCGGATCCCATCGTCTACCGCCGCGAACACAACCTGATCGACTACGTCGAAGGCATGGCCATCCTCATTCAAAAGGTGGTCGGCGGAAAGGTGGGTGATCTCTTCATGCCGGCGTTTGCCGGCGTCGCGTTCTCGCGTAACGAATACCGCTGGTCACCACGAATCAAACGTGAAGATGGTCTGCTGCGGCTTGTCATGGGCCTGGGCACGCGCGCGGTGGACCGAAGTGGTAGCGACTACCCGCGCATGGTGGCCTTGGGCGCGCCCACGCTTCGACCAGAATCCACCGTGGGTGAAATCAGACGTTGCTCGCAGCAAACGTTGGACGTCGTGGATACCAAGGCCAACCGGCTGCGTTCCGTGCGTCTGCCGGATTTGTTGGCCATGCGTGAGCCCATCCCCATGCTCGACAAGCTCGTTTCCGCATGCCGTGACGGCGAGCTTTATCCGCCAACGGGCTTGCTCGTGGACGAAGACCCCGAAAACCTCTGCATCACGTTCGACAAGTTGCTGCGAGAAACCCCCTTCGTCCAGCGCGCCCGCGACATGCTTTCTCGGTTGGAAGACGTCTACGGCGTCCCGGTCGATATGGAGTTCGCCTGCGACGGCGAGAAGTTTTACATCTTACAATGCCGCACGCAATCCACCGCGCTGGAAAGCGGACCCGTCACAATCCCCAAGCAGATTCCCAAGGAAGACATCGTCTTCGACGCCCATCGGTACGTGCAATCCTGCCAGATCGACAACATCGAGTACATCGTCTACGTCGATCCGGTCAAGTACGATCGCATCTCGACGCGAGAGGGACGGTTCGCCGTCGCCCGCGCCATAGGCCGGATCAACAGGGCGTTAAAACCAAAGTCCTTCGCGCTCGTCGGACCCGGACGGTGGGGAAGCAACGACATTCGCCTCGGGGTGCCCGTGCGTTACGCCGACATCAACCGCTGTTGCCTGCTGGTAGAAGTGGCACGGCAGACAAACGGCTTCTCGCCGGAGGTTTCCTTCGGTACCCATTTTTTCCAAGACCTGGTCGAGGCCAACATCAAATACCTCGCACTCTATCCAGATGAATCCGGCAACCGGTTTGACCATGAGTTCCTGTCGAACTCAACCAACATGTTGGCCACCGTCAACCCGGACGATGCCAGCTTGGAAAACGACATCCACCTGATCCACGTCCCGACCAGCGCTTCCGGACGTCATCTACAAGTCGTCATGGACGGAGAGAGCGACGAGGCCGTCGCTTACCTGGCCTGATACACCGCGTAGACCCGCGCGCAAAAACGGCCCGCAGCGCAATGGCCACGGGCCGTAGCATAATTCGCGATCCGTCGAAGCCTTCCCCCTTCGGTCATCAGCCTCGCTCGGATCGCGTGGTAAGCTTTGCTCAAGCGGTCCACCAGGGGCGAACCGCTGGGGGAGAGCAAAGCTCATCGGAGTCTACTCGTTGTTCTCGCCGTTGTTCTCTTCCAACATCTTACGAAGCTGGTCGTTTTCCCGGCGCGTCGCTTCAAGATCAAACAGCATGTACTTGATGCTCAGTCGCACGAAGTCGATGCTTTCTTGAAGGCTGCTGACCGTCTCTTTGAGCTGCCGGTGACGCGCACGCGTCTGCTCGGCTAGCATTTCTAGTTTGTCACGTTCGCCCTGCGGTAGCGTACCGATTTCCGTAATCAACTCCGCAAGTTTTCGCTGAAATGTTTCCTCGTTCATCTGCGATTGCCCCTCCGATAAGACTGTGGCGCTCCCCTTGGCGCCTTGGCGTCACCGACGCCGCCCCATGACACGCCACCACCCCGACGGCGGTCACAAGGTTCGCAGCACACCTAAGGGCACACGCCGCTCCAACGCGGTGCCACAACGGGGGTGATTCTGAGACGAGTTACAACTCGATATGCCACAACGGGTTACCATTCACCCGTCTCACCGCCCGCTGCATCGCGGCCGGTCCAGTTGCGCCGGTATGTTCACCCCACGCCACACGAAGGTGTCTTTATTGATACAACCCGAGACAGAAAGGTCCGAAAATGTTCACAGCGCAAACGTAAGCTCGCACTTGCACAAACGGGGGTAGGCTACACGTCAACGCGGCGGATGTTTGCACCAACGGCGACCAGCTTCTCTTCGATGCGTTCGTAACCGCGATCAATGTGGTACACGCGCTGCATGCGCGTCGTGCCTTTCGCGACCAAGCCCGCTAAAATCAACGCCGCAGAGGCGCGCAAGTCCGAAGCCATCACCGGCGCACCGATGAGCTTCTTCACGCCCTCGACGATCACCGTCGGACCTTCCTTGCGAATCCGCGCGCCCATTCTGTTCAGCTCGGCCACATGCAAGAAACGATCGGGGAAAATCTTTTCCGTAATCATGCTGTTTCCGTCGGCCAGGCACAGCAACGCCATCGCCTGCGCCTGAAGGTCCGTCGGAAATCCGGGGAACGGCTGCGTCGTCATCGTCACCGGCTCCAACCGGCGCGAGGAAGACACCACAAGCCCCTTCTCACTACGCTCCACAATCACCCCAACGCGCCGGAGTAGCTCAACAACCGCACGCAGGTGCTCGATACGCGCGTGCTCCAATTCCAAGTCGCCGTTGGTGATGGCGGCCGCGATCACAAATGTACCGGCCTCGATGCGATCCGGCAGCACCCGATGCTCCGCACCCGTCAGCTTGTCCACGCCGTCAATCGTGATCGCCGGCGTGCCGTGCCCCTTAATCTGCGCGCCGCACTTGTTGAGGTATTCGGCCAAGTCCACGATCTCAGGCTCACACGCGGCCGATTCGATCAACGTGCGACCCTCCGCAAGGGTAGCCGCCATCAATACATTCGCCGTCGCCGTCACAGACGAGCCAAACGGACCGCCCAGGAAAATATCCCGACCGGTAAGCTTCTTGCAGCGCATGAGCACGTCGCCGTTGACCAGCTCATACTCCGCGCCCAGCGCTTCGAGCCCGTCGATATGCAACCCGATCGGACGATCACCAATCGAACACCCCCCCGGCATGGACACCTGCGCACGCTTCCGCCGGGCCAACAGCGGCCCCAGCACGCACACACTCGCACGCATCTTACTGACTAGATCGTACGCCGCGTGAACGTTCATCTCATCTTCAACACGCAGCCGTATCGTGCCATTCCCGTCGCGTTCGCTCTTGACTCCCAACCGTTCGAGAATCGTGAGCATCAGCCGCACGTCAGCCAAGTCCGGCACGTTGTGCAGCACCGTCTCACCATCCGTGAGGATCGACGCGGCCATGATCGGTAAAGCGGCGTTCTTGGCACCGCTTATGGGCACCGTGCCGCGAAGCCGGCTTCCACCGATGATCTCAAGACATTGCATGATTCCGCCCTCTCCCTATAGCCATTGATGCCGCTTGAGCCCCACCACGCGATTCCATCGCGCGCTCCTGCTACGCCGACAACTCAAAAACCACCACGCGGTCATGCCCCACCACGCGATCCTTCACCGTTGCCTTATGAACTAATCGGCCACCACCCGTCACGACCTCGACCACATCATCAGCCTGACCGGCACCAACCTCCACGATCAGCACACCGCCTTCGTTCAGGTGCCCCGGCGCATCTGCACCGAGTAACCGGTAGAACGTCAGACCATCGGCACCATCCGTCAGCGCCATGCCCGGCTCATAGTCCCGCACGTTGGCCGCGAGCGTACCGAACGCCGCCTTCGCCACATAAGGTGGATTGCTCAAGATCAGATCAAACCCGCCACCAGACATCACTTCCGCCGGCAGATCCAACCGATCCACCGTCACGAACGTACACCGATCCGAAACTCCGTGTCGATCGCCGTTTTGCTTCGCGACTTCAATCGCCTCAGCAGACAAATCCCCCGCAACCCCCGTAGCTTCAGCCATTTGCATCAAGAGTGAAACGGCGATGCAGCCGCTGCCCGTCCCCAAATCAAAAAAACGCGGCGCGACCAGCGACCGAGCGCTGCAAGAGTCGATCGCGACCTCGACCAGCGTCTCCGTTTCCGGTCTTGGAATCAGCACGGCCGGCGTGACAAGGAATGAGAGCGAGAAAAACTCCTTTTCTCCCACGAGATAAGCGATAGGCTCATGGGCGGCGGCTCGCTTGACCAAGCCGCGAAACGTAGCCACCTGCTCCGGAACCGGCTCTTTCTCAAACCCGGCATACAGGGCAATCCGCGCCAGACCGACCGAATGAGCCAGCAAAATCTCGGCAGAGAGCCGCGCTTCATCGACACCAGCGCGGGACAGGTAATCGGTGGTCCAGGATAAGAGCCGTGCGATGGTCCAAGGTGCGGCATCAGTGGGGGACGTGGAAGTCATCGCACACAACTATATAGAGTCTGGAGTGAAGAGGGAAGCGGGTTGGAGCATTCACAATCCACGCGTAGCGGTCTTAACAAACCGCCCCCGAGCCGCAGGCTTCAGCCTGCACGGCGGCCCGGACTTCCAACAATATCTCGCATAAGAAAGATGCGACGGACACTACTTTTTCGGGTACTCCCGAAGGGTACGGGACAAAGCAGCGGCTCATCCGGGGGCACTACCCCACGTTGCTACCTGGCGCGATGTCGGCGTCGGTCGTCAGGACGATCACCTGTTCATGGTCGGCCGTGCTCGCCGCCAAGAGCATCCCCTGGCTCTCAAGCCCGCGCATTTTTCGCGGGGCGAGATTGGCCACCAGGATCAGGTTTTTACCCACGAGGTCGGCCGCTTCATAATGCCCCTTGAGCCCGGCGCAAATCTGTCGTTGCTCATCGCCAAGGTCCACCTGCAGCAACAGCAGCTTATCCGCGTTCGGATGATTCTCGGCGCTAATCACCTTGCCCACACGCAGCTTAACTTTCAAGAAGTCATCGAAATTGATCGTGTCTGACGGCTTCGACGTCGCCGGCTCTGCGGCCGGTTCTACCGGTGTCTGTTCTTCCGACATTGCTGCAAACTCCTGAAGGCACCCACATTCTCGCGTCGCGCGAGTCTACCGCCCCCTGCCTGCTGCATCAATCCAGCGACACCAATTCGCCACGTTGCCCCGAAAGACCGCACGACCCAATACCGCCGAACGGCCCGCTGGAGCACCACGTCCACCAGTTGTTGGGCAGTACGGTTCCGATAACTAACCATTCTCGGCGGGCGGGAGGCGTGGGTATCATGGCTCCATATGACCATAGCATGAAGCGAAAGTGACACCGTCTGGCCCTCGAGTCCGAGAAAGTTGACTTACCAGGGCCGTCTGGTGTAAGATGAACCCCCGTGAGCCGAACAGGATGTCCGACTCTTCTTCGCGTCATCAAGGATGGTCTCACAACCAATCTGCTGTTCCTTTCGCACCCTATGGCGCATCGGGATGGCGGGGTTCACCAGCCGTGAACAACACCCTATTGATCTCATTAGGATTCTATTTCGACGGAGCACCGTCGCTTCGTCTTGGGCCGTGGCTTGCACCACGGGCATTCGTCCCGGGTTGGTCGTCATCCATTCCGAGACAACCGGAGAACGTATCATGACATCGTGGCAAACGTTTCGAACAACATCGCTTCAGCGACTCACGGTCGCACTCGTACTGACCGTAGCGTCAGTCGGAGTCAGCGCACAAATTATCAGCGACAGCACCGCTACCGCCAACCGCGCGAATCAGGTGAACCCGTTCACCAACACCGACCCGCTTCGCGTGGCACGTTCCGGCGTTGCCGGCACTACCGGCTTCTGCGACGGCAAGGGCGGCGAAAGTTGTGACGACGGGCTGTATTGCAATGGCGTTGAGGTCTGCATCGATGGGGCCTGTACTTCCGGTATGTCGCCGTGCTTCGAGCTTGCGGGTTGTGATAGCGCAAGCGCTTGCGACGAAGATACAGACACCTGCGCAGCGGACTGTAATGAGAATGGTATGGCAGATGGATGCGATATCAGCGACGGGACATCGGAAGACTGCAACGAAAACAACATCCCCGATGACTGCGACATCTCCGACGAGACGAGCAATGACATCGACGACAACGGCACCCCGGACGAGTGCCAACCGGACTGCAACGAAAACGGAACTCCCGATAGCTACGAGATCAGCATGGGCACGTCGGAGGACTGCAACGACAACGGTGTCCCGGACAAGTGCGACACCAGCGATGAGACGAGCAAGGATTGCAACGACAACCTTATCCCCGACGAATGTGAAGACAGCGGCGACTGCAACCACAACGGCATCCTCGATTCGTGCGATATCACTTCGGGAACCGAAAACGACTGCAACAACAACGGCATTCCGGATTCCTGTGACATCAATGGGGACACGCTATACGGATCACAGGGCGACCACCACTGTGAAGACGCCGCCATCTACGACATCAACCCCGTTACCGGTGAGGCCGAAGTCTTTATTGATTTCAGTGATTTCGACAAGGGTGATTCCAAAGGTGATGGGGCATGTGAACTAACGGGACTCACGCTCTCAGCCGACGGCGGTACGCTTTATGTTTCCGTCAACATCGGACATGGCTCGGGCGTACTCTTGGTGGATACGCAGACCAAGGAAATCGATGAACGCCTACTGTACGACCCCGATGACGACTGTAGCGTGGCCGGCGAATGTGAATCCATTGAACTGAGCGATCTAGCACTCTTGGATGATGGCACGCTGGTGGGATCAGACACGCACAACAACGTCTTGCGTACGATTGATTTGGATACCGGCGAAGCGCCCATTCGATGCTCGACTGATAACATCAGTTTGAGTGGATTGGCACTTTCACCAAACGGCGTGCTGTACGGATCTACCGATCAAGGCGAAACGATCAGTGGCTATAGCGGTCCATCGGGAACCGTTTTCATCGTCGATCCCAACACCTGTTCGCTACAACAGATCGGCGAGGGCACCGGATTCAACATGGTTCCCGGTTTGGCTTTTGGCCCCGACGGGCGGCTCTTTGGCGCGACCGGATATGGATCCGACGGCGATGTGGCCGGCATCGCTCCACCCGAATCACCCGAACTTATCGAGATCGATACGAACACCGGACTAGGAACGCTCGTCAACCGGATCACCGGAAAAAACGTTTCCAACATAGAAGGCCTTGTGTTCGGCATGGGCACCTCGTTGGATGAAAACGGCGACGGCATCCCAGACGAGTGCGCGACGCGCGGCGGGGGCGACGATGACAACCTCGGCGGCAACGGAACAACAACCGCCAACGGAACATTCAGCTCGGACGCCAGCGATGATTCGGATCGCGTTCTTGCCGGGATCAACGTCCTCCAAGCTGAGCCGCGCAAGCAGGTAAGCTGGCGCGTGACGCGCGTTGAAGGAACCCTCGGCAATCCGGGACCAGGTGCCGGAACGTCTGACGGATTCGATAACGGCATTGGCTTCGTGCGTACGTTTGAAACCAAAGTGACCAGCCCGGCCCAGACCTACACCGCCGTCGTGTTCATCAACCTCAACGCGGTCGAGTTGGCCGCCGCCGGCCTGGGACAGGAAGATGTTCGCTTGCACGCCCTGGTCGCAGGACAATGGGAGACCGCAGGCACCAACGATCTCGGTAATTCGGCCCCCACCACTAACGTCGGGGACTACGGCTACTTCTTCTCCAACTCCGAGCAGCGGTTCTGGGCCGTCCGTGATGACGCCACGATCACCTTCGCGGTCGGAACACCGATCGTTCCCGAGCAGCCGCAGCCCGAGCAGCCTGTACCTGCGGATGACGACGGGGACGGCGTTGACAATGACATCGACCTCTGTCCGAACACCGAGGCCGGTGCCACGGTAGACGCAGACGGCTGTGCGATCGTTGATGATGAACCGGCACAAGAAACGCCCGAACCAGGCACGGGCCAAGGCGTCTGTGGTGCAGGCCTGCCCCTCTGCGGTGCGACGGGTCTCGCGATGATGCTCGGTATGATGTTCGGATTGGTCGGGTTACGCACAAGCAGGAGGAGCTTGCGCCGTCGCTCGACGAAGTAACAGCGTTAGCCGCGCCTCACTTCGGTGGCGACGCGGCACGCAGAATCAGTAAACCCACGATCCCGGTTGGCCCGCTACGGTGCCAGCCGGGATCGTTTTTTCTTGGAAACGCAAAAGATAGTGCCCAGAGAACCGGCCTGATTTAGGGGTTCGTGTCGAGCTTGACGTCCGACTCGTCGTGAATGACGCGTTGAATGGCCGACTTCACGAAGGCTACCTTCGTGTTGGTTGATTCATCCACCTTCAGAATGACCTCGTTGTCTTTCACGGAGTGAACCGTACCGATCACACCGCCCACCGTCAGCACGCGATCGTTCTTGCTAAGCCCGTCAAAAAGTTGCTGGCGTTCGCGCTCTCGCTTCTTCGTCTGGCTGCGCTGGGTGAGAAACATAAAAACAACCATGCCCATCATCAGCGCGAAAACCAAGCCCATCCCTGAGCCGGGCTGGGGTTGACCGGGTGCCGTGGGTCCGACTGGCCCGCCGCCGGTCTGAGCCAGAAAAGATGCGATCGTGATCCAAGCGTTCATGCGTGCTCCTCTTGGTCTGGTCTAGGTGTCGCCATCGCAGCGATGGGAAACTCGTCGGTGATTGTCGCCAGTTGTCCCTTGCGAATCAACTCCCGAATCCGGGCCATGAAACGCTGGAAAAACCGCAAATTGTGGATCGAGGTCAGCGAAGGCCCGAGCATCTCCCCCGCGTTGAACAGGTGCCGGATGTAGCCACGGGAAAACGTCTGGCAGGCGTAGCAGTCGCAGCCGGGCTCGATCGGCCCCCTATCGAGCTTGTGCTTCTCGTTTCGCATACGAATCGGACCCGTCGCGGTGAACGCCTGGGCGTTTCGGCCATTGCGCGTCGGTAGCACGCAATCAAACATGTCCACGCCCACCTGCACCGCCGCCAGCAGGTCTCGCGGCATGCCCACACCCATCAAATAACGCGGCTTATCCGTCGGGAGTACTCGGGCCGTCGGACCCAGCGCCGAGACCATCTCCTCATGAGACTCCCCCACGGAAAGCCCGCCAATGGCATAGCCGGGAAAGTCAATCTCGATCAGCGCCTCAGCACACCGCCGCCGCTCGGCCACATCGAGCCCGCCCTGCACAATGCCGAACAGCGCCTGATCGCTGCGCCCGTGATGGGTCTTGCATGCCCCCGCCCAGCGGATCGTGCGATCCACGGCCGTCCGCATGACCTCCGGCGTACACGGCAGCGGTGGACATTCATCGAACGCCATGATGATATCCGCACCAAGGTTGTTTTGCACGACCATCGCGGTCTTTGGGTCTAGCCGCATCCGCGCGCCGTCAATATGGGATTGAAACTCGACGCCGTCATCGGTGATGTTGTTGATGCCGGCCAGCGAAAACACCTGATAGCCGCCGCTGTCCGTTAAGATCGGGCCGTCCCAACCCATAAACGTGTGCAGCCCGCCGAGATCGCGCACCACCTCGGCCGTCGGACGAAGCTGTAAGTGATAGGTATTGGCGAGAATGATACTCGCACCGGTGGCCCGCACATGATCCGGCGTGACGCCTTTGATAGACCCGGCCGTCCCCACCGGCATGAACACCGGCGTATCGAGGGAACCATGCGGCGTTTCCAACGTTCCGCAGCGCGCGGCCCCATCACAATCTGTCACGGAAAACGAAAACATAGCCTGAGAATACCGTGAATTGCAATACGCGGCGAACCGGCCGGAATGAATGGTGCCACGGTTCAGTCAGCGTAGCTTTCCTTCAGCGCCGCCGCCACCGTCTCGACAACCTGACAGTCGCAGTAAGCCCCGTGGCGAATGAAAACGAGCTTGGCATCCCGAACGGCATCTGCGGTCCATTTCGCGGCCAACAGCGCCTCGGCCACCTTCGTAAACCCACCGGTGCAGGATTTCTGAGGCGACCGACCCAAGGACTTTTTCAGCCCCGCGAAAAACCCTGCTTCGTCGAGCCGCCGATAGATTTCGCCTTCGCGCTCGGCCACATCCTCGCTTCGCGGGTGTTTTAGGAAATCGTCGATCGACTCCCCCGGGCAAAGCTCAAGCCAGATGAAACCGGCCAACCGGGTCGCACGAAATGATTCGGGGATCACACCCACCAGCCGTTGAAACCGCTCCTCCGGCAGCAGATCGGCAAAGCCGGACCAGCGGAAGCTCACGCTCATGCGATCCCACCGCTCGCTGTGGATCGCCTCAACCTCGATACCCGGGAACTTGTCCGAGAGCATCTCGATTAGCTCGGTCTCAATCGTATTGTCGCGAACTGCCCCGCCCATATCCAGATAATGTCTACAGCACCGGGCTCGTGTCAAGAAGCATCGGCGCAGTCAAGACCCAGACATCCTCGCCACACGTCATCGCAACGAAAAATGTTAGGCTAGGCAAAACCGTTCAACGCATTTAAGCTAAACACGAATCTACGGCTCCGCCGAAAGGCAAAGAACCGATAGCTGAATCAGGCGTGCCGGGCACTGTAACTTGCCTGCGGTATAGCCCGAAAGGAGTCTTGCATGAAGCTCGAAGTCACGCCGTTCGCGGCCATCAGGTTTGACCAAACCAACACCAACGGTGACCTCTCCGCGCTGATCGCACCACCGTATGACGTGCTCGATCAAGCCGACAAGGACGCACTACTCGCGCGGAGCGATAAGAACATCGTCGCCATCGACCTGCCGCACCTCCCGCCGAAGTCGGCCGGCCCCGCGGAGTGCTATGACAAAGCCGCGAGAACGCTCACCACACGCTTGCACGACGGCACCCTCACGCGTGAGGAACAACCCGCGCTCTACCTCTACCACCAGAGCTTCGCCCGCGAAGGCAAACGCTACACGCGGAAAAAGTTTATCGCCCGAGTCCGCCTAAGGCCTTTTGAAGATGGCGTGGTCCTGCCGCACGAACTCACCTTCGGCGGCCCCAAGGAAGACCGGCTCGCGCTCATGAAAGCGACCAAGTGCCAGCTCTCTCCCATCTTCGGGCTCTATGCCGATCCGAGAAATCTTGTGGGAAAGACGTTTGCAGCGACCGCCGCCACGAGACCCCACGCCACGGCCACGCTCGACGACGTGCTAAACGAAATGTGGGTCGTGACAAACCCAGCCCTGATCGACACCGTCATCGCCACGGTGAACGACGGAAAGATCTACATCGCCGACGGCCACCACCGCTACGGCACGGCGCTGATGTACCAAACGTGGGCCAAGGAGCAAAACGGCGGCACCCTCCCCGAAGATCACCCGGCCAACTTCGTCATGTTCGTATTGGCCAGCATGGATGATCCGGGCTGTCTGATTCTGCCGTACTGCCGAGCGTTGAAAAGCGTCACCGTAGACGCCGTGCTTGGCGCGTGGTCGGATGGCGTAAGCCCATGTGATACGTCCGAAGCAGACCTTGTGTTAATAGATGGTGCAACAGAAAACGAAACGCCTGTCCGGTTTACCAATCGCGCGGCGTTGAAAGAGCTGGAACCCGAGCAATGCGCCCCGTGGCACGACCTGGACTACGCCTACCTGCACCGGTACCTGCTTGATGAGCTGTATCAGAAAAACCTGGGCGCGGAACCAAAGGTTCGTTACGTGAAGTCAACAGCCGCCGCGAGAAAAACCGCCGTGGATGAATCCGGCGTAGCACTACTCATGAAGGCGACACCGCTAAGCCATCTCCGCGCAGTGTCCGACGCAGGCGGTTTCATGCCGCAAAAAAGCACCTACTTCTTTCCCAAGCTCGCGACGGGTATGACCATCAACCCGTTGGAATAATGCCTTGGCATGACACATAGGAATAGCGCGCTGGAATGATGTACTTGTAGACGTTCCGGGATGGCGTGTTTGAAAAGCCTGTTGAAATGGCGCATTTGAAAGGCGCGCTGGTATGACGTGTCGGAAAAACGCGATCGGTGTGACTCCCGACCGCAGCAAGCGCTCTTCCTTCCCCCCTTAACAAGGGGGGACCGAGGGGGGTCGCCGCAGCACTTAATCACACGAAGCGTTTGCGATCCGCACCTCAGCCTGCTCCACAAACCGCTCCGCATCAGCCCGATTCTTGAACACCCCCCGAATATCTCGCACCGTCTTTGTCTCTTTAAGAAACATCGTCGCGCCAACAAAACCGCGACTGACAACCACCCGAGAGATGCCAGCCCACGGAATATGTTCTTCAGTCGCTCGATCAAAACGAAGCCAAAGCGCGTCGGGCATGGTGGCCACAATCGCGCCGCGCCGGTAATTCTTCCACAGCCGCCATCCAAACCAAGCCAACATGGAAACGTAAGCGCAAGAGAACAACCACATAGTCCATTGCCATTTTCCCGGGAGGGCTCGCGCGACGTTCAGCACCTGCAACAACATCCAAAACCCGCCCATGACAGGCCCCACGGCCGCCCAGAGCAACGCACGCGAATGGGCGGGCTTGAATAGCTCACTCGCAGCGTCATACCCCAACCCGCACTCCGGACACCTATGCTCGGCCGGGAGACCTTTGAGCGAGTAACGGCATTGGGGGCATTCGGACAGCATTGGATTATCTTACCGAAAAAGCCTCATCCCGGCTGCTCGCCAATGCACGCATGAGTCTGCGCTGCTGTTTCGAGCCAGCCCCACAAAACCATTTTGCGGCCGGCCTTTTGCGTATGACGTTTAGGACGATTCGGCGTATGCAGATTGTACAAGAGGCCGAAGCCGCATTTCAGGAAGACGAGCGGCGGCGACGGACGGACCCTCGCTTCATGATCCCAGGCTTGCCGCGTATTCCGTCTGCCCACACGCCCAGTGCCTATTCGCAGGGGAAGGTAATCCCGCGAACGTACCAGCCTTATTCGCATCAAAGCGGAACCCTGATGTCGCGTAGCTTTGGCCGCATGAACCTGGATGGCAGCGGTTGGACGCCGCCGACCATGCAAGACTATCTGGACGATACAAACCGCCGCAACCGCGAGTTGATGCGTTACGGTCAGCCGGGAATCAACCCCGCGAACTTTGGCACTGCACCCACGTCGCCGTTTCCTCGAACACCGTACTACAGGATAAGACCATGAGATTCTTCCATCGTAATCGCCGTCTGTTGTCGTTTTTCACGATCGCGCTGATCGCGATCTCCAGCAGCGCGACCACAGCGTCCGCCTACTATAACCCCAAGACGGGTCGCTTCCTGTCCGCGGATCCGAACGGCCAGGGACTCGTCGTGGCACCCGGCCTGCCCAGGGTGGAGCTTCGCCACTTTATGGAATTGTGGTACCCGTGACGAGCTGGATAGCGCCGTGCCGTTGGTTACACATCGAGGTTCTTGACGTTGATGGCGTTGTCTTCGATGAAGCGGCGGCGGTCTTCCACGTTTTCACCCATGAGCACGCGGAAGATGCGGTCGGCCTCGCGGCTGTCGATGTCGGCCTGCTCCAGGTCTTCCGGATCTTCAGTGATGACCACGCGCAGCAGCGTGCGGTTGCTGGCGTCCATTGTGGTTTCCCACAATTCGTCCGAGTTCATCTCACCCAGCCCCTTGAACCGCTTGATCGCCAACCCGCCGCGACCAATCTCTCGCACGCCGGGTGCGACAAATGCAAGGTTGTCGATCCCCACAGGCTCGCTGTCTCCGTGCTTGAGCAGGAACTTGGCCGGCGGCAGCTCGCCCGTGACCAACTCCTCACGAACGAGGAACAGATCCTCCACGGATAGTCCGAACGATTCGATCTTCGCAAAAAGGTCATCAATCACGCGGCACTCGGCCAACTGATAGCGGACGATGCGGTGAGCCAGGCTTACCTCGGTATCTTCTTCCTGCCCGCTGTTCTTGCTGCCGTTCTGCTTGTTGCCACTCCCCCGGCCGTTCTCGGCGTAGGCGAGCTGCACGTGTCGCGCGTCGGAGACCTCGGCCGGACCATGCGCGCCCGACTCGCGCTCACGCAAAGCCTGAAGGTCGTCCTCGTCATACAGGTAGATGCGCTCGTGCTCGGCCTCATTCGGACGGTAGACCATTGCGAGCATCTTCGGCAAACCCTTAGTCTCATGGCGACGGTCTTTGACGAGTTCGTCAAACTTGATGCCGCGACGAGACAGAATCCGCGCCTGACTTTCCAGCGCGTCCAGCGCCGCGCCCAACTCGCGCAGTTGATCGCCGGTGATGACCTTCTCAGGCTGACCGTCTTCTCGCACGAGCAACGACAACCCGGAAAACCCAAGCTCGGCCAGCTTCGAGTTCAAGGTGGCATCATCAAGCACGTACTCGATGCGCTTACCCTTTTTCACCTGATAAAGCGGCGGCAGCGCCACGAAGATGCGCCCGGTCTCGATCAGCGGCCGCATGTGGCGAAACAAAAACGTCAACAGCAAGGTCCGAATGTGCGACCCATCCACATCGGCGTCGGTCATGATGATGATCTTGCCGTAGCGACACTTCGTCGCATCGAAATCATCCTTGCCGATACCGCAGCCGACGGCCGAAATCAGCTTGGTGATTTCGTCGTGGCTCAGCATCTTATCCACGCGGGCCTTCTCGACGTTCAAGATCTTACCCTTGAGCGGCAAAATCGCCTGCGTGAAAGAGTCACGACCCTGCTTTGCGATGCCGCCGGCCGAGTCACCTTCGACAAGGTACAGTTCCGTCGAATCCGCGTCCTTGCTTCGACAGTCCCAGAGTTTGCCCGGCAGGCTGCCGCCTGAAAGCGCGCTCTTTCTCGAAAGCTCCCGCGCACGACGGGCGGCCTCACGCGCCTGTGCCGCCTGGATACCCTTCAAGACGATTTTTTTGGCATCGCCCGGGTGTTCCTCAAAATATGCCCCGAGCCGCTGGTTCAATAGCTGCTGCAGGTAGGTTTCCACTTCCGGGTTAAG
>JAJRSR010000036.1 GCA_024278695.1 Planctomycetota bacterium | reverse complement strand
TCTGGACACCATCACGCTGATCGGTGACCTCGTGACGTCCAAACTCTAGTGCGTGGGGTGTATTTCGATGTCTCTGTCGCGGTATCTTATTGAGTCGAGCACGCGATGCCCGGACCGCGTCGCGGTCTGCCAGCCGTGGGATGGTGCATCCATTACCTACGGCGATCTCGGTACGATGGCGGCCGGGCTAAGAGATTGGCTCGCTGCGGCCGGCGTGTCGCGCGGTGATCGCGTCGGCGTCTTTCTTCCCAAATCCATCGACGCGGTGGCTTGCCTCCACGGCGTCTTGCAGTCCGGCGCGGCTTACGTTCCGATAGACCCCGACGGACCGATCACGAGGAACACGTTTATCCTGGCCGATTGCTCCGTTCGCGTGGTGATTCTCGACAAGCGGTTCGAGTCGCGATTTCGTGATCATCTTGCCAAGTTCAACGATCCGCCGATCGTCGTCGCGCTAGACCTGGACGCTGGCGGTCTCAAGCGATTCCTTGATGAGAATATCGCAAGCGAGACGCCCGTGTGCGATAGTGCCGCGAATGACCTCGCGTATATTCTGTATACCTCGGGCTCCACTGGCGTCCCCAAGGGTGTGATGATTACGCACGAGAACGCGACGAGCTTCGTGGATTGGTGCGCGGATACGTTTGCGCCGACGGCGGAAGATCGTTTCTCATCGCACGCGCCGTTTCACTTTGACCTATCAATCTTGGACCTGTATACGAGCGCCAAGGTTGGCGCTGCGCTCGTGTTGGTTTCGACGGATGTCGGCAAGGAGCCGATCGGGCTCGCCCGGCTGATCGCGGAAACCAAGATCACGATATGGTATTCCGCGCCGAGTATTCTTAGCCTCATGGCGCAGTTCGGTAAACTCGCGGATTACGATTACAGCGCGCTGCGTTTCGTACTCTTCGCTGGTGAGGTTTTCCCGGTGCCGCACCTACGCTCGCTCAAGCAGCAGTTGCCGCACCCCAGATACTTCAACCTCTACGGTCCGACCGAGACCAACGTCTGCACCAGTTACGAGATTCCGACTGCCATCGCGGACGACCGGACCGATCCGTACCCTGTGGGTAAAGCATGCGAGCACCTTCAGGCGAAGGTCGTAGACCCGTCCGGTGCGGTCGTGGCTGCGGGTGAGGCGGGCGAGTTGTGCATTGCCGGGCTATCCGTCACACCGGGCTATTGGAATCTCACCGAGCAGACCCGTGCGGCGTTTTTGGGTAACGGTGCGTCTGAGGATGATCGCGCCTGGTACCGCACTGGCGATCTCGTCGTGGAGCAGGCCGGCGGTGACTTCGTATTTCGCGGTCGCCGAGACCGCATGATCAAACGCCGCGGTTTTCGGATCGAGCTGGGCGAGATCGAAGCGTGCCTGCACGAACACGCCGACGTGTTAGAGGCGGCCGTCGTCGCGGCGACGGGCGACGATGAGTCGATCAAGGTGATCGCTCACCTGGCCACGCGCGACGGCGAGCGGCTGTCGATGATCAAGCTCAAGAGTTTTTGCGTGCAGAAGCTGCCTGCGTACATGATCCCGGATGTTTTCGAGTTTCACGCAAGGCTGCCGCGAACCTCTACCGACAAGGTAGATTATCAGTCGCTACAGTCGCCGCCCGCGCCATCACCGCAGGCGGCGTCGCGGACAATGCCGGTGCAAGACGCTACTCGCTAAGGATACCCTGACCGTGAATTTTGCTTTTTCAGATGAACAGACGCAGCTTCGCGATTCGGTGGCCGCCTTCGCCGCCGAGAAGCTCAACACCGGTTATGCCGAGCGGGAAGAACGTAGCGAGTTTAACGCGGCGGGTTGGAAAGAATGCGCCGCGATGGGCATTCAGGGGTTGCCGATTCCGGAGGCCTACGGTGGATCGGATGCGGATGCGATGACGACGGTCGGTGTTCTTGAGAGCCTCGGATACGGCTGCAAGGACAACGGGTTGATCTTTTCGATGAACGCCCACATGTGGACGGCCGAGATGCCGCTGCTGAACTTCGGGACCGAGGAACAGAAGCAGAAGTACCTGCCCGGTCTGTGCGACGGCTCGTTGATCGGCGGCAATGCGATGTCCGAGCCGGGTGCGGGTTCGGACGCGTACGGGCTTGCCACCACGGCCGAGAAGCGGGGTGATCGTTACATCATCAACGGCAGCAAGGTCTTCATTACCAACGGCACCGTCGCAGACCTCGTCGTGGTGTTTGCGACGATCGATCCGAAGCTCGGCCCCAATGGGGTGACGGCGTTTTTGGTGGAAAAAGATTTCCCCGGTTTCTCCGTCGCGCGCAAGGTTGCCAAGATGGGGCTGCTGACCTCACCGATGGCCGAGCTGTTTTTTGAGAATTGTGAGGTGCCTGAAGAAAACCGCCTTGGGCGTGAGGGCGCGGGAAAAAACCTGTTTATTGATTCCATGACGTGGGAGCGCGCGTGCATTCTTGCAAGCGCGGTCGGGTCGATGCAGCGGCTCGTCGAGACCTGCGTGAGCTATGCCAACTCTCGCAAGCAGTTCGGGCAGTCCATCGGAAAGTATCAGATGGTGTCTGAGAAAATCGTCAACATGAAAATGCGACTGGAGACTGCCCGGTCGCTACTCTACAAGGCGGCATGGCTTAAGACCGAGGGTAAGAACATTTTCATGGAGGCGGCAATGGCCAAGCTGCACATCAGTGAGAGTTGGATTGCGTGTGCTCAAGATGCCATCCAGATCCACGGCGGCTACGGCTATATGAAGGAGTTCGAGGTCGAGCGCGAGCTTCGTGACGCTACGGCCAGCACGCTTTATTCAGGCACGTCGGAAATCCAACGAACGATCATTGCGGCGCTGATGGGCCTGTAGTCCCGCCGTTTTTCCAGAAGAGGAGTCTTGGGATCATGAATACTGTGACACGCTTCTTGAGGTGCCATGTATTGGCATTATCGGGCTACGGAGTGATTTCATTGGCGGTATTGGGGTTGGGGGCTTGCTCGGTCGCGCCACCGGATACGGGCGGCGGCACGGTTGATCCGATGTGGCAGTCGGCCTTTGATACGAGTGATGTCGGCGCGTTGTCGGCCGTGTGGGGCTCGGCGAATGATGACGTGTTTTCAGTCGGCGGGCAGCCGGAGCAAGGGGAAATCTACCACTA
>JAJRSR010000035.1 GCA_024278695.1 Planctomycetota bacterium | reverse complement strand
TCCAACGTCCCCTTCGAAGGCGGCTATGCAGCTAACGACAAACCTCGCGCGGCCGGACGTCGGCGTGAACTTTCTGGACATCAGCGATTGCGTGAACTCGTTCCTCGGTACCCAAACCTATGCGGCATCGCCGAACACGACGGGCCTGTGTACTTGCCCGTCCAGCGTGACGTGCGAAGCGACGGCATGCAGTAATGACATCGCTTGCGCCGGTGAACAGTTGTGTGATACGCTTGGTGCCCAGTCGGGTCGCCTGTGCGATGATCTCATGACGTCGTGTACGGCCGATGGCGACTGCACGGGTATCGGTGGCGAAACGTGCAGTAGCGGTTACTGCGTCGATCGGTGCGGACGTTGCAGCCCGTAAGTGTCGGCAGCGGTATTGACGGAATAGCCTACGTTCTTTGAGGAACGTGGCAGTGCGCGCGAACGCTACGGTACTTCACTGACGATGGTGAACGTGTCGATCACGTCGCCGTTGATGTTCTTGAAGTACCCTTGTGCGGCGTTGGGGTTGCCGTTGATGTGGAAGTCGATAAACAACGCGCCGTGAACGGACGGGCCGCCTTCTTCTGCCGGGGTATCGCTTGTGTAGACCGCAGCCCACTCGAAGCATGATTCGCTGCAACACCCGCTGCCGACGCAGCTTGGTGTGTCGTCGCAGTAGGGGTAGACGTACGGCGTGGGATCACCGGTCACGCAGCGGTCTTGATTGCGCAGGCTAGCGCCGCCAACGCCGCTGACGACAACAAACGTCGATCCCGCGCTAACGCGCAGTTCGTCCGGGTTGGGCCACGCCGGGTCAATTGTGATCGTCTCTGTATTGGAGAGCGTCTTTGTGCGGTGGTACGAGTGTTCGTGCCCGGTCAGGATCATGGCTCGCCCCAAGCGGCATTCTTCGTAAAGGCGGTCGTCGAACGGCTCGCCCCGGCTGCTTAGTTGCATCTCGAATTTGTTCTTGTGCCACGCGCAGATGCGCCAGGTGGAAGTGTCTTGCGTAAGCTGCTGCCGCACATGATCGACGTAGGGATCCCAGGTCGTGGCATCAAAGATACCGCCGCCGGTCATCACGATGAACAACCCCTGGTAGCGGCACGAAGCGAGCACGCCGTCATCGCCGGTGCATGTCGCTCCGGTGATTCGGTTTATCCGGTCGCGAAGGAGTTGTTGGTAGACGGGCCACTGCTGTCGGTCGTGGTTGCCGATCACCGCGAAATAGGGGTAGTCCGGACCCAGGATGGTATTGACCTGATCCTCCCAGTCCAAGGCTGACTGCGGGACGCTCTCATTGCCGTAGCCCAGATCGCCCAGGTGTACAATCATCTCTGCGCCTTCGTCGCGTATCAACGTCAGGGTGGCCGCAGCGTTGGCGTTGACGCCTAAGTCACCAATCACGGCAATCCGGAAATTTGCCGGCGTGTTGGACCCGGTTTCACAAGATCCGTTGTCCGGGACGAACACGCAGACGTTCGCGTTCTCATCGCAGGAGTCTGCCGTGCAAGCGACGCCGTCATCACAGACGATCGGTGTGCCCGGTACGCAGACGTTGGCGACGCAGGTTTCTACGCCGTTGCAGAACAATCCGTCACTACAGTTGGCGTCGGTCAGGCAATCCACGTCCACGCAAGTATCGGTGGGTTCATCGCAAAGCTGTCCGGGGCATGGAGCTGTACCGGTCACACATCCCGATGCGGCGTTGCAGGTCTCAGCGCCGTCGCAAAAAAGTCCGTTATCGCAGCGAGAATCTTGGGCCGCGTTGATGCAGGCGTCGGTGGCTTCGTCGCAGGTATCTACCGTGCAGGTGATGCCGTCGTCACAGTTTGGCGCGGCCCCATCGATGCACTGTCCGTCGATGCAGGTCTCCACACCGTTGCAGAACAGCCCGTCACTGCAACCGCCCGGGCAAGGGTCGGGTGTGATCGATCCGGGTGTCGCCTGAATGACCGTGACGCGTACGGTATCGCTGGCGGTGAGGTTGTTTTCCGTAACCAACAATTCGAAGTCCAGCTCGATCGAGGTCGCCACGCTCGCCGGCGCGGCAAACGTGGTCGTCGCGGTGTTGGTCGAATCGAGCGTGACCGACGGACCAGAAAACTGCGTCCAGTTAAAGGAAAGGTCGCCGCCTGCCGTGCTCTGCGAGCCGGATCCGTCCAGCGTGACCACGGCGTTCCCGTTGACCGTTTGATCGGAGCCGGCATCGCTGATCGGACCCACGCCGGCCACCACCGGCGGATCATCTGCGGGAGGCGTTATTGGTGGATCGATTGTCGTCCCGCCGTCGCTGACGGGTTCGTCATCAGGGGCTGGTTCGTCAGGGGTTGGGGTGCCGTCGTCAGGCGTCGTGCCGTCGGTTTGATCCACCGAGTCGGAGCCAGCCGTCGAGAGAAGGTCGGATGGTCCGCTCGTCGGGCACCCGAAGAAGGGCAAGAGCATCGCGAGCGCGAGCAGTCGACAGATGACGGCCGCGTTGGCGTGTTTTGTACGTGATGGCTGCATAGCACAATCTCCGGTCCGGAATCTTGCAGTTTACCTGTTTTCATAATATCAGGCGGCGTATTTTGCCGAAACGCCCCTGGCTCACCCTGGACGATATCTTATCGAACGATTCTAGCCCAGACCCTCGTATCAGATCCTCGTATTTTCTGGGTTATTAGTGCCGGTTTGGCCGGAATGTCGTGTTGTTGCAGCTTTCGTATCACCATTCATGGGCGATGATCGGTCAACGATCCATACACGTGACTCAGGGAGGTGATGAAGCCCCCGCGGTGCTACGGCGTTCTTGTGCGGCTCGGAAGCGAGTATT
>JAJRSR010000034.1 GCA_024278695.1 Planctomycetota bacterium | reverse complement strand
CCGGAAGATGCAGACACCGTGCAGGCCATCCCGATGGGTCGCTATGGTACCGTGGATGAGATCGCCAAGACGGTCGCGTTTTTGCTCTCGCCAGACGCCGGATACATTACCGGGCAAAACATCCGCATCGATGGCGGCATCACAAAATCCGTGTGATTCTGGTGGTGGAGCGGGTGCCCCATTTTTTGCCGTAGGCAAAGGGTGGGGGCGGATTTCTTCCGATGAGGTTTTCGTGCAGCACCACTTCGGTTGCCTACGGCTGCCTTGTTCGCACGCTTTCGATCTTTTGCTCGATTGTCTGCGAGCGATCTGTACGCGTGCCGAGTTTGATCGTCGTGGAAATTCGCGGCGCACCCATCGCGTGGACGGCCTCGTGGCACTTCTTCACGGCTCCGAGTACCTGATCCCATTCCCCTTCCACGGTTGTGCCATAGCTGTGCAGGTGTGGCGTGAGCCCCGCGTCGGACAGCACTTGTTGGCACGCCGTGATGTATTTCGAGACCGACACGCCCACGCCGATCGGCACCACACAAAGATCGAGTATCACATTCATGGTAGCCATTCTCCATTTTTTCCGTCGGGCTGTTGCGCAGGGAGCTACGCCGAACCTGACTTTTCCGACTCCCGGCTTTTCCTGAACGCCGATCATACGGTACGATACCGCTGCGCGTAGCGTACACGATTGTGCCCCAATGGTGGGTCGAAGCTGCCGAGGAAATCTGATGGCGTTGGAAAAGTTGATCTCTGTATCGAGGTGCCAGCCGGGTTGCGGCACGTTCGTCGAACACGGCGGGCTGGAACTGGCGGTGTTCGTGCTAGACGAGCCCCTGCGGGCCGTGGTGATCGACAATGCCTGCCCCCACGCCAGCGGCAACCTCTCCGGCGGACAGATCGAGGGAAACACGGTCGATTGTCCGTGGCACCACTGGAAGTTTGATCTTTCAACGGGCATCTGTACCGAATCGGACTTGGCCTGCGTACGCACCTACCGGGCCGAGGTCCGTGAGGGGGATGTTTGGTTCGATAGAAACGAACGGGCGACCAGCATTGACGCCGGGGGCGCGGTATGATGCAATAACGCCCGCGCTACGGGCCTGTAGCTCAGTTGGTTAGAGCCGGCGACTCATAATCGCTTTGTCGGGGGTTCGAGTCCCTCCAGGCCCAGTCGCAGAAACCGCGTTGGCGCTATCGTTATCGCGGTCTTTCGTGCCACACTGTGGCACTTTCCGTTCGTCGCGCTGACGGCTTGCATCGCAGTGCGCGGGGGTGCGCGAGCCTACGGCAGCGCATTTCGCAGCGCCGCGATGATAGGCTGCCTACCAATACACGATTTCCTTGTTTCGTGTCGCGTTTACTTCGATAGTTGATCCGCCTTGAACTTGATCTCTTGGAACGTACAGAACAACACCGGGACGACGAGCATCGTGATGATTTCGATGGCCATGCCGCCAAACGATGGGATCGCCATGGGGACCATGATGTCCGCACCGCGCCCGCTCGATGTGAGCACCGGAAGCAGGGCTAGGATCGTCGTGGCCGTCGTCATCAGGCAAGGGCGAATTCTGCGTTTGCCTGCTGTGAGGGTAGCGGCACGGATGTCAGTGATGGTGTTCGGCTGTTTCTTGGCGAACGAGTCCTTCAGGTAGGTGGCCATGACCACACCATCGTCCGAGGCGATCCCGAAGAGCGCAAGGAACCCAACCCAGATGGCCACACTCAGGTTGATGGGATGGGCTTGGAACAGTTCTCGTAGACTCGTATCAAAGACATTCCAGTCGAGGAACCACGGCTGGGAATAGAACCAAATCATGATGAACCCGCCGGACCAAGCGACCAGAATACCGGTAAAGACCAGGCTGGTGGTGACCATGGATTTGAACTGAAGGTAGAGAATCATGAAAATGATGAACAACGCCAGCGGCAAAACGATCATCAGCTTCTTTTCTGACCGCACTTGGTTTTCATAAGTTCCCGCGAAGGTAAAGCTGACGCCGGCCGGCATCTTGAGTTCACCCGAAGCGATTTTCTCTTTGAGGTATGCGTCGGCCTGCTCGACGACGTCAACCTCTGCGTACCCCGGCTTCATGTCGAAGAGCACATATCCGACGAGGAACGTGTCTTCGCTCTTGATGACCTGGGGCCCACGGACGTACTCGATCGTGGCCAACTGGACCAATGGAATCTGAGCGCCGCTGGGGGCTGGAACGAGGATCCTGTCCAGCGATTCGATGCTGTCACGCAATTCACGCAGGTAGCGCACACGTACCGGGAACCGTTCACGCCCTTCGACGGTGGTGGTGATACGTTTGCCACCGATCGCAACCTCAATCACGTCCTGCACCTGTCGCAGCCTGATTCCGTAGCGAGCGATGGCTTCCCGGTCAATGTCAATTTCGAGGTAAGGCTTACCGATGATCCGGTCGGCGACCACGGCTGCGGGTTGGACCGACGGCACTTCCTTCAGCAGACGCTCAATCTCCAGGCAGACCTTGTCTAGTACTTCCAAGCTCGGCCCTTTGACCTTGACGCCCATCGGAGCGCGCATACCACTCTGGAGCATGACGATTCGGGCGGCGATGGGCTGGAGCTTCGGCGCGGATGTGGTTCCCGTGAGCTTTCCGGCTTCAACGATCAAGTCCCAGATGTCATTGGGCTTGTTGACCCCCGGCCACGCCTCGCGACCGGGATTGATTGCCGGGTCCAGTGCGGGCCGCCAAAGCCGAAACGGCATGCCGCCGGGCTCCTCGATCAGCTTACCTTGTTCGTCACGCGCGAACGTGCCCTGCACATAGTATGGCTCGCCGTCGTTGGCGGGGACGGGGTCACCATCGATATCGCGAAACAAGTCCTTTTCTGTTTTGTCCCAACGAAACGCTAACCGATGCCCCGCCTTATCCGTAAAATACTGCGGGTGATAATTGATGACCGTCTCGATCATGGACAGCGGTGCGGGATCGAGCGGGCTCTCGACCCGTCCAAGTTTACCCACGGCCAGTGAGATTTCCGGAACTTGGTTGAACGAGATGTCCTGTTTTTTCAGGACGTCGATGACCTCGCCGATCGAGGCGTGCGGCATCGTGACCGGCATGTAAAGGTACGAGCCTTCGTCAAGAGGCGGCATGAACTCCTTGCCCAGACCAGGAAACTTTTCCGTGAGATACGTGCCCGGGTCGGATTTCCGTACTGGTTCCGGCATCCACGAAAACAAATCGTCAAACCCACGCCAGACCATACCGCCCGCTATGACGATACCCACCGGTAACATGAGGAAGGTGACTTTGTGTTCCACCGCCCATCTCAGCACTGCGGGATACGCCGCTTGGAAAATTTGAAACACCAGCAACAGGGCACCGATCGTTCCGCCTACGAGAATGCCGTTGCGCAACAAACCCTTTTCCGGTCCAATCGGAAGCCATGACTGCGTGAGCAGGAGCATCACTGCGCCAATGACGACAGCATTAGCCAATTGCGGCCCGATCTTGCGGAGGGCTCGAGGCAGCATGGGTTCGAAGGAACCGTACAATCCGATGAGCACAAGCAATCCGCCAGGCCACCACCACCCGTAGCCAATGGCAAGCACAATGCCCACGATCGCGAGGATCGGGTAAAAGAGCCAAGTCAGGCTCCGGCGACCCTCCCGTTGCCTGGTGAACAGAATGTGGGCGGCGGGAGGAATGATGGTGAGCGCTACGACAACTGACGCGATCAAAGCGTACGTTTTCGTGAATGCGAGAGGCCGGAATAACTTTCCTTCAGCCGCTTCCATCGTGAACACCGGCAGGAAGCTGACGATGGTGGTTGAGACGGCCGTGAGAATCGCACTGCCAACCTCGCTCGATGCGGCATAGATAACTTCCAGCCGGTTGGCTTCCGGGTCGGCCTCGTCCAGGCTCTTGAGGATATTTTCGCATACGATGATGCCCATATCCACAATGGTGCCAATCGCTATCGCAATTCCAGAGAGTGCCACAATGTTGGCATCCACCCCGGTGGCCCGCATCGCAATGAAGCACATCAAGACCGCAAGCGGCAGCAGGCCCGAGATGAGGATCGAGCTGCGCAAGTGACGCACCATGACCACGACGACAATAATCGTTACAAGGATTTGCTGGAGTAGCGCGTCACTGAGCGTGCCGAGTGTCTCATAGATCAGCCCGGAGCGATCGTAAAAAGGTACGATTTTGACTTGGCTGACGGTGCCGTCGGCCAGCGTTTTCTGAGGCAGACCGGGAGAAATCTCCTCGATCATCGCCTTGACGTTCTTGATCGTTGCGAGCGGGTTTTCGCCGTAGCGGGCGACGACCACGCCGCCGCAGGCCTCCGCACCGGCCTTGTCCAACGCACCACGTCTCAGCCCCGGTCCCAGTGTGACCTTGGCGATATTTCGGACATAGATCGGTACGTTGTCGTTGACCTTGATGACCGCCTTTTCGATGTCCCCGACTTTTTCCACAAAGCCAAGCCCGCGGATGATGTACTCCACGCGGTTGACCTCGATGGTTCGAGCGCCGACATCCACGTTTGACATTTTCACGGCCATGAACACTTCTTCGAGCGAGACGTCATAGGCACGCATCGCATCCGGGTCTACGTCGATCTGGTATTCCTGGACATAACCACCAACCGAGGCGACTTCGGAAACGCCGCCAGCCGAAAGCAACGCATACCGGACGTACCAGTCCTGGATGGTTCGGAGTTCGTCGAGCCCCCATCCGCCCGTTGGGTTGCCGTCTTTGTCCTGCCCTTCAAGTGTGTACCAATAGACCTGCCCCAGGGCGGTTGCGTCCGGTCCCAATGCCGGTTGTACGTCGTCGGGGAGCGTGCCCGCCGGCAGGCTGCTCATTTTTTCAAGCACGCGAGAGCGAGACCAATAGAACTCGACTTCTTCCTCGAAGATGATATAGATCAGTGAGAACCCGAAGAGTGAGTAACTTCGGATGGTCTTAACGCCTGGGATTCCCAAGAGTGATACCGTAAGCGGGTAGCCGATCTGATCCTCAACGTCTTGCGGCGATCGTCCCATCCACTCGGTAAAGACGATCTGCTGGTTCTCACCAATGTCGGGGATGGCATCCACCGGCATCGGGTCTCGCGGCAGGCTGCCCAAGTCCCAGTCGAACGGGGCGGACATCAGCCCCCAGCCGATCGTGAAGACCATGAACATGAGAACGACCAGCTTGTTCTCGATACAAAACCTGATGGTTTTGTCGATGATGCTGGGCTGCTGCGGCAGTTGCGGCAGCGGACTAGTCTCGGTCATCGATATCACCTCCGGCCGTACGCGGCTCGATGGTTTCCTTCTTCACGCCACAGCGAAACATGGCTGAGCCAAAATAGGGGTTCTCAGTCTTGTCCTTCTGCTGGAGCCAGTCGCCACCGCGATCGCCAAACGCCATGGGGCAGTGGAATCGATGGACCGTTTCTGT
>JAJRSR010000033.1 GCA_024278695.1 Planctomycetota bacterium | reverse complement strand
GAGGAACAAGAGGGGGAGAGCGAGGGGGCGAAGACCGCGCGATTGAAGAAGGCCGCCAAAGCGCTCCGCAGCCCCAAGGTAAACTTCTCATCAGCAAGCCGAACGGCCCGCGCCGAAGCGTACCCCCAACAGATCGAAAACTGGCTGCTGCCCGATCTAGGCCTGCTAGACGAGCCCGCGTATGGTTTCTCCGCACGACAGGAGTCGGTCGTTCGCGAACAGGCAGCCGTCCTTGAGCAAACGCTCGAGGAATTCCGACTCGACGCGCGCGTTGTCGAGATTGACACGGGCCCTGTCATCACCATGTTTGAGCTCCAGCTCGGCGCCGGAATCAAGGTCTCTCAAATCGTCAGCCTGTCGAACGACATCGCCCGCGCCTTGAAATCTCACGCCATTCGCGTGGTCGCCCCCATCTCAGGCAAGAATACCGTCGGCATCGAGGTCCCCAACGCCAACAAGGAGACCGTTCGCCTCAAGGAGCTCATGACGCTCGCGGGCAAGAGGGCCGCCTCGATGGGACTGCCGCTGTTTCTCGGCAAGGACGCCGGCGGCGATGCACTGGTCGCAGACCTGACGAAAATGCCCCACTGCCTGATCGCCGGAACGACCGGATCAGGCAAGAGTGTCTGCCTTAACTCAGTCGTCCTGAGCCTCCTGATGACGCAACGCCCCGACCACGTCAAGATGATCATCGTCGACCCGAAGATGGTCGAAATGAGCCAGTTCAAAGACGTCCCCCATCTGATGTGCCCGATCATCACCGACATGGCGAAAGCCGAGAAGATTCTCGAATGGGCGGTCACGACAATGGACGAACGATATGCGATCTTGGCAGAAGCGCGCGTCAAGAACATCAGCAGCTACAACGCACTCGGTGCCGATGAGCTCTACAAGCGGTTCCAGCCGGCCAACGAAGAAGAAAAGAAACAGATTTCCACACGCATCCCCTACATCGTCGTCATCATTGACGAGTTGGCGGACCTGATGATGACGGCCGCCAAAGAGGTTGAGCACCACCTATCGCGGTTAGCGCAAAAGTCTCGCGCAGTTGGCGTCCACATCATCGTGGCGACACAACGTCCGGAGGCGAAAGTTGTCACTGGGTTAATCAAATCAAACCTACCGTCGCGCATCTGCTTCCGCGTGGCGTCGCGGATGGACTCGCGCATCGTGCTCGACCAGAACGGCGGCGAGGTCTTGATGGGTCAGGGCGACATGCTGTTCCTGCCGCCCGGCTCGCACAAACTGATCCGTTCCCAGGGCACCTACCTCGGAGACGACGAGATCCAAGCCGTGCTCGACGACCTCGCGAGTCGAGCCAAGCCCGACTTCCACCCCGGCTTGATGCAGGTACGCAACCCCACCGACACAAACGCCGGTATGCGAGACCCACTGTTCGACGACGCCGTGCGCGTCGTGCTCGAATCTCGCCGTGGCAGCGTCAGCCTTTTGCAACGCCGCCTCACGATCGGCTACTCGCGCGCGTCGCGACTTGTGGACCAAATGGCGGAAGCAGGCATTGTCGGCGATTACAAGGGCTCGCAAGCCCGAGAAGTGCAGATGACGCTCGAAGAGTGGAACGCCCTCAAGGCGCAAGTAGCCGCCGACCTCGACGACGGATACGAAGCCGACGAAGAGGGCTATGGAGAAGACGTCGAGGAGGCGGTCGACGAAACCGGCGATGTCGGGTACGAGGAGGAGGAAGAGGTCGACGAGGAAGAAGACGCCGAGGAGGTGGTCGACGAATCGGAAGACGAAGAGGCCGAGTAACACCAAAGCGAACAGTCGTCAGTACCGCGTCCGTCAGGAATCGACCAGTGTGTGCTACCGATCCAAAGACACGGTGTATGTCGCGCGGGTGCCCCATACCTGAAAGAGATTTACGTTCAAGTGTCTTCCTGACAGAATTTTTCTGCACATCTCCTACGCCTACCGTACTGTTGCGATAGGGTTGGCTAACGCCTTGATTTGATCCCCGGCGCTTCCGTTTGTCGAAGCGTCGCAAGTTCACCTCTGCGTAAGGGACTGAGAATCCGTTCATTTGGCGATAAGGCTCAGTCGATTACGGGGTTTTGCACACGTTCTTGTCCGCCGGCCCTTTTCGAACCGCCGCCGTGAGCACCCAACACATACCTTCGTGTTGCCCCCGCGACGCTATTGCCGCGGGTGGGAGCTCGCTTGTCGCGATGGGCTCCCCACGGATAAATTCCTTCGACTGTCCCCGGCCCTGGTGACTCCAATCAGTCTTACGTCTGGCGACCCGCCCGAAAACGGGCAAGCCGAATCCATGGGGCACCACGAGTTCACCAACGCCGAGGGGTATGAACGACGACTTGACGTCATCGATCTACCGTTACTCACGCCGTTTTCCTGGACATCTCCTTGGTCTTACGCAATTCCAACCTTATAGAGCCGTTTTTGCCTCTTCTTCTCCGAGTGTTCATTCGAGCGAAACAGACGGTTTCACGAAACCGCCCGACGATCTTGCCAGCGATTGATCGCCGAACCCATCGAGCTAGGCGGCCGACCGACAAACCTGATTCTCACCACCTCGACAACCCACGGGCAAGTAATCCTCCTTTTTGCTGAGCATGTGCCAGATCGACTCGCACAGCCGCCGCATCACCGCCACGCGCGCCACCTTGCTGCCGCGGCGACGCTTGACTCGTTGGTACCACCTCCTAAGCCCGGGATCACCACGCAACGCGTGCAGCACCATCTGAGCCAGTAAGAATCGAATGAACGGATGACCTGCCTTGGTGATATTCCCCGGCCGATCGGTGTCGCCGGAGTTGCGGCATCCTGGGGTTATCCCGAAGTAGTTGCTCAAACTCCTTGCATGCGGAAACCGTTCGATCGGCCCGATGTGTGCCACCAGCGCCAACGCGGTGTACGCCCCAGGTTTCGGCATGGTCCGGATCCGACGAACGTCGGCGTTCTTGGCCGCGCGCTTCTCGATCATGGTTGCGACCTCCGCAAGCTGCTGGGCGTAGAGATCATACTCCGCCAATCGCATGTCCAGCTCCTGGCGGTCCAAACCGGGCAGTCCCATGCCCCTGAGCCATCGCAACGCGGCCTGGGTGAAGCCGCCCTTCGTGGGGCATTCTTGCTCCAGGTTGTGACGGCGGAGGATTCCCTTGATACTGTTTTTTGACCGGGTCAAAGCCCGACCGAGACGATAACGCAGATGGGTCAGCTGACGGTCGTATTGTTCCTGCTCGGTTGCGCGATAGACCTCGCTGACATGAACCAAACGCTGTCCCGCAGCGATGCGATCCCGGTTGATCCAGAGCAGTTCGCTGAGTTTGGCTGCGTCCCGCCGATCGGTCTTCTGGCGTATGCGATCTGGGGCGCAGATGACGAACACCCGTCGACATCCCCACTCTTCGAGACGCTGGACCAGCCAGCCGTTGAAACCGCACACCTCTACCACGGCGACATAACTACTCGGCTCCACGCCGCCTCCTTGCAACGACGCAAGAAACCGGCCGATCTCCTCCGATTTTGTGCTGACCTGCCGCCTCAAAGCAATATCCCCTTGATCATCCCGCACACAGATGGTCAAATGACGCTTGTGTTGGTCGATTCCAATAAACAACATTGTTGAGTTCTCCTGCGTAAAGAATTCTGTTTGGGCGATCCCGCACGGATACGCCGTCCAGCGAATTCTGCAGGAGAACTCTCTTTCATGGAATCATTCTTCGGGTACTCCCGAAGGGTGGGGGACGGATCGCACCCGCGAGAACATAGGATCCATCACCCACCGCTCATCCATCCAAGCTACGTGTCGGACACCAACACACGAAGGTAGAGCGCCCGCCCCTACAGCTGTACATGCTGAGCACGACCTAGCAACAACGACCCCTTTCCAATCATGAAGGCACGTTGTAGCATGTCCGGCGTTGCCAATCTTGATAACCATGACAGGTGATTGTGCCGGGTGGACCCGGTGAAGCGGGCATGACTCCAGACAACGCTGACCAATTCCTGATCGATGAGATCGCAAGCGGCAAGGAGAACGGCTGGCGCCAGCTCATCGACCGCTACCACGGTCGGCTGCTCGCCTTCGCACGCTCGCGCACGCAAAGCATGAGCGACGCGGAAGACTTGGTCCAAGAAACCTTCGTCGGCTTCCTGCAATCGATCTCCCATTTCGACCGCAACCGCTCGCTGGAGACCTACCTCTTCACGATCCTGCGGTACAAACTCTACGACCTGCTTCGACAACGGAAGTTGAAAACGGTCTCGGAGCCGGTGGATGCTGAAGACTGGTGGGACCAAGTTGTTCCGAACGATGCGGAAACTCCGAGCGACCACGCGGTCAACGCGGAAGCGCAGCGTGCCCAAGAGGCGCTGCTAAGCGAAATCCTGCTACGGCTCATCCACGAGCTGCGCGATCGACAGGCGTTTCAAGACCTGCAAGTCATCGAGCTCATCTTCTACGCGGGAACGCGAAACCTCGACATTGCCGATCTGCTCGACATCGACCAAAAAGCCGTCGCCGGCATTAAGTTCCGCGCAATTCAAAAACTGCAAAAGTATGTGGCCGAACGGGAGCCGAAAGCGATTGCCTGCCTGGATGAATCGCACGCCGAGGTAACGGTGGCGCGCGTCTGGCGCGAGCAGCGGCTAACGTGCCTGAAACGCAGCACGCTCGGATCGTATGCGGTCGACGTGCTGGACGAACCGTGGCATAGCTATACGCAGTTCCACTTGGATGTCGTCGGCTGCCCCATGTGCGTCGCCAACCTGGAAGACCTGCAAGCGGAGCAAGACGAAGCCCCTTCCGGCCAGACCGATCGCTTCTTCCAATCGAGCGTCGGGTTCCTGCGCAAAACTACGTGACGGCATCAGAGCCGCTGGCGCCAGCCCGCGGCCTCCCCGCTCGCGCGGTGGGCTCTGGCTCGCGCGCCTGGTTTCGGTGGTGCGGGCAGCATCAACCCCTAGACTAAAGGTGTGACGCTGCGCTCGCTTGTCAGCTCTCTTCCCACCGTTCCAGAAACGTTTCGACCTCCAGTGCAACGATGGTTACATCAGAAATCACGAGCTGCGTGCCAGTCTCCTTGGAAAGCGCATCGGTGAGCCGTTGGGAGAATCCGTCTGAATCGGCGAGAAATTCAGCCTCGACCACCCACTCCCGCCCTTCCGCGACGCGGCAGACAAGCCGGCGAATGATCACGCCGTCGTCCTGTTCGTAGCCGAGCACCTGAATCGCCTGAGCCCCCGCATCGAACAGCGGCATGAACTCGTGCCGCAGCGTCGCCACCGACAGCTCGCTGAGTCGATGATCGACCGTCTGCCGCTTCTTGAATATGGATGTTCGCTTGAGTTTTGCCACGCCGGACTATCTCCAAGAGTCGCTGAGCCAGTATAGACCCAGAAACCTGAGACGACCATTCAGGCCTCGACGTACGATCAAATAATGGCCCTGACAGGGCGTAACGGTTCCTGCCCCAGAGCGTTGCCCAGGTCTGCCACGTTGCTGCCCCTTGGGGCGAAGGGCAGACGAACTGGCACCGCTTCGCCCCGCTGGAGCTACCTCGATCGCTTGATTGTCGAAGCAACTCCCGCTAGATGGTTGCCACGCAACGACCAGGCCGCCGGCAGCAAGTAGATACTCAGTTCCGCGATTTTCGAAAAACCTGCGGCCTTTTCCGTCACTCGTTGAGTTCGCGTGTTATAACCTATGGGTGTGTCTACCCACACTGGCCATCCGGTGACATGCCCAGCGTCGTCCGGACTATGTGACAGAGCAAACGTGAGAGACTCCCGGCGTGCGTCCCTTAACGCCATGCTCTGCTATTGGGAAAGGTACTCTTGTGAAGATTTCCTTCTTGATCTCGTCGCTGCCATTCATCTGGTTGAACGCGGCACTTTCTGCAACCGTCTACGTTGACGCGAACGCCGCGGAGCCCATTCATGACGGGTCTAGCTGGTGCAATGCGTATCTTCATTTGCAGGATGCCTTGGTGGCAGCCGAGCTGGCGGGTGGATCTATCGATGAAATCCGCATGGCTGACGGCACGTACAAGCCGGATCAGGGAGGCGGGCAAACGTCCGGCGATCGCGAGGCAACATTTCAACTCATCAACGGCGTGACCATCGCAGGCGGTTACGCCGGCTGCGGCGCGCTGAATCCCAACCAGCGCAACATCGCAGAATACGAAACGATCCTCAGCGGGGATCTGGCTGGGGACGACGTGGAGGTAGAAGTTGCGGATCTACTGGGCGAAACGAGCCGGGCGGAGAACAGCTACCACGTCGTAACGGGCAGCGGAACGGATGCCACGGCAACGCTTAATGGATGCACTGTAACCGGCGGCAATGCAAGTGAAACGGACCCCGATCCGCGCAGCCTTGGAGGTGGGATGTACAACTCAAACGGAAGCCCCACCGTGCGGAACTGCCGATTCAGCGCAAACTCGGCCGAGTATGGCGGCGGCGGCATGTGCAACGAAGGAAGCAGTCCGAACGTGAGCGAATGCACGTTCACCGGAAACTCTGCCGGCGGCGGCGAAGCCTTCGCGTGGCACGGTTCTGGCGGGGGG
>JAJRSR010000032.1 GCA_024278695.1 Planctomycetota bacterium | reverse complement strand
GCAGCGCTAACCGCGCTCGATCAAGCGCTACAGAGCGGCCGCACGGTGGATCGGTTCTGCGATCAGCTTATCGAACATGTGCGTACGCTGATGCTGATGCGTGTATGCGGAAGTGACACGGAGCTTGTGGATGTATCCGGCGCGACGCGAACCGATCTGGGCGAGCAGGCGTCGCAGTTCGACGCGCCAACCTATGTCTACATGACAAGCCTGCTGGAAGGATTGCGACGCTCGGCCAAGACCAGTGGCGCAGCCCGAGCCCTGGCCGACGCGGCGATGGTACGCTTGGCGATGACGCATCAGTTTTCTGACATCGGGCAGTTAGTGAAAGAGCTGGACGGCGCATCCGGAACCGGCAGTCGCCCGACACTCGTAAAAAAAAACGAGTCACCGACCAAACGCATAGTCCCTAGTCGAAGTGCGGCTGCGCCGCCCCCTGTGCCAGACGCACCGGCGGCAACACCGGAGACGGCACAATACGCCGAACCTGCGTCAGCGCCCGTGCGACCGGTTGAGCGCGAAGCACCGGCCGTGCCAACGGATTTCTCGCTAAGTTCAGAAGTGCGGCAACGTGTGATGTCTGACCCACTCGTCCAACGGGTACGCGAGGCAGTCGAGGGCACGCTAATCAATGTACGTCCCCCGCGCAACAACAACCAAGAAACAACTGCGGGGGAGTCCGCAGATAGCAGTGCGGAATCCCCCGCAGCAAACGCTTAGACTTTGTCTGCCTAACGGAGCGCTACTGATGTTCGGAAATCTAGGAAACTTAGCCGGGTTGATGAAAACCGCGAAAGACTTGCAGGCCAACATGGCCAAGATGCAGGAGAATCTCGCGAGCCAGCGTTACGAAGGTGACGCGGGTGGCGGTATGGTGCGCGCCACGGTCGATGGCCGAGGCACGCTGGTTGACGTGAAAATCGAACCCACAGCCGTGAACGACCTCGAACTACTCGAAGACCTTGTGAAGGCGGCCGTCTGCGCGGCGACGACCAAATCCCAAGAAGCCACGAAGAACGAGATGGCCGCGATGACCGGCGGACTGAACATCCCCGGACTGACGGACATGCTGGGTGGCGGCGGCATAGGCGACGCACCGGGCGGACCCACCACAACCTCGTAACGGCAGCCGCACCTTGAACGACCACCCAATCCAATCTCTCAACGAACTACAAACGCAGCTACAAAAACTGCCGGGCATCGGCCCGCGCAGTGCGGAACGTGTGGCGTTTCATCTTCTGCGCGAGTCGCGCGACTACGCGGCACAGTTGGCCGGTGCCATCCTGGCCATCAAAGACCGCATCATCCACTGCCGCACCTGCTACAACCTGACTGAAGTGGACCCTTGCTCGATCTGCTCAAACGCCTCTCGTGACCACGGAGAAATCTGGGTCGTCGAACAGCCGAAGGACCTGCTGGCCTTGGAAGCCACCGGGCTGATCCACGGCGTGTACCATGTTCTCATGGGCCACATCGCCCCGCTCGAAGGTGTCGGACCCGGTGATTTGACCATCGACGCCCTACTCGATCGGGTCAGGGCGGACAACGTGCGTGAGGTCATCCTGGCGCTGAACCCCACGATCGAGGGAGACGGCACGGCGCTTCACCTGCAAAGCCTGCTGGCCGAGCGGGACGTTCGCGTGTCGCGTCCCGCGCGGGGGTTGGCCGTCGGCACACAGCTCGAATACGCCACCGTAAGCATGCTGGAATCCGCCATTCGCGGTCGAGCGCCCATGTAATCACGCCACAGGGGTGAATATGACAGAAACGGCGCGTGAGTGGCACCCCGCCGCCAGTGCCCCTTACGGCGTAGTGCGGTGTTTTCCTTCCAACATGCTATAATAGGAGCGGGTCGGCGTTGGGCTTGTGGCCCGGCTGGACTGGCTCGTGTCGATGGCACCGCAGCAACGGTAGCCCGATAACGAACGTGCTGAAACGAGGGTGCCGTGTCGCAGTTTCTATCACAATCTTTGTCGCAGGCCATGCGAATGGAGCAGCGGTTAACGCCGCAACTCATCCAGTCGATGGCCGTGCTACAAAAACCCGTCACCGAGCTGGAGCAGCACATCGCCGAGGCACTCGAGGCGAACGCCGCGCTCGAGCTGGCCGACCCTGAACCGGAAGAAACCGACGGCACACCGACGAATCGCGATGAACGCAACGACAAGGATGCGGACGACTTCGCGCGCCTGGATCGCTTCTCCAAAGATAACCTGGAATCAGACCCGGATTGGTCCAACCTCACGCCGGCCGGACTTCGGCGGGCAGCCCCGGATGAACGTGACGCCAAGATGGGTGCCATGGCCAACACGGCCGGCAGAACCGAGGGCCTTACCGAGCACTTGCTTAACCAATGGAGCCTTCTCGATCTCGACGCCGAAGTCGCTCGCGGCGGTGTGGCCGTCATCAACAACCTTGACCCCGACGGTTACCTGCGCGCCGATCTGACGGCGCTCGCAGCAGACGCACGCCCCCCGGTGGATGTTGCCACGATCGAGGCCGCGATTGAGAAAGTTCACACGCTCGAACCCACCGGCGTCGGCGCGCGAACCGTGCAAGAGTGCCTGCTACTTCAACTGGACGCGCTACCGGGGAACAATCAGGTGGAACGAACCCTGATTGAAGACCACCTCGACGATATAGTCCACAACCGCCTGCCCGCGGTCGCCAAGGCCACAGGGTATGCCATCGGAGAGATCAACGAAGCCTTGCGCGCGATGCGCACGCAGATTTGCCTCCATCCGGGGTATCTCGTCGGCGATCGCTCCGTGCCGGTCGTGCGGCCCGATGTCTTGGTGGAATACGCCGACACCGGGGCCGGGCTCACGGTCCGCTTGTCGCGCGGCAACATGCCCGCGCTGCGCATCCGCGATGACGTCGCGACCATCGCGAAATCAAAAGACTCCTCCAAGGACACGCGCGACTTTGCGCGCAAGCATGTGGAAGAAGCCAGCGCGTTGATCGACGCCGTCAATTTCCGCAAGACCCGCCTGCTCGAAGTCGCCCACGCTATTGCCGAAAAACAGCGAGACTTTTTCGACGTTGGCGCGCAGGGGCTCAAGATTTTCCGCATGAGCGATCTGGCCACCGAGTTGGAATGCGATCCTTCCACGATCAGCCGCACCGTCGCGGACAAATACATGCAAACACCGCGCGGCATTTTCCCGCTGCGGTATTTTTTCACCGGCGGCACGGAGACGGACGACGGCGAGAGCATGGGTTGGGATCGCGTCAAGACGCGCGTGCGCGAACTCATCGCCGCAGAAGACCGAAAAAAACCGCTCAACGATGACAAGATCACCGCGTTACTCAAGACCGAAGGTATCGATATCTCACGCCGCACCGTCGCGAAATACCGGCAACAACTTAGCATTCCCTCGGCCCGGCAACGACGGGAGTACTAAAGCCCCAGCGCCGCCCGCACGGTCGCATTCTTAACATCGCCGCACCACCATGTTGACCATCGGAACCATTCAATTTGACGTCCCGTTTGTTCAGGCCGCGCTAAGCGGTTACAGCGACCTCCCCATGCGGAGGCTCGCCCGACGTTACGGCGCACCGTTCGCGTTGAACGAAGTTGTACTCGACAAGACCGTCACACGTAAAGGTCGCAAGCGGCACCGCATCTTGTCCGTCCCCGAAGACGATCACCCAGTCGGCGGACAGCTCATGGGCGCAGACCCCGAGGGCTTCGCCCCTGCGGCAGCGGCAATGGCGGAAGCCGGGTATGACGTGATCGACATCAACTTCGGCTGCCCGGTCAAGAAAGTGCTCGGGCGGTGTCGCGGCGGCTTCCTGTTGTCAGAACCCAAGACCGCACTAAGCATTATCCGTAGCGTCTACGACACCGTCGGAAAGGACAGACCGGTCACCGTCAAGATGCGACGCGGCATGGATGACTCACTCGAAAGCCGCAAACACTTTTTCACGATACTCGACGGCGCTTTTGACATCGGGGTGTCGGCCATCACCATCCATGGACGCACCGTCCAGCAACGGTACGTTGGGCCTAGTCAGTGGGCGTTTCTCAAAGAGGTCAAACAGCACGTGGGCGACCGTACCATCCTCGGCAGCGGCGATCTGTTTAGTGCCGAGGCTTGCGTACGGATGATTCGCGAAACCGGCGTGGATGGTGTGACCATCGCTCGCGGCTGCATTGGCAACCCGTGGATTTTTCAAGAGTGCCGCGCGATCTGGAGCGGGCAGCCGCTGCCGGATCCGCCATCCATCACCGAGCAAGCCCGTGCCATCTCTTGGCATTTCGAGAAAAGCCTCCTGACCCACGGAGACCAACTCGCGCCGAGAATCATGCGTAAGTTCGGGATCAAATACAGTGAGCACCACCCGCTTGGGCTCCAGGTGCGTAAATCCTTCATCATGGTCAAGAGCATCGACGATTTCCGAACGGTAATCTCGCAGTGGTACGATCCCAACCGCGACTGGCCGCCCGTACTCCGCAGGGACGGGCACGGTGATCTCGTAGCGGCCGGCGCCACCGCGTAAGCCACGAGGGCAGCCATGATCGAACACATCCTTCTCGAAAGCCAGCTGCTTCTCTTCGCCGTATGGGTCATGGGACAACTCAGCGTGATCGGGCTTTGGTCGTGGCGAAGGACACCCGCCACACACCGTGCGGTTTGGCTTGGGTTGGTGACGCTGCCACTGCTCATGCTGCTTTCAACAGCGGTGGTGACCCGAGGGGAAGAAATTTCAGCAACGTGCCGCACCTTGGCACGGCACGTGGAACGTGGGGAGATCGCAAAGATCGGCGACGCCCTATCCGGCGATTTTTCCGCAGCAGACCTAAATCGTGATGCATTGATCGAACGTGTGGGCTCGGCCATCGCGCGATTCAAAATCAGTCGTCTCAGGCTCAAATGTTTCGAATTCGCCTTCGACTCCGACAATCGCGCCACCGTCGAGTTTGCCGCGACATGCCAGGTACGAACGACCGACGCCTATTTCGACCGCGTCCCCTCGCGCTGGCGGCTGAAACTGAAGCGCAGCCATGAAACGTGGCTCATCACCTCGATCGAGGCGATTCCAACGTCGCTCTCGCCCGTGCGCCACCTTAGTGATTGGCTTCGAGAATAACGCCAAAGACATCGGTCGGGGACCCCATTCTTCGGGTACGCCCGAAAGTAGGGGAAGGACTCCCGCGCCAAACCGGCGTAAGAATCACTCACGAACGCACGGCGCTATCCCCGTACGATGGCCGCAACCTCATCGGCATCAATCGGCAGCGCGCCCGTCAGGTTTTCCGGACCACCAGCCGAGGCATCACGCACGACGACCGTATCTTCAAGCCTTATGCCACCGAACTGCCCTTCGAGCAGTGCATCCACGGCATCACGATTCACGCAATCGGCGAACGGTGTCACCAACGATGCTTCGCTCCAGATTTCCGGCACGAGATAGATCCCCGGTTCAATCGTGACGGCCATCCCCGGTTCCAGATCACGATCGAGACGCAGAAACTTATCGCCGAAGTGCGGGCGACGCTCACGACCCACCGTATAGCCGGCCAAATCACCAAAGTCCTCGCAATCATGAACATCCAACCCGATGAGATGGCCCACACCATGCGCGAAGAACAAGGTATGAGCGCGACGCTCCAACAACTCGGTCGCGCTGCCGCGCAGCAACCCAGCCTCTACCAACCCCTCACAAACAATGAACGCGGCCAAGTCATGAATATCTCGATAACGCCTACCCGGAACGCACGCGGCAACGCACTCGCGCTGCGCCCGATGCACACAATCGTAGAGCTGCCGTTGCACGGGCGTAAACGAGCCGGACACCGGCACCGTACGTGTGATGTCAGATGCATACCCGCCGGTTTCCTCGGCACCGGAATCGCAAAGCAGAAGATGACCCGCGGCAAGCTCGTTCACAAAGCCGCTCGGGTGTAGCACCTCCCCGTGAACCGTCACGATCGCACTGAATGAACCGGCACAACGATGCGCTATCAGCTCCGCATAGAGCGCGGCCGCAACCGCCGACTCATGCTTTCCCGGACCCACCGCGCTCATCGCAGCCAGGTGCGCCGCGACACCCGCGTCAGCCGCTCGCCGCATCGCCACCAACTCGTGCTCGTCTTTGTAGAGACGCAGGTTGATGATCGCCAACATGTCGTCATCACTCGGCGCTTGCAGGCCAAGTTCATCCGACCACAACTTTGTCACCGGACACGGCGTCGATACCACGGTTGCGGCGCGCCCGGACAAACGATCACCAAGCTCACCCGGCTTGGCGAAACGATTCGAAGCAATTCCCGACACAAGGCTTAGCGCCTCATCATCGGGTACCGCACCAACCCACACGGTGTCTTCAAAATGAGCCGGCGTGCGAAAGAAGGTGCAACCCGCATCGCCATCGCTGCCGGGCTCGACGAGCAAGACACCGCCTTCGATCGGCGGACCGCCGAAATAGAGGTAGTTGCTTCCGGCTCGAAAGGGGATCGTGTTGGTCTGATACTGGCGCGGCATCGCGCGCCCGGCCATCAAGACCATCGGACGCGTCAACGTCGCAGCCAATTTCCTACGCCGTGCGCGGTAAGTATCAGACGGGGCGGTCATCGTAAGTACGGTGCTCATAGCGCAATCCTCCTCAAAAGCTCAAACCCTCACCCTACAGATCGAGTGCTTCTGCGTCCAGATCGAACAAGCCTACAGAACTGAACTCACAACCGCCCAGTGAGCCGGCCGCACCGGGAATACGCGGAAATTGAAATGTGCACGAAAAAACCGCCCGACCGTTTCAAACGACCGGACGGATCATGATTTTTTCGCAAAGCCGCATACGCCAAGTCTCACCGGATGACCGCTCAGACGAACGATCAACCAACCGAATGGCGAACGACTACGGGCAGATATCGCGGATAGTGCCAAGCGCCGGACCGTCATCATCGCCGCACTGCCCAGGGACCGTACAGGCCGGATCGACGCAGAAGTCACCAACGTCGGCCGCATTCGTCTGGAAGAAGCCCGGGGCGCAGTTGCCGAGGATCGTTCCGCATGGATCGAAAAACTGAGTGAATCCGACAAACCGATCTTCACAGCTATTTAAGAAGCCTAGCTGAAAACAAGCGCCGATCAGCCCAACGCTGACTGCCGTTCGCGCCCAACTTCGTTTGATCCCGTTCGTTCGCATAAGTCTGATTACCTGTATACTTGGTTGAACCATCTCAACAGCCACACGGATAAACCGCATAAGCCGATCACACCATCACCCACGCCATGCCCAGTGAGCGAAACAAACGCTACGGACCATTGGGGCAATCGTTGAGGAACGGAGCCACCGCATTTTCACCCACGCTCTCAACAGTCTGGGCACCGCTTCCGGAGCCAGCACACGGGTCAAGCGTGCCGCCGAAAACACCACCTTGGCAGTCGAAAATGAAGCAAAAGTCCGTCGAACGGAGAAGACTCTCGCCGACGAAGCTGGTGCATGTGGGATTCGCCATCACATAGCCGAGCCCGCCCAGCAGGGCCGCTCCCTTGAACAAAGACCGACGAACCTGCAACCGCATCATCACTTCTCCGCTTTCGTCTAACGAACACCCTGGAAACCGCAAACCAAGCCGACCCCCCAACGGCCAAATCCGCCCAGGAGCCCCTCGCACGTCCGAGTATAGGCCTCGAATCTTGCACCCGCAAGTCCAACGCTGTGAGATGCGCCACATGAAGCGGATCACAACGCCAGCCCAACCTCACGACCGAGCCGAGCCATCATTCGCTCCGGCAACTGTCCCGGCAAGGGCTAGCATGACAGCGCGATTATGGGAGTCGATAGGCCATGGCGCTCGTAAATCGCGGATAGGTACCGAAGCCTACCTCCCTTGATGGGGCAAGAACGCAATTCGACCATCGATCTAACGCCGTCATACTAGGGCAGCACGCCGCAGAGCCGATCCGCCGTCACCGGCTGTATCAGACCCCGATCAGTGATAATGCCAGTCACGAGGGCGGCCGGCGTCACATCAAACGCCGGATTGTAGCAGGGGACATCCTCCGGTGATATCAGACGGCCAAAGCCGCCGCGAACCTCAGACTCATCCCGCTGCTCGATGGGGATGGCCGCCCCATCGACCGTATCCCGGTCGAACGTGCTGTAGGGGATGGCCACATAAAACGGGATGTCGTGGGCCTGCGCCAGGACGGCCAAACCGTAGGTGCCGATCTTGTTGGCGACATCACCGTTGCCCGCCACTCGATCCGCCCCGACCAAGACCAGATCGACCGCACCGGATCGCATCAAACTGGCGGCCATGTTGTCGCAAAGCACCGTCACGTCGATGCCCGCTCTCGATAACTCCCACGCCGTGAGCCGCGCCCCCTGAAGCAAAGGCCGCGTCTCATCCGCGTAGACCCGAAAACGCCGACCAGCGGCATGCGCGGCATACATCGGCGCGGTGGCCGTGCCATACTCGGCCGTGGCGAGGCTGCCGGCGTTGCAGTGCGTCAACACGCCCGCACCGTCTTCGATCAGGTGCTCACCCGCCACCCCGATCGCGCGACACATGGCCGCGTCCTCATCGCGGATCCGCTTGGCTTCCTCAAGCAAACCCAGCTTGATCTCGACCACGTCGTCGCTATCCAGGCTGGCCGCAAACGCCCGCATCCGATCAAGCGCCCAGAACAAATTGACGGCCGTGGGACGAGAGGTCGCCAGGTAATCGCAGACTTCTTTCACTTTGTCGAGGAAACTCGCGCGATCGGACGCGGCATCATCACGTAGACCCAGCACCACGCCCATCGCCCCGGCGATCCCGATGGCCGGGGCGCCGCGCACGGCGAGCCGCTTGATGGCCTGCCAGATGGTGCCAGTATCGTGGCACTCCAACATCACCAACTCAACGGGCAACAGGGTCTGCTCGACCAGTAAGACGTGACCGTCCAGCCCGCCAACCCATTCAATCGTGCGCGGAATAGAGGGCTCGGAAATCACTCGACTCCTGGCTGGGGCAACGAAACGCACGAAGGGCAAGCGCCTACAGCTTTGCTTGGACCTTGGCGTTTCTATCCGCAACGGCTTCGGCTTGCGTCTTCTTGAAATCCCGATAAGCCGACGCAAGTTTTTCGTCCTTGTTCGCGAGCATCTGGATGGCCAACAGCGCCGCATTCTTTGCACCGGCGCGTCCGATCGACACTGTGGCTACCGGAATCCCCGGCGGCATCTGCACCGTCGAAAGCAAAGCATCCATACCCTGCATCGACCCGCTCTCGAGCGGCACGCCAATCACCGGCAGCGGCGTGTGCGCCGCGATGGCACCGGCCAACGCGTTGGACATGCCTGCAGCGGCAATAATCACTTCCAACCCGTTCGCTTCAGCGCCGCTGGAAAATTCAGAGCAGCGCGCGGGGTTGCGGTGCGCGCTCATGACCTCTACGAACGGCGCTTCACCAAACTCGCGAAGCTGCTTGACGCACGACTCCATCGTCTCCCAATCGGAATCACTCCCGAACACAACGGCAACTCTTGGCTGAGGCATAGTTCACTCCCGAATAGCTGGCAAAAGCCAACGTCCCATGTGTCGGGCACGCTCTGACGCACCCGACGTTTTCGACCACGTTCAAGGCGCGCGATGCTATCGCAAGATGGCTTCCCGTGCCAGAGAGATAATGTAGTCGTCGTCGGCCGCCTGGTGGGGCGTGAGCCGAACGTCCGGCTGCACACCGACGCCCTCAATACGCTGCCCGCCAGGCGTCAAGGCTTCCCCGATGGGAAGTTGCAAGCGAAACCCACGCGGCAAGCCAAAATTGTCCGCCAGGAGCACCCGACCAATCGACACGGAACCAATGACCGGTCCGCGACCCAACTCCTGGATCGCCCCCGGCAACAGCTCACCGCCGCTGCCGGATAGCGAATCCACAAGCACCACGAGCTTGCCACGATAGGGTGGTCCGTTACGCCGCGCCGCGGCCGCCAGGGTCTTCTCGGCGTGGGCCGCTAGGTCCTCCATTGACGCATCCCGAGTGTCGTGGTTGCGGTGGTACGCATCGAGCGTCTTACGGTTAATGACGACGGAAATAGGTATTTTTTCGTCGAGCACGTGCCCGGCCAAGTGCGCCACATTGCTGACATGACCCCCGAGATTGCTTCGGAAATCCAGGATGATACCGCGAGCCTCTGCGGCTTCGACGAAAAACTGCTCGACCTGTGGTCGATGGTAGAGTTTCTTGGCGAATGAGTGAATCTTGATCCACGCGATGTTGTCATCTAACCAAACGAGCTCATCGGGCGACGCACGTCGAAACTTCGCATGAATTACTTCCGCACTTTGCGGTGATCCGCCACGAACCCATTCCAACCGCCTGACCTGCCCCAGTTCGCCGCTAAACTGCTTACGCTTGCGGGCCACAACACCATCCACGCTAAGAAGCAGATCGCCGCGTTGGATGCCCGCATGCTCGGCCGGACTCCCCACGATAACGCTGGCCGCCAAGATCCCATCCTCAAGCTCGACGCCCAAGACACCGATCCCCGTATGTCGACCATGACGCCGCTCGGCCGCCTGCACCGAGGTGAAACAGTGCAGGTGCGACACGTCATAATGTTCAAGGACGCCCTCAACCGCCGCCGCAAACGCACTATCGGTTTCAGCACTGTCCAAGCAACCCTGCTCCGCCGCCACCATGGCGCGCCAACGATCCTGCGAAAAATCCACGCCATAGACATACGCCCGCTTGGACATCGTCCGCCCCAGCGCATCCAAAACACGCTTCTTGGCCGAGGCATTGAGTGGGGCATGACACCCCGGCACCAAGAACAGGGCACCGATCGCCCCGGCAAGTACCCACCGCGAACGCTTGCTTGTCATACGCAATATCTCTTCCGTGACGATGATAGTCGGGGGTCATCTCCCCCGACATGAAAACCGAATACTACCGTCGCCGGCACCGAAAGTCACCCGAAAGTGTGGCCATCACCGTCAAGGCCGCAATACAGAATTGGCGGACGGGTGGCGGGAGCTAGGCGGCATGGACAAACGCCGCAGGATCGGGCTTGCGAAGGTTCAATGGATACAGATTGCAGCGTTTGCCCATGCCAGCTCACGTACGACCGCCTCATCTGTCTTGCACCCTTCAGGCAACACCCCGCCCCTCTGCACTTGACGTCCGCCGCGCCGCGCCGGACAACAGGACCATGGCGATAACCGCATGCGATAGAAGTACCCTTGACCAGACGAAAGGCTTACGATGATGACCAACAAACCCTCCACGCCACTCACCCGAAAACTTCAAACCGCGCCGACCCTTGCGATGGTGATCGCGCTCGCCGCACTGGCCCTACCCGGATGCGGACCAAAAAGCGTCAAGCCCGGCATCAACGACCCGTACAAGAAAATGACCGACGTCTCCGTCTGGACGAAACGATTCGAGGTCGAAGCACGCGGGATTTTTCGGGAGCGGCTACGCATCATCGAAGCGCTTAACCTCTCCCCGGGAATGGTGGTGGCCGACATCGGCGCGGGCACGGGGCTCTTCGTCGAACCAATTTCCCACGCGGTCGGCGACAGCGGAAAACTCTACGCCGTAGACGTCACGCCAAAGTTCATCGAGCACCTCGACAAGCGCATCGCTGAGACCGGATTGAAAAACGTTGAGACGGTATTGTGCAAGGAAGATTCCGTCTCCCTGCCGCCCAACTCGATCGACCTCGCCTTCATCTGCGACGTCTACCACCACTTTGAGTTCCCCGAAGCCACGATGAGCACGCTCCATGATGCGCTGCGACCGGGCGGCGAGATCGTCATCGTTGATTTCCACAAAATCCCCGGTGTCACCCGAGAGTGGATCATGGGGCACGTCCGCGCCAATCAAGCCACGGTGATCAAAGAGCTACATCGCTTCGGATTCGAAATGACCAGCAACCAACCAACCGACGACTTTCTCGACGAAAACTACATGATCCGCGTGAAGAAGGTAGAAAAATAGCCCACGACCTGCGACGCGGCGTTCCGGAAAGCGATACACCCCCAAGAAAATCGTCGGGTAGCACAAGAAAAAGCTACAAAACCAACGAACACCTCGCTACAATGGCGGCCATCGCTGCGTCAGTGCTTTCGCGTGGCGGCGATGGTTCGTCCACGAGGGCGAGGTGATTCCATTCTGTTGATATTCTTGGGAGAGAAAGATGCTTTCAAATCGACTCAGCGGTTCCGTCGTTGTATTGGGACTTGGATTGGCTGCACTGGCCTATGCGGTTGCCCAAGCGGGCTCGGCCGATGCCAACTGCGACGGCTGCGTAGACCTTCAAGATTACGCGCAACTTCAGGGTGAGCTCACCGGCCCCGGCTGCGTGCCACTCGGCACCGGCTCCGCTGCGCACGAAGTCAAAAGCTATGTGGCAGAGGCTGTAGATGGCAGCCTGTTGCTGGTCCCCTTTGCCCCTGGCGAGACGGGCTTCGTCATGACAGACCTGACATTGGAAGGTTCGCTCTGTAGGCGGCTCATGGTCAACGAACGAAACCCAATCAACGGCACCGTCGAACTAAAAGCGATGCTCACCACGACGGACGGCTTCACCTTTCAATGGAACTCCGGCATCGCATTTGCCGCTGGCATGGAGGTCTGGATCGAACCCGCACCGGATCAGTCATGCGATTTCGTCATGATGAGCGGCCACACACAATGACAGAAACGGCTCGACGTCCATTCCTGCCCTCACAAGGTCGGCCCTCTTTCTTCCCCCCTTACTCAAGGGGGGATCGGGAGAGGTTCCGCGAACAAGAAAAAACTTCCACCACCCTTGTTAGGGTAGGGGATCAAAAAGCCGAGCGACGTTTCTGAAAACAGCACCGTAATCCGATAAGGATTTCAAAACATGGCGAAACGACAACCGGGTGACATCGAGCGCGTCTTGCTGTTGCGTCTTCTCGACGAAGCCTACAACAAACAGGCATGGCACGGAGCGCAGCTTCGCGGCACGCTTCGCCGCGTGAACGCCACGCAGGCGACATGGCGGCCCAAGCCGCAGCGGCACAACATCGCTGAGATTGCAGTTCACTGTGCGTACTGGAAATATGCCGTACGTCGAAGGATTCTGGGCGAGAAACGCGGCTCGTTTCCGCTGAAGGGTAGCAACTGGTTCCCCATCTCGTCTCACCTCACCGATGGACGATGGAAGTAACTCGTCAAGCTCCTGGACGAGGAGCATCGCGTGCTACGCGAGGCGATCGCCACCGCATCCTGGTCGAAACTCACGGCCGGTCCGGGCGGAAGCCCCACCAAACAAGCCGCCCACATTCACGGTGCCGCCATGCACGACCTCTACCACGCCGGACAAATCCAAACGCTCAAGGCGCTACAAAAAACGACAAAACCGTAACCCGAAAACTCAACCTGCGAAGTTGTAACGCGGCCGAACCCACGACATTCACGCCGGCAACGTGACGCCCTACTGCTGAGCTAGGGATGTACGTCGTGGGTTCCGACGTCCCATCGCAGAGCGTTATCATCCGCCCGCCCCCAAGAAGCCATCACACCCATCAGAGGCCTACCCGAGAACCAAACGGCCCTCACGTTCGTATCCAGGTTGTTGCTCCATGGTCGCCGCCCGGATACAATCCCGCTGGCGGTTGCAAGAGGTTTCATGGTGAGTTCTAGCCGGAAAGTAGCTGTGACATCTGCGTTCGAGGCCGCTGATGTGCCAAGTTGAGGCTCCATGGCCCACAGGTCTCCGGTTCGCTGAACACGGGTACTCGAAGCCATGCCTGATCCGTCAAGAACGTCAACACAAAAATACCACTTGTATCGGGCAGTGGGCGTGACTTCTACTCCTGCCAGCTAGGCATCAGTCACTTCAGACGTAGGCTCCCAAGATGATTCAGAGCACCGTGACTTCTGAGCAACAATCTACGTTAAGCCCGCTCCGCCGCTTGTGGCGGTTGCTCGCCCCCGAGCGGCGCGACATGGCCATCGTTGTCGTCTTTGCAATCGGGGCTGGCGTGTTGGCTTTAGCCACGCCGGTTGCGGTACAGGCACTGGTCAACATCGTCTCCTTTGGCGGGATGAATCAGCCCCTCCTGATCCTGAGCATTTTGCTGTTCGGGTTTTTGTCGTTGGCTGGCGCGATCCGAGCGATGAAGGTGTACATGGTGGAGATACTCCAGCGTCGCCTGTTTGTGCGTATCGTGACCGACCTGGGGTATCGCTTGCCGCGCGTACATGTCGAGTCCTTCGACCGCCACCACGGCCCCGAGTTGGTCAATCGCTTCTTCGATGTGCTCACCGTCCAGAAAGTCGGCGCAACGCTGCTGCTCGATGGTATCGCCGTTGTCTTGCAAACAACGATTGGGCTGCTGATTCTGGCGTTTTACCACCCTTTGTTGCTGGCGTTCGACGTCGTGCTGGTTACCGCAATCCTGGTCATACTTTTCGCACTGGGACGCGGCGGTCTACGTACCGCGATCAACGAATCAAAAGCCAAATACGCGGTCGCCGCATCGCTCGAAGAGATCGCCCACTATCCGCTGTCTTTCAAACAGGCGGGCGGACCGGAACTCGCGCAGAAACGTGCTGATGTCCTGGCCGTGAACTACGTGGAAGCGCGGCGGCAGCACTATCGCGTCGTATTCCGGCAGATTGTCTGTTCTCTAGCGCTGCAAGTAATCGCCGCGACCGCGCTGCTGACCTTGGGCGGCTGGCTGGTTATCAACGGCCAACTCACCCTGGGCCAACTCGTCGCCGCCGAGCTGATCGTCTCAATCGTCTTGGTATCGTTCGCGAAGCTTGGACAGAAACTGGAGAGCTTCTATGACTTGCTCGCTGCGGTGGACAAGCTCGGTCAACTTCAGGATCTGAAACTGGAACGGGACACCGGTCAACCGGTCACACCGTCAGCATCGGGTGCCAAGCTCAAGCTGACCGACGTGAGGTTCGCCTACGCAGGAAGACGCGACGCTCTGGTCGATTTCAACCTGACCGTGGAACCCGGCGAAAGGGTGCGCATCGTGGGCGGTCATGGGTCGGGCAAGAGCACCCTCGTGGAATTGCTCTACGGGCTTCGGACACCGACCATGGGGCGACTCGAGATTGACGGTGTCGACTTCCGCGAGATCGGCCTTGAATCGCTGCGAAGCCAAATGGCAGTCGTCAAGGGCATCGAGATGATCGATGGCACGATTCAAGAAAACGTGAGCATGGGCCGCCCGGAGGTATCCCACGCTGACGTGCGTGCCGCGCTCGAGGCGGTCGGCATGATCGACGAAATCCGCGAGCTACCCGAAGGCATATACACCAAGGTGTCTTCGACAGGAAGCCCGCTCTCATCCGGGTTGGCGCGCCGACTGATGCTCGCACGCGCCATTGCGGGCAAACCCCGTCTGATCGTCCTCGATGACTTTCTCGACGATCTCGACAGCGACGAACGTCACCAAGTCCTGGCAGCGCTCGTCCGGCCGGACAACGGCTGGACACTCATCGTGATGAGTCGACCTAGCAGTCCCTATGGCGAGATTCGGCGGACGGTCAGGTTGAACGGCAACAGACCGCCGCAAGGCGTGGTCGACAATCGCACCAAACGGGATTCGGAGATGCAAACATCATGAACGCAACGCAAGCGCACTTCATCCTAGAGCGCGGCGGTATTTTATTTTACGATAAAAAATCGAAGGCGATGGCGATGGTCCGTTCGTCGCCTTGGATGATTCGCGCGGCGATCGTGATGGGTGCTTGTTTTGTGGTCGGCCCCTTCTTGTTGCTGTTCGCACCCTGGCAACAAAACCTCCGTGGCATCGGGCGGGTCATTGCCTACGCGCCGCTCGAACGACAGCAACAGATCGAAGCGCCCATCAATGGACGTATCGTTCGCTGGTGGGTTCAGGAGGGCAGCCTCGTTGACGAGGGCGATCCACTGCTGGAGATCAGCGACATTGACCCTAACTTGGTCATGCGGCTCGAACAGGAGAAAAGTGCG
>JAJRSR010000031.1 GCA_024278695.1 Planctomycetota bacterium | reverse complement strand
TAGGGTATACAGACGCGGACCCCTCCAGTGCCAGAACCTTGGCACCAGCAGGGTCCGCGCCAACGCCCCTACAAACCCATCAGGCTGTCTCGCTGGAACAAACTTGCCAGCTACCTCGCACCGTGTGTTCGCTACGGTGTGCAAAACTCGACAGCCGCTTCAGCACAAACCGCATCCCATTCTCCGCTGCAACATAGCGGGTCACGTGTGCAGACCTCCGCACAACAATCCGTGCTCTCGCAGCCCGGTGAGCCGTTGCCGCCGACCGCAAAGCAATCGCCCGCATCGACTCCGCATGTGCTCCGGCAGAACCGCGCCTCTTGCTCGGCACAAAGGTTATCCCAAGCGTTCAGGCAGCAGAACGGGTCTTCAGCACAAACGGTGTTGCAGCAATCAATATCGCTACAACCCGGTGTGCCGTTGCCTTCATCGCCGTTCGTGCAGGCTCCCGCACCACGAGCACACGCTGAAAACGAACCCGAGCAAAGGCCGGCCGCCTCTTCCACACAGACGCTGTCCCAGTTCGTGTCGCAGCAGAATGAGTCGATCGCACACACCGTTTCGCAGCAACTCTCGTCGCTACAGCCGGCCGACCCGTTTTCTTCGGTGCAGGCACCGGATGTTGCCGTACACGAGTCCAACCCACAAGTAAGGCTAACCGCTCCGGTTCCCAACTCCGAGCCGACAAAACTGCCGACGCGAATGAGGTATTGCTGGCCGGCCTGGGCTTCGAATGTCGCGATAGACTGGAGGTCGCATCGGTCATCGTTGCAGGAAAGCAGCGTCGCGTCGGCTACCGGGCAGTCGCAGCCTTCGTACACCGCAAGTTTAGTATCGATTGTGGCCAGTCCACACGTCTGAACAAAGGCGGTCGCCGTGCAGGGTGCCGTCCAGCATGCCCACACATCACCATCCATGTTGTCCTGGCCTTCATTGACGCAATCGCGATGCCCCGGACCGTCCTGGGTGGCCGCGGTGTTATCAAACTCGAATGCACCCTCGCCGATGATCGGTGCCGCGTCCGCACAGGCGTCCGCGCTGAAGCTACCGCTGGCGATGATCTGGCACGTGCTGTTGCACGTCGCCGTGTTCGGTGGTTCGCATGTCTCCGCACCTTCGATCGTGCCATCGCCGCAGACTGGTTCTGCTGGAGTAGGGGGCGGAGGACCGCCGCCGCCACCCGGCGGGGAAGTCACTGTGCAGCCGGTGGGATCGACGCGCGCCCCGGCCGGGGAATCCGGGCACTCATCGTTGTCGTCGGTCACACCGTCACGATCACCGTCGAGCTGGTTGGCCGCACAGCCCGTGTTGTCAACGTCCTTGTTGGCGTCAGTATCCGGGCACATGTCGATGTCATCGTTGACGCCATCACCGTCGCTATCCCTCTCGGAATCAGGGCACCCGTTTACATCAACTGTGACACCAGCGGGCGTGCCTTCGCACTGATCGACATCGTCGTTGACGCCGTCGCCGTCTGTGTCTGGTGTTCCCGGAGTGCTAACCGGGCAGCCGTCGGCATCGACGTTGACGCCCTGTCCCGTGTTGGCGCAGTTGTCGTCAGCATTCAGAACGCCGTCGCCATCCAGATCGGGGTCCACCACGATGGTAGTAGGGCACCCGTCGTTATCCACAGCCGTTCCGGCCGGTGTGTCCGCACACAAATCGTCCGCGTCGGTGACGCCATCAGCATCGGCGTCTGGGTCCGGTGTTGGTAGCCCCGGTGGTGGATCGCCAGCCGGGGGTGCGGTACTGGGGCACCCTGTGACCATGACGAGCGCGGTGATGACACCGGCAACCAACCCAACCCACTCCAAATGACTAAATGCTCGCTGCTTTACCATACTGTCTTCTCCGGCCAATCTCATTCGTGAGCCCCCCAACTGACGTTCGGCTGGACGCGCAGGCCAAAAGCGCTCAGCCCGTCAGCACGCCTTACTTTATGCCCCCAACAAGGGGCAAGGCAAGGGCGCACGGCCGTAAGATGCCACTGATTCTTCATGCAGGCCGATAATGCCCCCATGAACCCCGCACCTTTTCGTCTTGCCACTCCGCCTCGCTCCCCATAACCTCTCAGGTTTCCAGCTATCGGACCGCCTGTGAACGGGGTCCGTTGGTCGGGCGGAACCATTGAAAGGACGCTACTGTGGCCGAAAGCGCTAGGGTCGGTATCGGATACGACATTCATCGCCTCGTCGAGGGGCGGCGGCTGGTCGTCGGTGGTATTGAGATCGATCACCCCAAGGGGCTGCTTGGGCACAGCGACGCCGATGTCGTCCTGCATGCCGTTACTGACGCCCTGCTCGGGGCCGCCGGTCTGCCGGACCTCGGGGACCTTTTTCCCGATACGGACCCCAAATACAAAGACGCCGATAGCCGCGTGCTGATCAAAGACGCCATGGAGCGTGTTCGCGGTGCCGGATTCGATCCGGTTAACATTGACCTGATCGTTCACGCAGAGCAACCGAAGCTGACGCCATTCAAGAGGACCATCGGTGAGAGCATCGCAGATTTGGTGGGGCTCCCGTCCGATTGCGTGAGCGTCAAGGCAAAGACGAACGAAGGCCTGGGGCCGCTGGGTGTGGCTGACGCCATCGCCTGCTCGGCTGTCGTGATGCTGAAAGGACGCACAACGGGCTAGCGTGATTCGATAGGCTAGACTAGGCATTAGGTGTCGAAAACGCACCGTAATCCGAGAACGAGCTAAACCAACCCGCATATAAGATTCCAACGAAACTCGAAAGTGACGCGCTGATGGCACTACTGATCTATAACACGTTGACGAAGAAAAAAGAACCCTTCACGCCGGTCGCGCCCGGCAAGGTCGGGATTTACCTCTGCGGCCCCACGGTCTACAAGCCCAGCCACCTGGGCCACGCCGTTGGTCCGATCATTTTCGATGCCGTCAAACGCTACCTTACCTTTCGCGGTTATGACGTGAACTGGGTTGTGAACATCACCGATGTCGATGATAAACTGATTACCGAGGCCGCCGCTCAGAACACGACCGTCTTCGAGTTGGCCGAACGCGTCACGAAGGATTACGTCGATAGCATGGCCAAGCTCGATGTCGTCGGCATCGACATGATGCCCAAGGTGTCGGAGCACATCGGCGACATCGTTGATATCATCCAGAGCCTCATTGATAAGGGGGTGGCCTACCCCGCCAACGGCGACGTCTACTTCGACGTCACCAGGCACGACGGCTACGGTAAGCTATCCAACCGCGATGTCGCAGACCAAGAAGGGCAGCGTGACCTTCAATCCACGCAGAAACGAAACCCCGGTGATTTTGCGCTCTGGAAAGCCGCGAAGGACAGCGAGCCGGACATCGTGAAGTTTGACGCGCCGTGGGGCAAGGGTCGCCCCGGCTGGCACATCGAGTGCTCCGCGATGGCTATGCGCTACCTCGGGGATACGTTCGACATCCACGGCGGGGGCATGGATCTGATCTTCCCGCACCACGAAAACGAGATCGCTCAGTCGGAAGCGGCGTCCGGAAAGCCTTTTGCGAACGTCTGGATGCACAACGGGCTGACGCGATTTAATACCAAGAAGATATCCAAGTCCGACCCGGAAATGCAGGCGATTCTCGCGAAAATGACGCTCAATGTTCTGCTGGAGGAAGTCCCCGGCGAGCTACTTCGGTTCCTGATTCTATCCACGCACTACCGCTCCCCGATTGAGTATTCCGAGACCGCACTAGATGCCAAACGCAAAGCGCTGGACACCTTCCACAGGCTCTTTGAGCGCGTCGAGCGCATCACCGGCTCGTCGCCTTACGAGGACGTTCCCCCGATTGTCGCAGAGCCGCTAGTCGCTTCGTCTGAATCCGCTGCGGTTGCAACAGCGCCTTCTCCTGCCAAGGATGGGTTGAAAGGGGTCTCCGCTGAAACGACGGACCGGTTCATCACGGCGATGGACGACGACTTCAACACCGGTGCGGCGATCGCAGCCTTGTTCGAGTGCGCTACCGCTATCAACCGTTTTATAGAATCCAAAAAGCTTGAGTCCGGCACCGCGCCCGCTGAATTGAAGGTCGAACTGCTCGGTGCTGCGCACTGCGTCGTCGGGCTCGGTCGCCTGACCGGCGTTTTCTTGGCACCGCCGAAGAAGCAGGGCGAAGAAGACGATGGTCTCGCGGATACCATCATGCAGGTGTTGCTCAAGGTTCGCCAGCATGTGCGCGGGAACAAAGACTTCGCCACGGCCGACATGATCCGCGACCTGCTCCAAGAGCAAGCGATCACGCTCGAAGACCGCGCCGACGGCACACTCTGGCGGAAGAACTAAGGCGAACGTGCACCCGTGACGCTTGAATGAGCCAATAACGAACGCATTGGAACGAACGCATTGGGCTGGCTGCCTTACTCGCCGCGCAACGAACGCGTACCCCGTGGTCGCCTGAGCTGGGACTTCGGTGGGAATCTCCCCGTGCCGGACATTGCTGCACTGAACAACTCGACGTCAGCCTGATCGACCCAGCCGTCTTGGTTCAGGTCCGCGACGCCCAGCCTCCCTCGCCCCGAATCGTTCAACTCGGCCACGCTGATTTCCACAATAGAGCCTGCCCCCGCACTTGCTGTCGTGTTGCAGCAAGAGACCATGTCAGTCGTTAGTAGATTGTCGGAGATAAACTGCCAGTCTCGATTGTCCACGAAGGCATCGCCGTTGAAATC
>JAJRSR010000030.1 GCA_024278695.1 Planctomycetota bacterium | reverse complement strand
TACAACGCGAACAGCAGCACGATGAACGGGATGTACTCGGCCATCAACGCGTGATCGAGAATGCTCACGACCTTACCCGCGCCGGAGGTCACGGCGTAGTACACGAGCGTCACCCCGCCAAGCCCCAACGCCACCATCAACCGGTTCTTGTTGCTTTCCCACCAATGCTCGGTGGCCGACATCAACGGCAATACCGCAATGCACAGCAGCAGCGCGACAAACGGCAGCACAGCGAACATACTCGGTGCGTGCGCGTGCGCGCTACCGTGCCCTCCGCCGTGATGCGATGTCAGGTGGTTATAGATCAACAGCCCCATCGCGATCACGCCGAGCACGATGGCCCCGCGATCCGCAGTGCTCAGCGGCTTACCGTGTCCGTGATCTGATTCCGACATTTTAATAGCAGCTTCCACGTTACGCGTCTCCCGAGGGTGGCGATGTTGACATCATGCATTCACGTCTGACTCGGACCGTTCGCCCCAAAGCCAACAAGACGCACCCGCGCGACACCAACACCAAACCGCTCGAAAGAACGACCGGACCATTGCTTTGGCCCAACAAACCCACGGCGGTCAGCCCGATTCGCAACGAGATACACGTCGCCAGTCTTATCGGCAGCCGCGAGCAGAAAATCACCCAGCACAGCGCCGGGAAAACCCGACCCAACCGCATGGGAACGACCGGGCCGATAATCATGCGCGAAAGTCGAACAGACCGCCACCGAAATGCGTCCCATGCGCCTCAAAAAGAGCGCATGTTACAGGGACGGTATCCTTGTCTGATAATGTCGAGACAAACAGGCTCTCGCCTGCATCGCGACCTGAGCATTCACCAGATGAGCAACAGCGGCGGCTCGTTTTCGATCTTGACGATGTTGTGGGGCAGCCATCGCCCCGTTGATCGATCATGGACGAACCGCACCATCAAGGGGTGCGGCGGCAGATCACCGGCCTTTTGTATGATCTCGAAGTCGGCGTAGACCAACTCACCATCGCGATCGGCAATCGCCACCGCGGAAAGCCGGTTCGCAATGAAAGGTCTCACCTCGCTGGGCAGCGCCGCCGCCACCGGCAGCGCCTCCAACGTGTGGAGAAAGTGTGACGGGGTGGTGGCACTCTGGTTCCACTCGTCCGGATCGACGGCTTCCCTTCGCAGGAAATCCACATGCACATGACACGATGTCCACTTGACGCGCTCGATGGACGCGCCGCCGCTGACACCCGACAGCTCACCCTCGATGTACATACGCCAGACGAACCGCGTCGCACTGGGTCCGTCGGACGGCGGCTCGCCCCAGTCCGGATTCCACGTCCGCGTCATCGCTTCGATTCGCTGACGCACCAGCGGATCATCCGCACCGGCCATCATCATCGGATCGCGAAAGGCAAGGTACTTCTCAAAGTCTGTGGACCCGTACGCAGTAAGGAACACGGCCACCGCCTTCTCGAACGACGCAAGCATATCCACCGTCAGACCATACCCGTCGTCCACGCTCATGTATTTTCGAACGTTGCCCAGGATATCGGCCCGGGAAAGTTTCGTGAAACGACCCGTCGCCCACTCACCGTACAAATCGTCTTTGCTTATCGCCGGCATGTCGTTGAGGAGCGCTTCAGTCGTGGCTGGGGTCGGCGCATCATCCTTGCTACAGCCGCCGTTCGCCGCGACCACGATCAGCGGGATCGCCATCAGGCGCAAGATTCTTGTCATCGGTTTTTCCCTTCTACCCACTCGTGTGACCGGTGTCGAGCGAAAGACGCGCTGCCACAAACACACTACGGATCTAGCGGGTGGTTACCCGGCAGCCCGAAGCGCATGTGTTTGATGCGGTCTGCGCCGTGGCTCCCGTCGCCCTGTTCCCAGGTGCGCGCCGCGCGTGCATCCACATGGCCATCGCACCAGAGGATGTTGTGCTTCGGACGCTGCCGCCGACCCGGCAACCAACCCCAACGCCCGGTGCCGCGGTTAAACGTGACGCGCGGATGGGGGTAACGCCAGGGCTGGCTTGGAAACTCCAACTCAACGGTATCGCTGGACATCGACTCCCAAACACCGCTCTCCTGCACCAGGACGCCGCGACCCGGCGCAGGAATCGAGGCCAACAACCGATCACTGCAATAGGCATTGAGTAACCAACACGAACCGGGGCGGGCTTCGGGATCGTAGTCCGCACCTCGGTCGTCCGTCGGAAAACCTAACGCGGCCGTCGGACAGCGCAGATCAGCCAGCCAGGGTGGTGTCGTCTGACCCAGAACGCGGTGAAGCTGCCATGCCCACTGATCCCCGCCAGAACGGCGAAGTGTTGTGCTTCGGCTATCGAGCTCAACCTCATGCCACGGACGTATGTTGAGCGGCAGGCGGTCCCGGTGTTCTCCGGCGAAAACGAACAGCGCCTGCCCGATGGAACGCATGCTCGTGGCGCACTGGGTCAGCTTGGCCTGATCTCGCGCCCGACCGATCGCGGGCAAGAGCAACGCGATAAGCACACCCAAGATCGCGATCGAAACCAGCACCTCGATGAGCGTAAACGCTGGGATGCGGTGATTGATTCCCATAGCGAAAGGCTCCTCCATGCATCTGTCCAACCACCGGACACAGGCGACGGTTCCGTGCCGTGTGCATAGCACTGTGAGCGCGGAAATACCTCAAGTATGGTGCGCGCAACCTATCGCGCCATCATAGCGATCCTCACAACTACAGCGAGCCGTAACCCTTACGCTACTTGCTTACAGATCTGCTCGGCCGCACCTTCCAGGTCGGCTGCGGGAATGAGCACGTCGAGGTTGGCTTCTTTGAGAAGCTCACGAGCGCGTTCGACGTTCGTGCCTTCAAGCCGAACCACGACCGGCACCGTAAAGCCGATCTCCTTGGCGGCGGCGATCAGCGCCTCGGCGATGGTGTCACACTTGGCGATGCCGCCGAAGATGTTGACCAAAATCCCTTTGACGCTCTTGTCTGAAAGAATAATCCGAAACGCCTCGATGGCACCTTCCTTCGTGACGGACCCGCCGACGTCCAGGAAGTTGGCCGGCTCACCGCCGTGTAGCTTGATGATGTCCATCGTGGCCATCGCCAAACCCGCGCCGTTCACCAAGCAACCGATCGTGCCGTCGAGCGGAATGTACGACAGGTCGTGCTCCTGCGCACGCAACTCCATCGCGTTTTCCTCGCTCGGGTCGAACATCTCCTGCAAGCGCTTGTGGCGGAAGGTTGCGTTGTCGTCGAAGTTCATCTTCGCGTCGATCGCGAGAATCTCACCGTCCGGTGTGCGGATCAGCGGGTTGATCTCCGCCAGGGAGCAGTCGTACTTGTAGAACACATCCACCAAGCCGCGGATGACCTTACCGGCAGCCTTGGCCTGCGCCTTGTCCGTAATGCCCAAGCCCGCCACCAGCTTCTGAGTCTGAAAACCCAGCAAGCCGAGATGCGGGTGGAGCCACTGTTTGTGGATGGCGTCCGGGTTTTTCTCAGCGACCACCTCGATCTCGACGCCGCCCTCGCTCGACACCATCACTACCGGGCACCGCTTGGCGCGGTCCATCACAACGGCGACGTAATACTCGCTCTCGATATCCACGGCCGCCGCGATGAGCAGCTTCTTCACCGCGATACCCTCGGCTCCGGTTTGATTGGAGACCATACGGTTGCTCAGCATGAACTCGGCCGCCTCGCGCACGGCATTCGCGTCGTCGCAGAGCTTCACAAAGCCGGCCTTACCGCGACCACCAGCAAAGACTTGGGCCTTGACTACACATCGACCGCCGATGGCATCAAACGCCTTCACGGCCTGATCCACCGTCTCCACGACGTGTGATGCGGGCACCGGCACGCCGGCCTCTACGAGCAGTTCACGAGCTTGGTATTCATGCACTTTCATGAGCTTGGGCTTTCTTGGGTTCGAGAAGCATCGGGTCCGCTTGGCAGACCCCACGTTTAATGATCTTGTCGCAATCGAGCGTCAGTTTTTCTATCGACACCGCCGCACTACCAGCGGGTTGCGATAACACGGGCAACTCACCGGGACCTATTGTGCCGCAAAACTGACCCACCTTCAAACCACAGGCGACGGAATGAACCCGATGCCAAACATCGCGCCAAAAAGCCCCCGACCTAGTGTTCAAATGATCGCCCGGCGGGTAGCATGAGCGTCAGAAAACCCCCACAAGAGGCGGCGACACCCTGTTTAATCAGGCGGAAAGACACATGGCAGACAACCTTCCCAAACCCGACGTGCTAGCGCTCACCGTTTGCGACCAGATCATCACCGACCGTTTGACCGGAAAGGTGTCGCTGATCGGAATGTTCAGCAAGATCCACGCCCGGCGGTTTCCCGCCTCCCATCCGGCGATGGCCGTCTTCGTCACCATGACCGACGGCCACGGCAAGACCGAACTGACCATCCGCATCGCCGACGGCAACGACGCCCGACCGCCGCTCGTCGAAGGCAAGGGAATGCTCGATTTCAAAAACCCGCGGGCGATTGCCCATCTGGCGTTGCAGTTCAACGGGTTGCGCTTTCCCGAGCCGGGGGAATACCGCGTCCACCTCTGGTCGGGATCCGAACTGCTCCGCGAGGCTCGGCTGGAGCTGATCGAAGTCAAAGACAAACCGGGATCAGGAAAAGCCACGCCCAACGACGAACCGCCAGAGGCGTAACGCAGCCAGATGCCCCCAGGCCCAGACACCGCCGAGCTAAACCCATCCCGCCGTGCTAGTGCGCAGCAAGCCCAAGGAACTCCCTGGCCGTCCCCGATAGCAGCCGCGCTTTGACCTCAGCGGAAAGATCGCCCATCGATTCGATCATCGCTCCCGGTGTTAGCTCACCAAGCGGAAACGGGTAGTCCGTACCCAACGCGATGCGGTGGCAGCCAACAAGGTCCATCAGGTACCGTAGCGCGGTCGCATCGTGGACCAGTGAATCCACATAAAACTTCCCGAGGTAGTCGCGTGGGTTCACGTTGTTATCCGATGCGCACAAGTCCGGTCGAACGTGAAACCCATGCTCGATGCGTCCGATGGTACCGGGGAATGATCCGCCGCCATGCGCAAAACAGACGCGCAGTTTCGGTAGCCTTTCGAACACGCCGCTGAAGATCATCGAGCACACGGCCAGGCACGTCTCCGCCGGCATACCCACCAACCACGGCAGCCAATACTTCGGCATCCGCTCCTTCCCCATCATGTCCCACGGGTGTACGAACACCGCAGCGCCAAGCTCCTCGGCCGCCGCCAGCACGGTGAAAACCTCCGGCGCGTCGAGATTCCAATCGTTAATGTGCGACCCGATCTGCACGCCACAAAGCCCAAGCTCCTTCACACACCGCTCAAGCTCCGCAACCGCCAAGTCCGGAGTCTGCATCGGCAACGTACCAAGCCCCGCAAACCGACCCGGATAATCCCGCACGATCCCGGCGATGTGGTCGTTGAGAATCTTCGAGAGGTCGAGCGTGTCCTGCGGCTTCGCCCAGTAAGAAAACATCACCGGCACGGTGGAGAGCACCTGCATCGTCACACCGTCACGATCGCAGTCGGATAACCGCACCGCGGGTGACCAACAGTTGTCCTGAACCTCCCGAAAGAAACGATCATCCACAAACATCTTCGCGCAACACGGCTTGTGATGCTCCAACCGCACAAACCCGCCGTAACCATACCGCTCGCGCAGGTTCGGCCAATTCTCGGGGAGAATATGAGTATGGATATCGATCTTCATGAGCCGCGCCTTCCAATTACCGCACCATTAAGGTCAACAACGGACAACGCGGGGTGCCCCATGCTTCGGGTACGCCCGAAGGGTGGGGGACGGACCGATGGGTCAGTCGAACTCCACCCGATCTACATCGACTGCAACGCCACCGTAGCCTGCTCGCGCTGATTGCCGCGAATAAACGTGATGTTCACCTCGTCGCCGACTTCGTGCTTCTCCAACGCATCATAGAGCGAGTTCTTGTCCACGATCGGCTCGCCATCCACATGCGTAATGATATCACCAAGCTGATGAATACGACCATGCCGCGTGACCACCGTACCGCGCAGGCCCGCGCGATCCGCACCGCTGCCCACAGAAACCTCGACAACCAAAACACCGCTAGAAATACCGAGCTGACGCGCAATCCGATCGGCGGCCGGCATGATCCCGAGCCCAGGGCGAATCACACGACCGTACTTAATAATCTGCGGCACGACGCGGTTGACGATATCGGCCGGTACCGCAAACCCGATGCCCGTATTCGCCCCCGTCGGGCTGGCAATCTGCGTGTTCACGCCAATCACGCGGCCAGCACTGTCGAGCAGTGGACCGCCCGAATTGCCGGGGTTGATCGCCGCATCCGTCTGAATCACGTCATGAATCGGACGACCGGAGATCGATTCGATTTCCCGACCGAGTGCGCTCACCACACCGGTCGTGAGCGTCTGATCCAAACCAAACGGATTACCGATGGCCAACACCTTCTGCCCAACCCGAAGGTTGTTTGACGCGCCCATCGCGATCGCTACCAGTTTTTCCGGCGGTGCGTCGATCTTCAGCACGGCCAGGTCTTTGTCGAACGTGCCGCCGACCACCCGGGCCGGATACTCCGAATGATCCGCCAGCGTCACCGTCACACGGGACCCCTCCTGGATCACATGCAGGTTCGTAACAATATGCCCCTCACGGTCGTAGATAAACCCCGAGCCCGAACCGCGAGGAATCTCGAACACATTGAGATTAAAAATGCTGCGCCGTAGCTCCGAGCTGCTGATAAACACCACCGACGGCGACACACGCTCAAAGACATCAATCGTGGATTGTTCATCAGCCGCGAGATCGCCACGCGGTGTCAGAGCCTGAGCCTCATAACCACCACCGTGCGGCGGCGAAGACACCGTCGGCACGATCATGAACCACACGAACAGAAACACCATCGCCCAGACGCCAAGCATCGTAAGCCAATGAGGACCACTTGACCGACCGTAAGGCGCAGGCGGCACCGGGTCGTTCGCGTGCGCACGCCAAGAATCATTCTGGTTTGTTGTCATGCTTCTGTACTACCCCCGTACCGTTCTACAAAAACCGCTTCCTCAACCCACCCTGCTCAGGCTAATGCTCAACGCGTGATCCGGACCGTCGATCGGGACGACCGCCTCACCCAACCCATTTTCCACCGGCTCCGAGGCAATGTCCACCGCCAGCGTCTCGTCCGCAATATACGCCCGGCACTGCGCCACCGCACTGCAAAGCGCCGCCGATTCCGTCACCAAGCCCAACCGAATCCGATCCTCAATATCAAGCCCCACGTCTTTCCGAAGGTTCTGCACGTTCCGAACAATATCACGGGCCAGACCCTCGTTCTTCAACTCCGGCGTCACACGCTTGTCGATCAGCGTCACCGTCTTACCGTCTGCGGCACCGGCCCAGTCATCGCCGTATGTCTTATTGAACGCGACGTCTTCCCGGTCCACGACCGCCTCATCACCATCAACGACAACGCTGACCGTCTCACCGCGATCCCACGCCGCCTCGACCGCGCCGCCATCCAACGCCTCCAACACCTCACGAGCCGCACGCGCCTTCTTGCCGAACTTCGGCCCCAGCGCCTTCATGTTCACCTCGACGGACACGCTCACGATATCATCGGCCGACGCGATCGCCGTCACGCGCTTCACATTCAACTCTTCCAACAAATGATCCGCAAAACGCTCGACCGCCCGCCGCTCCACATCATCGGCCGCCACCACGCGCAGCTCAGCCAAGGGCTGCCGTACTTTCAGCTTGGAATCCTTCCGCGCGGATCGAGCCAAAGACACGATGCGCAAAAGCGCCGCCATCTGCTCCGATAACGCATGATCCACGCGCGACGCATCCTTCTCCGGATAGGAGCAGTGGTGTACGCTCTGCGGCGCATCCGGCACCTGGTCGGCCACCAGATTCTTGTACATCGTCTCCGTCACAAACGGCACGATCGGCGCCATCACCTGAGTCAGCTTCGTCAGCACCTCGTACAATGTCTGATAGGCGGCCAACTTGTCCGTATCACCCTCGGAAACACCGCGCCAAAAACGACGCCGGTTGCGCCGGATGTACCACGAACTCAGATGATCCAAGAACTTCTCCACGCGCTGCGTCACCGGCGGCAGGTCATACGACTCAAAACTGCTGCGACAATCAGCGATCAACAACTGCAAGTCCGACAGAATCCACCGATCAATATCCTGCCGATCCGCAAACGGAACCTGCGCCGCCGTCGGATCAAACCCATCCAGCCGCGCATAGTTGCAGAAAAACGAATAGGTATTCCACAGCGGAATCAACACGCGCCGCCGCGTCTCATCCGCCGGTCCCGACGTCACCTTGCAGAGCGGCGCGCCATCCACCGTCTTATCAATCACCGTACCGTCGGCGCACTCAATCTTCACCAGCTCATCCGGGTGCCGCGTGCCAAACGGCAGGTCCGTCGTCGGCGGCTGCTGGCAGTACATCCACCGCATCACGTCCACGCCGATCTGCTCGGCCGCCTCCTCAAACCAGATGGCCGTCCCGTCCGACTTGTGCATCGCCCGGCGCTCCTCGTTGAGCACCAGCGCATGCCCCAGCACCGTCTTAAACGGCGGGCGCGGCTTCTTCTTGCCAAGCTCCATCATCGTGCTCATGGCCAAGATCGCGTAAAACCAGTTACGAAACTGCCCCGGAAAGCACTCCGTAATCAGATCCGCCGGGATCCACTTGTCCCAATACGCCGGATCGCTGTTATAGCGCGTGGTGGAGTAGGCCACGATGCCTGCATCGAGCCACGGGTTGCCGACATCCGGGATGCGCGACACACCATCATGCCCGCACTTGCCGCACTTGATCTTAACCGCGTCCACATAGGGACGGTGCGGCGAATGCCCCTCGAACGCCTCCCAACCCGACACGGCCCGCTCGCGCAGCTCCGCCTTGCTGCCAATCACATCCACGCCGCCGCACTTGTCGCATTCCCAGATGGGTAGCGCCAAGCCCCAGTAGCGTTTCTTCGAGATCATCCAATCCTTCATCGTCGTGAGCCAATCCTGCTCACGCTCCTTGCCGTACATGGATGCCGGCAGCCATTCGACCTCAGCCGCGACCTTCTTGATTTCGTCGCGCCAATCCATCGAGATGTACCACTCATCCACCAGCCGAAACACAAGCTCGTCACCCGTGCGCCAACAATGCGGATAAATATGCGGGTAACGCTCCGTCGCGAACAGCATCCCCTTCTCGCGCAGGTCCGTCAGAATCGCCTCGACCGTCTCCGGGTCCGTCGCGCGCAAGCCGGAAAACTTACCAAAGCCCTCGATAAACCGGCTACCCTCATCCAGCGGCGCGATCGCCACCAGCTTCTGTTGCTGTCCCCACTTGTGGTCCACGTCTCCACAGCCCGGCGCGGAATGGACGATGCCCGTACCCTCACCGGCCACCACATACGCAGCGCCCTTGGAGGTCTTGCCGGGATCGAACACGCGGTGCCCGTCCTTGCCGCTTAGCCAGTCGCGCTGCGCCGCCGGGATCAGATCAATCGGATCGGTAAACCCACCCGCATGCTGCTGCGCGGGCAGGTCATCAAACGGACCGTCGTACGTCCAGCCAACCATGTCCGCGCCCTTGATCGTATCGAGCACATCATACCCACCCTGCTCATGAAACATCTGATGCAGCGTCTTGAGCTTGGGCACATCCTTGGGCCAGGGTGATGATCCGAAGCCTTCCTTGAACTCCTTCTCCAGCCGCTTGTGATTCAGATTATCCTTCGCAAGGTAATACACCGCGCCGTCTTTTTTCGATTTGATCTTCGCGTAGTCCAACGCACCGTTGATCGCACACCCCGTGTTCGACGTCAGCGTCCACGGTGTCGTCGTCCAGACCAGCAGGTATTCATTCTCACGTCCACGAATCGGAAATCGCGCAAAGACGGCTGTATGCGCGACGAGCTTGCGACCCTCGGCAATCTCCATGTGTGAGTACGCGCACCCTGCGCGACCCGACCACGGCATCACGTCCGTACCCTTGTAGAGATACCCCAGATCGAAACACTTCTTCAGAAACCCCCAGATCGTGTAGTTGTTTTCGTCGGCCATCGTGAAGTAGGAATTGTCCCAATCCATCCAATAGCCCAGCCGCTTCGACTGCTCTGCCTGGATCACGGCGTACTTCTGCACGCGTTCCTTACACGTCTCGGTGAACGTCTCCAGACCGAGCTTCTCGATGTCTTTCTTCGTGGAGATGTCAAGCTGTTTTTCGACTTCGATCTCGACCCACAAGCCCTGGCAGTCAAACCCGTTCTGATAACGCAGCTCGTGACCGGTGGCCGCGAAGTACCGGCAAAACGCGTCCTTGTACGTCCGACCCCAGGCATGGTGGACGCCCATTGCGTTGTTCGCCGTGATCGGCCCGTCGAGAAACGACCACCGCGGCTTGCCCGCGTTGATCTCTCGCAGCTTCTCAAAAACCCGCTGCTCGGTCCAAAACGCCAGCACCGCCCGCTCCAACGCAGGGAAATCCACCTTCGGTTCAACTTTCTCGAACGCCATCAACATCTCCTAGGGAACATCTTGGCCGAAAAGCACCACGGCCCAAGCAGCTAATATAGCAAGGGCAGGCGAAACCGGGAATCACGACCAAAAAGGGCTCTTGCGACCCAAACGTGACTCGATCTCCGTGGCACCACGCGGTTCCCTTGGATTTGAACATGATACGAACATCATAACGCCGCGCGATCGGGTGCCCCATACCTGAAAGAGTTTTGTGGTCAAGCGTTTTTCCTGCAGGTCATTTCCGTACGCCTTCCATGCCCTCTCGCGTCTTCGCGATGGGTTCGGCAGAAGCGTTGATTCGTTGACCGAAGCT
>JAJRSR010000029.1 GCA_024278695.1 Planctomycetota bacterium | reverse complement strand
TGGCCGAGCGGTTTCCGTTCTCCGTATCGAAGCGGCACGGTGAAAGCCTGATTACCAACAAGGCTGACAAAGCCGCGGCTGGCGTCGATGCCCGTGGCGGTGCGAGCACGACAGACCGATGGCAAGCGTACGTTGCGGCATTTTCGAAACGATACCAACTCACCGAGGCACAGTCCGACGCTACAGCGTCCGTTCTTCAGGAAGTCAGAACCCAAGCCGACCGACTTGCCCGCTCCATGCAGGACGAGGTCGCGCGTTATCAAGCCGAGGGCCTCCAAGACGAGGCACGTCGCCGACGCGAGGTCTACCACCTCGACCTCAACGATCTGTTTGAAGGATTCAAATCGCGGTTGAACAGCCTATTAACCACCGCCCAACAACAGACCCCGAACGCGCCGTAGCGTCCGCACGAGCAAACGCCGTTTCTGTCTGACACCCCATCAGCTAACGCCACGCCATACTGCTTGACAGTCCGCGCCACATGCGGGACATAACGGGATTGTGATTGTGGTCGTGCGGTCCGTCCCCCACCCTTCGCCTTGGGGCGAAGAATGGGGCACCCCGGCGGCATGGGTCCCCCCGTGGCGAACGGGGCTTCCCGACCCGACGCCGCAACATCTTCGGGCGAGACAACCCGCGTGAGGGTGCCTGTGTGGGCACGGTTCTGCCCGGCTGTACGACTGACTCGACTGTGATGGAGCGCTAACGCGTTATGCTCGATATCAAGTTTATTCGTGAGAACGCGTCTCTTGTGACGCATGGCGCAGTCGATAAACACATCAAATGCGACGTGCCGCGTCTGCTGGAGGTGGATCAGCGCCGCCGGGCCCTGCAGCTTGAGCTCGAAGCCCTGCGCGGCGAGGTCAAAGAAAGCGGACAACTGGTCGGGCTGCTGCGTAATCCGAAATCGGCCGGCTACGTCAAGGCGATCGAGTCCGGCAAGACCGCCGACGACATCAAAGCCGAGGCCGGCAAGATTCAGGAGCGGCTATCGGAAATCAAACCAAAACTCAAAGAGCTCGAAGCGGAGGAGGGACCGGTCCTCGAAGAGTTCGAGCGGCTTATGCTAACCATCCCGCAGCCGCCAATGGACTCGGCCCCGCGCGGCAAGGACGACAGCGAAAACGTGGAGCTGCGCCAAGTCGGCACGGTGCGGAAGTTTGACTTCGAGCCGAAGGACCACGTGGCACTCGGTGAGGCGCTTGGGATTATCGACATTGAACGCGGCGTGAAGCTGTCCGGCTCGCGCAACTACATCCTACGCGGCGACGGTGCCCTGTTGCATCAGGCCGTGCTGCGGCTGGCGCAGGACATGATGGTCGAGCGCGGCTTCGTGCCGATGACGGTGCCGGTGCTGGTGCGTGAAGAGGTGATGTACGGCACCGGCTACTTCCCCGGCGGCCGCGATCAGGCGTACCTCTGCGAACGGGACGAGAAATCGCTGGTCGGTACGGCCGAGGTGCCGCTGACGGCTTACCACTCCGACGAAATCCTCAGCTAAGCCGACCTGCCCAAGAAAACCTGCGCGACCAGCCTCTGCTTTCGCCGAGAGGCCGGTGCTGCGGGTAAGGACACGCACGGCTTGTACCGCATTCACTTGTTCGAGAAGGTCGAGCAGGTGATCGTCTGCAAAAATGATGAGGCCGAGAGCATCAAGTTTCATCATGAGATTCTGCAAAACTCGGAAGACATGATGCAGCGCATCGGGCTGCCCTACCGCGTGGTCGAGGTCTGCACGGGTGATCTCGGCATGGGGCAGGTGCAGAAGTTCGACATCGAGGCGTGGATGCCCTCGCGCAACGGCTGGGGTGAGACGCACTCGGCCTCCAGGTTTTATGAGTTCCAGGCAAGGCGGCTGAAGCTGCGCTACCGCGACGGCGCGAAGAAGGTACGACACTGCCATACGCTCAACAACACCGTCATCGCCTCACCGCGCGTGCTGATTCCGCTCCTGGAGCTCAACCAAAACGCCGACGGCACCATCACCATCCCCGAAGCACTCCGCCCCTACATGGGCCACCGAGAGAGAATCGAAAAGCAGTAAAACGGCGGGCAGTGCCCTACCTACGGGAGAGGCGGCTATGTGGCCCTTGTGTCGTTGCCACGAAAGCTGTTCGACTTCTTGCTCCCCGCCTTGGAAGGAGGGAAGCAAGCGGGAACGGCTGATTTTTCGGAAAAGGTATTCGTTTCGGGAAAGGGGTACTTGTTGGGAAAGGCGTCCTTATTGGGATGGGCGTCAGCTTGGGCAGGGTATCCTTTGGGAAACGGTGTCAGTCGCGATCCAGGCGGACCATTTTGAACTTCTTCACGGCCAATGCCACGAGCAGCATGACGAACAGGAACAGCGGCATCATGTAGCGCGTGCGCAGCCAAGCCGGCGAGCAGCCGACGATCGCGAACATCGCCGCGAGCGCATAGCTCACGCGCACGACGCGCTTCACCGGCCAACCGCGATCCAGCAGTTGGTCATAAAAATGACTGCGGTCCCCTTCCATGAGCGGTCTTTGGTTGCGCCAGCGCCGCACGAGCGACAGCGCCATGTCCGCGATGGGCAACCCAAACACCATCACCGAGCCCATGATCCATTTGATGGCACCGGACTTCGCGAACAGCAACAGCAGGATAGCCGCGTTGAGCCCGAGCAGCATGGAACCGGCGTCTCCCATGAAAATCTTGGCGGGGTTGCGGTTGTAGGGCAAGAAACCCAGCGCCGCCCCGAGCATGGCGAGGCAGAGCGTGACGCGCTGCGCGTCCCAGACGTACCACTCACCCCAGGTGTGCAGATGAATCGCCAGCGCCAGAAACCCGGCCGAGATGATGCCCAAAACACCACTGCACAACCCATCGACGCCGTCAATGAGGTTCGTCGCGTTGCACGCACCGAGCGTGATGAACAGCGTGATCGGCACGGAGTAAACCAATATCAACCAACCTGGAAAACTCTCCGGCTGCGTCGCCGTCGATCGCAGCAGCACGACAATCGTGTCATCCCCAAGCCCCACGTACATCAGCAGCGCCGTGACAACCGCCACACCAATCAGCTTGGCCTTGGGCGACGCCATACGCAGATCGTCAAACAGCCCGAGCAACATCGTGGCCGCACCGGCAATCAGAATCCCGATCATCATCGTGCGATCAATCGTGGGTGCCGCGTGTGGCTCACGACCGCCGGTCGTGTGACCGTTGGCCGAATCAAACAGGACCAAGGACAACCCCACACCAACCGCCCACCCCAAGAAAATGGCCACGCCACCCAAGTACGGGATGGGTTTTTCGTGCGGTTTGAGAAAATCGTCCGGACGATCCACAAGCTTTCGCGATAGTGCCACACGCCGGCACGCAGGCGTCGCCAGTAGCGACACCAGAAACGACGCCGCCAGCACCGGCCAATAAGCCGCGACAATATCGCCAAGCGCCGTCTTTTCACCGATCAACATGGTGCCACTCGATCAATCCACCATCAGCACGATCGCCACGTTGTACGCCGCGTGACAGCCGGCCGCGGAACCGTAACCGCGATACCAAAAAATGACGGAAAGATACACCCCCGCCAACGATCGAAACAAGAAAGGCGAGATCGCGAAATCTTCGGCACCGAATGGCTTGTGGTGGTGCCCCGCAAAAAGCAGCGCCGACACCAACACGGCGACCACCGCCACCGGCATACGATCCAGGTGAAACAGGTCACTTCCGACCATCACCAGCACGGAAATCAGAATCAGCCGGAACACCATCTCCTCATACACGCCGGCACCGAGCCCCATCGCGATCCGATGAAACGTCTCCATCTCGAATAACGAGCCGCCGATCATAGGCAGCGTCCAGTTGAGCACCAGCAGCGGCGCGGCCAACAGTACGACCTCGATATACATCAACCCCACGTGCCGCCAGTGAATCCGCCAACGCTCCCCCGACGCCATGTGCGTGGCCAACAGGATCACCACGACGACAATCCCCGGTGCCCACATCCCGGCGGGACCAAACAGTTCCACGAACCGCTGCAACAGGTCCGAGGCGATCACCCGATCACGCTGCGTGAACGAAGACACCTCGTAACAAAGAATCAGCGGCAGCAAGAATACCAACGCATCCAGCGGGCGCGCCAGGATCCCCCGCGAGGGTCCGGGTTTTTTTGTTGCTTGTGCGTCTGCCATAGTCTGCCTATCGTGCCGACGAATCGCGTCGACGACAAGTGCTTTTCCGAAAATCCGGGAAAGCCGCACGGACTATCGACGCAAGCACCACGGAAACAACAGTGCCCCACAAACCAATAGCCAATCCGCTCAGCGATATCTTCGACCGTCTGCTCACGGCGTATGGCCCTCAGCATTGGTGGCCGGGCGACACGAACACGGAGATCGTCATCGGTGCGATCCTCACGCAAAACACCTCATGGAGCAACGTCGAGCAGGCGATCGCACGGTTGAAACAGGCAGACGCCCTCTCGTTCTCGGCTCTGCGAGACCTTCCCCGACCAACGCTGGAGGATTTGATCCGACCTTCCGGGACATTCCGGGTCAAGGCGAAGCGGTTGTCCGCGTTTGTGGACGTGCTTTTTCGCGACCACAACGGGTCACTCTCCGACATGCTCAGTGGTGACCTCGATGGAGCACGACGCCGGCTGAACGCGATCCACGGTCTCGGCCCTGAAACGGCCGATGCGATTCTGCTGTATGCCGGAAATCGCCCCACCTTCGTAGTAGACGCCTACACAAAACGTGTCCTGCGTCGGCACTTTCTTGTCACCGAAGATGCAGACTACGGGACCGTCCGCGGGCTGTTCCACCAAGAGCTTGCCCCCAGTTCGAGGCTGTTCAATGAGTTCCACGCGCTTCTTGTCAAACTAGGCAAGGACCATTGCCGAACCCTGGCGCGCTGTGATGGCTGCCCGCTGGAGTCGCTACGCCACGATTCAGCCCTCTGACAACGCCGGGCAGGGAGCGGAATCGGTCAACACCCCGAATCCGATGGAATCGACCCCACAGAAAAACTCCAGGAATCTGACTGTTTCCGACATGTAACAACGCCGACTGTGCCCGTACGGCACTTCCACGGCTGGGACGGTCATGGTAAGGTAGGGGGCTGTGTCGTGGGTGTTTCCGCGACGTCACTGACGACCGTGCAGACGCGCACGGCATTCTAGCGGGGGCACCCGATCACAAATCGGGCGTGGCCTCTTGTGATTCACTCACGGAGATTCTTTGATGGCTAACCGAATGTTCAACAAGTTTGCGAAGGTGACTCTGGTTTTGGCGTGCGCTTTCCTGATGTCGGCCACGCTGCCTGGCTGCAAGTCAACCGGCAAGAAGGGCAAGTGCCCGAATGCGTCGGCCAGCAAGTGCGGAAAGGACTGCGACAAGCCCTGCTGTGATAAGCCCAAGTGCAGCAAGAGCGGTAAGACCAGCAAGGGCAACAAGCCCTGCTGTAGCAAGACCAAGAAGAGCTAGTTCCTTCACAATTATTGCTCCGAATCGAGCCCGCCGGTCGTTCACGCGATCTGCGGGCTCGTTCTTTGCGCTACCTGACAAGCTCCGGCAGCCGTTGAACCGGAGCGTGTGATTTGTTATACTGCCCGCCATAGCCGAGGTTGACCGGGACACCGTCCCGCTCGTTCGGTACACCACAGAGCCGCTTCGCGAGTGCGTCGAAACGCGCGGATGAACCGGTATCGAGGCCAACCCATGGTACGAAGCACCGCCCACATAACGCCGGGTGCGCCCGCGTCCACAAAGTTCATCCCACTCAACATCGTCTCCGCGCAAAGTGACCCTGTGCCCAAGACACCGGTAGCCCACGCCCCGCTGCCGATGACGATGGCCGAGGCTCAGAAACGCGGCTGGGACGAACTCGACATCGTGTTCGTCACCGGTGACGCCTACATCGACCACCCGAGCTTTGCGATGGCCATCCTCGGTCGTGTTTTGGAAGCAAACGGCTTTCGCGTCGGCATCCTGGCCCAGCCCAACTGGCAGCACTGCGACGCGTGGAAGACGTTTGGCCGCCCCAAGCTGTTCTTCGCCGTGTCTGCAGGCAACATGGACTCGATGATTAACCATTACACGGCCAACAAGAAGGTCCGCAACGACGACGCCTATTCTCCCGGTGGGAAGATCGGTATGAGACCGGACCGCGCGACGCTCGCCTATTGCCAAAGAGCACGCGAGGCCTACCGCGGCGTGCCGATCATCGCCGGCGGCGTCGAGGCGAGCCTGCGCCGGCTGGCTCACTACGACTACTGGAGCGACACCGTCAAGCGTTCCATTCTGCTCAATGCCAAACCTGACCTCGTCGCGTTCGGGATGGGTGAATCAACGATTGTGGAGATCGCCCGCCAACTCCAGGGCGGTGCGACCGTGCCAGACCTCCGCCGGATGCGTGGGGTGGCCTACGCGATGGGTGCTAGCGAAACGCCACCGACCGGGGATGATGTCGTTACGCTGCCGACGTTTGAAGAAGTCAAAGAAGACGTCCACGCCTTCGCCGAGGCGACGCGCATCATCCACAACGAAACCAACCCCTACAACGCACGGACGCTCGTGCAATACCACGATCGACAGGCCGTCGTGTGCCAACCACCGGCACTGCCGGAATCACAAGACGCGATGGACTACTTCTACGACTTGCCCTACACGCGCAAGCCGCATCCGAGTTACACGAAACCCATCCCGGCGTTTCAGGTCGTGAAAGACTCCGTCACGATCATGCGCGGCTGCTTCGGCGGCTGCACCTACTGCTCGATCACGACGCACCAGGGGCGTATCATCCAATCACGTAGCAAGGCGTCTATCGTGCGTGAAGTCGCCAAGATGGGCGACGACGAGAGCTTCAAGGGTACCGTGAGCGATCTCGGCGGACCGACGGCTAACATGTACGAGATGCGGTGTGTCAAACCGGAGATCGAGGCGATCTGCCGGCGGCTGTCGTGCGTTCACCCCACCGTCTGCTCACTGCTCGGCACAGACCACAGTTCTTTGATCCAGGTGATGAAGGAATCGCGTGAGCTGCCCGGAGTGAAGAAGGTGCTCATCGCCAGCGGCGTGCGGATGGACCTCGCCCAACTCTCCCCGGAGTACATCAAAGAGCTGACCACACATCACGTCGGCGGGCACCTAAAAGTCGCTCCGGAAAACACCGACGCGAAAACGCTCGACATCATGAAACGCCCGAAGCTAACAAACTTCGAGTCGTTTGCCGAGCGGTTTCGCGAGGAATCAGAGAAAGCCGGCAAAGAGCAGTACCTGGTGCCGTACTTCATCAGCGCGCACCCCGGCACCGACCTGGACGCGATGATCGCACTCGCGATCTTTCTCAAGCAAAACGGCTACAAGCCTGAGCAGGTGCAAGATTTTATTCCAGCGCCGTTCGATATCGCCGCGTGCATGTACCACACCGGCCTCGACCCGTTTACCAAAAAGCCGGTTCATGTGGCCAAGTTCCTCCGCGACCGCAAGGTGCAACGCGCGCTGATGCAGTTCTTCATACCGGAGAACTATTTCGTGGTGCGTCGCGCGCTAATCCAACGAGGCCGAGGTGATCTGATCGGGGAGGGGTGCGATTGCCTGATCCCCTCACAAGCGCCCAAAGCCGCCATCGACGCACGACAGCAAGCCGCACAGAAGGCTGCCCGAAAATCAGCACAAGGATTCGACAAGAGCGGCGACCACGTCCACTCCACGAACCGGACGCCAAAGAACCGAAGAAGCCGCCACGGCACAGGTGAACGCACCACAGGCTACCGCCCGAAAAGAAAGTCTACACGCAAGCAAAACGGTGGGTAATGATGCGGGCCAGAAAATCGAGCGGCTGGTGCCCCATCCTTCGCCGGAGGCATCGGGTGGGGGATGGATCGCGCAAATTCGTTCCGCCTCACCACACCGGCGAACGTCGATAGTGCCAACATCTATGATCGAGGCAGGTCAACCTTTCGCCTTGGGGCGAAAGAACGACCTACCCTACGCGACACCCTTCTCGATCGCGATACGCCACTTACTGAGAGGGGTAAGGTTTTCGTAGCACCACGGTTCCGGCCGTCATGATGATTAACACCATCACCAGCAACCCCCATTGCGATGTTGCCGGAATATCAGCCACGGGCTCGGCGAAGAGCATGACGTCATCGAAGTCCACCTCAATGCCCGGCTCCGCCAAGGTTCCGACCGTGTTCAGGTTGATCAACCGGACCTCCAACGCCTGCCCGAGTTGCGGGTGGGCGCTGCCGATCGTGACCGATACCGTGCTCAAATCAAACGCGCCATCTGTTAGCGTGGCCGCCAGCGTGTTGTTGTCTTGCGCGAGAACAACGCCGCCGGCCAGCAATTGTACCTGATAACCCGGAAACCCGGCGAGGTTGAAGAACCCGGCCGTGTCGCACGGCGGCGGACCTTGACCGGAAGCAATGTCCCCCACTTGAACCGTGAGCGTGTAGGCCGTGTTGGGCTGAAGCGTATCACCAAGAACCTGCGTCACGCCAACCGGTCCACCGCCGATATCGCCGTCCAGGAACACAAGCGCAACGTTAATGCCTTCGGGAGCGCCGCTGGGAAAAAAGGTGGAACCGGTTGGATCGAGCGCGCCGAGAAAGTCACCGCCGCCCAGGATGCCGTTCGGGTCAAACGCATCCCAACCGGTCGGCGTGAACAATGCAAAGCAACCGGGGTCCGCGAAGTCCGTTTCAAAACCAGGATTGCTAATCGTGAGAGCCACCCCCACGCCGATCGATAACGCGCCTGCGGTGCGATTGGCCGCATTAGCTGGCTCAGGAATGCTACCGGGTAACGCCAAGAGCAGGAACATGGTTTGTAGTGGTGTGGTCATGTGCTTTCCCCCCTGTTCGATAACTGCGGTTAAACCGCGAAACACCAGAGCAGCTTCACCCCGCGCGGAACAACTCCACCCTGGTGAACACTGTTCTGATTTTATAAGTCGGCTAAGCCCCAAAGACGACGGATTGATTCTAACCAACCACGGTACGCCGCGTCAACGAAAATCTTATAAAGACCCCAAATCGGGCGCATGGCAGGATCGACGGACAGGTTAGTAGGGTTTTGCGTTGGGACCGTTTCGCCATTCGTTGAACAGTTCCTGGCATTTATCTCGAAGCACAAGCGGGTAGATCTTGACGTGGCTGCCGCCGGTGTCGTAGAGCTGCTGCGCGGGAAGGGTTAGCTCGTTGAACATGGCCTCGCGAGCGTCGTCGATGGTGGCACCGAACACGACCGCATCGAGCCGCGCCCAATGGATGGCCGAGGCGCACATCGGGCAGGGTTCGCATGTGGACACCAGATAGTGCCCGATCAGGTTCATCGTACCCAACGTGCGTGAGGCTTCACGGATCGCGTTGATCTCGGCGTGGGCGGTGGGATCGGTGTCGGATCGGACGGAGTTATGAGCCGCGCAGATGACTTCGCCTTCGCGTGTGGCGATGACCGCACCGAAGGGACTCTGACCGGTCGCAATCCCGGTTCGACACGCCTCGATAGCCTGCTCCATCAGCTTGATATGGTTTGACATGACAGATGGTCCTTGTGGAGCATTTCGCGTTCTTTTGTACGCCTCTTCCCTCGAACCCCGTCGTTCGCGCTCGACAGCCGGGGGCTCGCCTGCTAAAGAGTTATCGGTTGTTCTTGGGATGATCGTTGACTGATCGGGCTCCGGCTTGGCGGCTTGCTGATTCACACAGGAATGGAAGTACTTATGGGCGACGCACCGACAATGCCAGCACCTCAACCCGATTCCTCCAAACCGGGGCTTGGCTACGCGTTTTGGATGCTCAACATCATGGAGATGTGGGAGCGTCTGGCGTATTACGGGATGCGCGTGGTGGTCCCCATCTACATTATGCAGGCCGACGAACCGGGCGGGTTACACTTCACGGCGAGCCAGAAAGGCACGATCTACTTCCTCTGGGCGTTGATGCAATCGCTGCTGCCGATGTTCGTCGGCGGCTACGCCGATCGGTACGGCTACAAGAAGACGATCGCCGTATCGATCACGGTCAAAATTGTCGGTTATGTGCTGATGGCCACACAGCGTTCGTACTTCGGCTTCACGATTGGCTGTTTGACCTTAGCGGCAGGTACGGCCGTCTTCAAGCCGGGTATCCAGGGATCAATCGCGAAGCAGCTCACGCGCAAAAACTCATCTTTTGGTTGGAGCCTGTTTTACCAATGCGTCAACGTTGGAGCATGGCTCGGGCCATTCTTGGCACATTACCTCAAGGGTATCGGTTGGGACATGGTGTTCTACGGCTGCGCAGGGATCGTAGCACTCAACTATCTGATGCTGTTCACCTACAAACCGATCGCATCGGGAGCACCAACGACTGACGGTTTCCTTAAGGTGTTCCGGGTTACGATCGTCAACATTCTGAATGCTCGGCTCATCACGTTAATGCTCATCTTAGGTGGTTTTTGGCTGATGATGTTCCAAATTTGGGATCTCCATCCGAACTTCGTCAAGGATTGGGTGGACAGTAGGGTCGTGGCCGAAGATCTGCGCGTGCTGCCTGATATCATTCGCAATCGAATGATCGACGAAACAGATCGCGGCGTACAGGTGGCACAGGAGCATATGCTCAACCTGAACTCTCTGCTCGTGATGTTGTTTGTGTCGGTCATCGGATTTATTCTTGCAGACCGTCGGCGGCTCTCGTGCATGATTGTGGGTATTTGCCTGGCAACGACCGGCGTCTTGGTGGCAGGCTGGACCACTTCTGGATACGTTTTTCTTGTCGGCATCATGTTTTTTTCACTGGGTGAGATGTTCACCGGACCAAAGAAGAACGAATACTTCGCGCTCATCGCACCGCCGGACAAGAAGGGGTTGTACTTGGGCTACGTCAACATCCCGATTGCCATTGGGCAGGGGTTCGGTTCTCTCATGGGCGGATACCTCTATGGCAACTGGGGCGAGAAAGCCGTGTTGGCGCTCAAATACCTGGCGCAGCATACGGAGGTCGGCATTGCCAAGGGGTGGGACGGCACCGTTGGTTCCTTGGAGGCGACGCTCGGCGTGACGCGCAGCGCGTCGTTTGCGCGATTACAGGAAGTGCTCGGTCAAGACGCGATCCAGGTGACGCAGCTTCTTTGGGATACCTACAATCCGCATTATATCTGGATCCCCTTTGCGGCTATCGGGGTCATGTCAGCGATCGCGCTCTACATCTTCAACGAGATGTCGCGCCGCTGGGCGGATATGAACGTGTAACATTCGGGTTGCGTGCCGGTTTCCGTCACACGGCGGTTCCATCACTCAGTCCGCCCCCCGCCTTCGGGCGTACCCGAAGAAGGAGCACCCGCAAGCGCCTTGGGTTAGCCACCGACGGGTTTCGGACGATCGACGGTGATTTTGAGGGCCGTCTGGACGCGGGTGTCACCCACCTTTTCGATGCGGACCTCTCCGCGAACGCGGTCGCCCTCGCGAAGGTCTTTCAGGGTGGAGACCACGCCGTTAATCATGATCTCAGTCTCTTTCGTGATGAGTCCCTCGCCGAGCATGTCCTGCCCCTGCTTCTCGTTGTAATACAAGACGCTGATCTTGCCCGTGTTGTCGGAGGTTCGTTCGACGGTCTCGATCTTGCCTTCCAAGGTTCTGGTGGTAACGCCGGAATCTCTCTGCTTGCAACCTGGAAGCGCCGCAAGACACGCACCAAGACAAGCCCACAGCACCATATCACGTTTCGTTCGAATACAAGCGGGCATGATCGATCATCTCCGTACCAATAGCTAAAGGTGTTCATCAACGCGTCGCAAGAACCGGGGGTACTCTATGGGCTCGGCCGTCCTGTGGCAACGTCGCTTTCGTTCGTGGTCGTTGCCGCTTGGCCTCTTGCGCCCCTCCTTTTTCAAGGAGGGGCTGAGGGGAGGTTCTTTCTTGTTCGAAGCCCCCCCCTTGGTAAGAGGGGAAGAAGAAATCCCGATCTTAAAAGCCCGACCACTAAAGAACCCGATCGCTATAGAAAGAGAGCCAACCTTTTTGGAAACGGCTATAAGATCACGGCGTTAAGACGGCTTCGGCATGGCTTCCCGACACCGCACGATGAGCCCGGCATCGGGACAGATGATCGTACGATCGTATCGGAATCGGATCAGCGCCGCGAAAATCGTATCAACGTCTTCGGGCGTCATCATATCAAACGGCAGCCGCACCAGGCACACCCGGTGACAAAGCGTCTCGATCCAGTCGGCCGCTGATCCCCATTGCCCCAGCCGCGCGACATCAAGGCACACGCCAACTGAAGCCGCGTAGGCTCCGTCGATGAGCTCCCGAAGCTCCACCGGTGAAAGCAACCCCCCGCCCACGGCCGGCTCAATCGCCAATGCCAACCCGGCGCTTCCGGCCTCCAGTCGTGCCTCATGCAACAACGCACCAGTAAAGTTGAGGTGTTCTTGGTAGCTGCGGAAACCGGTTCGCGAGCCAGCAGCGTCATCGCAACCCGCAACACCGATGATCGGCGGTAGCGTGAGGCTCAGGCAGATGGCACCGAGCCGCGCACAGGCTTCGATCACCGCAGTGATCTCATCTACCGCCTCACCGACGCTCGTGGCGTCACAACGGCAGACCACCGCGCAGGGCCGAGACACCACCCCACCCAGCAGCGCCGCAATGGCGGCCAGCACCTCAATAGCCGCACCCGGTACCTCGCGAAGATCCCAGGCTACGCCGTCGAAACCGGCCTCGATGATCTCATCGTAGGATGGCGGGAGCGCTTGCGGGTTCGGGCCAAGCTGAAGCGGCGCAAGCACCGCGCGTGGACCGGCCCACAATTCACAGCCCGGCGGTTCGTAACCAGGATCGTCGGGGGTTTCTTTTGCCTCACTCATAGTCGGCGATTATACTCGCCCCGGACGCGAACCGCGACGGATGGCGTTCGTCGTCCCCCCGCTCGCGAGTGCCAGCGGCGTCTGCTATGGATCGATCGGGCGAGATTACAGAAAACCGCTATGAATCAGGTGAGTCGTATACAAATCCTCCCCGATCTTCTCATCAAGAAGATCGCGGCCGGTGAAGTCGTTGAGCGCCCTGCAAGCGTGGTGAAGGAATTGGTCGAAAACGCCATCGATGCCGGTGCCACCCGCGTGGCACTCACGATCGAGGATGGCGGCAGGCAGCTCATCCGCGTGACGGACGACGGCTGCGGCATGACGCCCGAAGAGCTTAGCCTGGCCATCATCCAACACGCCACGAGCAAGGTGACGCAGGAGGATGACCTCTACCACATCGGCACGATGGGTTTTCGCGGGGAGGCGCTCGCGAGTATCTCCTCCGTGAGCAAACTTCGGATCGTCTCGCGCCGACCCGACGCGGTGGAGGCTCATGAACTGCGGATGGTGGCCGACACGGTGGAATCATCGCAGGCGGCCGGCGCGCCGCCGGGGACCACCGTGGAAGTGCGCGATCTTTTCTTCAACGTACCGGCCCGTCGAAAGTTCCTACGGGCCGCCCCGACGGAAGTGGGCCACATCAACGAGCAGTTGATCCGCATGGCGTTACCGAACCCGCAGATCGGCTTTGAGCTCACCAACAATGGGCGCGTCACGCAAAACCTACCCCGGTGTGACTCGCGTTTGCAGCGCATCCAAAAATACTACGGGCCGGAGCTATCCGAGGCGCTGATGCATGTCACGCGTGAAGAGCGCGGCGTCCGCCTCGAAGCGTTTCTCGCGCCGCCCACGCAGTCGCGCGCAACGTCGCAGTGGCAGTATGCCTTCGTCAACGGGCGGTTCATCCGCGACAAAAGCCTGATGCATGCGATGCGGGAGGCCTACCGCGGGCTGACCGAGCCCAACCGGTTTGCCGTAGTCTTTCTGTTTATTGACCTCGCACCGGAAGATGTGGATGTGAATGTTCACCCGACCAAGATCGAGGTGCGTTGGGCCGACCGCAACCTGATTCACTCCCAGGTGCTTAGTGCGCTTCGTGAGACGTTGCTCAGCCATGACCTCACGCCGCGGCTCAATACCGATCGGGCTTCGCAGCCGGTTGATCCGCAGGAACAGTCGCGTGTGCGACAGGAGATGGCCGAGTGGCTCAAAACACAACAGCCTCGTGGTCCGTCCGATGCGCCAGCCTTTGGTGACAGCACGGGTAACGACAGCTTTGGCAACGGTAGTTCTGGCGGCAGCGGTTCTGGCATGCCGTCGCGGTTGGCTGGTTCACCGGTGGGTGGCGATCCGATGGCCACGTGGCAGGCGCTGTATGGTCGCCCCGGCCAGGAAAACGCAGCGTCTGGCGATCTTGCTTCAGAAGCCTTCGCACCGAACGGCGGATTCGATCGCGTGGATCAACTGGCGGGCTCAGCCGCAGGTCTGAGCAGCGTTCGGGCCATGCAGATGCACAACCTCTACCTTGTGATCGAAACGGATGACGGCATTCTTATCGTCGATCAGCACGCCCTGCACGAACGTGTGATGTATGAGCTATTCAAGGAGCGCATCGCCAGCGGCAAGCTAGAATCGCAGCGGCTGCTCCTGCCCGAGACGTTCTCCGTGACGGCCGACGAAATGGCGCGGATCGAGGCGCACGCCGAGCTGTTCGACAGGCTCGGGATCGAGGCGGTACCTTTTGGCACCGACACGGTTGCCGTGCAATCATTCCCCACGGTGCTCAAAGATACCGACGTGGGCAGGTTCATGCGCGACCTGCTCGACAAACTCGCGCAGCGATCCGGTGACACCACCACCGACGTCGTACTGGACGACATGCTCAGCATGATGGCGTGCAAGGCGGCCGTCAAAGCCGGCGACTCACTCACGCAGGAAGAGATCGATGCGTTGATGAAGCAGCGCCACCTGATCGACAAATCCACAAGCTGCCCACACGGACGCCCCACCATGCTCAGCCTCAGCAAGGCGGACCTCAACCGGCAGTTTCATCGGACGTAGCCTCGCGCGTGTAGAGAAACCAGCGTTTCTTCGGGCTACTCGCGCGAAAGGCTTGTCGGATAAAGTAGACGGTCCACAAGCTGCCGTCGCTCATCAGCAGCACGAAATAATGCCGACGCAAGTAGAGCTCGCCTTGCGCTTGGCTGCCTTCGCGTGATGATTCCTTCCACTCCGATCGTACTTCTGTGATCTCAAAAGATTCGTCGCGCCACGAGAACCCCGTGGGCAAGCCCGGCCGACCGGTACCCATCGCGGTTGCGTCAAAAGTACCGGCGTGCGGCGTAATCGATTCGCTGATGAGTTCGGGCATGGATGGTATCGTAACCGTGCGGCCGTGCTGCGGCTAGCGTAGAGCTTGTTGCGACGGGTGGCCCATAGCTTTAGCTGTGGGGGACACGAATCTCCGAGTCGCAGCATGGCCCCCTCGTCCGTTGACCAACCCGGAACCGATTCGCGTCCCCCACCTCTGAAGAGATGGGCCACCCAACACCTGGAAATCGCCTTACCGGCGGTCGAGTATCGCTAGGGTCTCGACTTGGTTGGTTTGGGGGAACATGTCGAACAGCTCGACATGGCGCAGTGTGAACGCCTGGCTCATGAGGACAGCCAAGTCGCGCAAGATTGTGTCCGGCGCGCAGGATAGATACGCGATTCGGTTCGGGGCGATGGTGATGAGTTGTTCAAGCGACGCCTTAGCCAGCCCCTTGCGCGGCGGGTTGACCACAACGGCCAGCCGGTCGGTCGATGTGGCGCGGCACGTGTGCTGCCCGGCGATGACCGGTAGCTCCTGTTCCACATCGCCCGCGAAAAACGCTGCGTTGTCGAGGTTGTTGGTTCGCGCCGCGTATCTGGCGTGGTCGATGGCTTCCCTGTCTCGCTCCACGCCAACGACCTTCGCCACGCGCCCGGCGGCCACCAACCCGATCGTACCCACGCCGCAGTAGAGATCGAGCAGGGTTAGCCGCGACTTGGGATCCTCGACGCCCTCGGTCAGTTGATGGACGATCGCAGCATACGCGAGCTCGGCGATGCCGGTGTTGATCTGAAAAAAACTCTGCAAACCGAGGCGAACGCGAACACCACACACGGTTTCCTCAAGACAACCGCTGCCTGTAAGCGTCTCGCTCGTCGCGCCGAAGATCACGTTCCCCGGCTTCGGGTTAATGTTAAGCACCACACCCACACGACCGGGGCAGTACGCCGATAACCGCGACACCAGTTCATCCTTACCAGGAAAATCCCGGCGCGTGGCGACCAACCCAACCAAAACCTCCCCCGTATGGATCCCCACGCGAACGCTGACGTACCGCAGGTCACCCGTGAGCGTGCGCTCGTCGTAGAGCGTCACGCCGCTCAGTCGAATGCTTTCGCGGATGACTTCCACGGCGTCGTTGATCGACTTCGGCTGCACGGGGCAGTGGGGAATATCGACAACATCGTGCGTGCCGGCTCGGTACAGGCCCAGCGCGATGCGTGACGAACCAGCCACGCTGGCCCCAGACAGCTCTGCGACGGCCAACCGGACGCGGTTGCGGTAGGCACCCTTCGCCGGGCTGGGCGTGATGCTTGTAATGCGGCTTGCGTCAAAGCCAGGCAGCCCGGCACGTTCAAACTGCCTGCGAAAAGCGTCGAGCTTGCTCCGAAGTTGATCGTCATACGGCGTTCCGATCAGCGCACACCCGCTGCACGCCGGAAAATGTTCGCACTGAAGGCACTCGCCCATGACACCATCATAGCGAGCCGCCCGAGGTGTGACACGCGGGCCGATTGGACTACGATATGCGGCCGGGCGACGGTGCGACCGACGCACGCGAACCGGCTACGAGCTAGAACAGTAACGCAGAGATCCATCATGGCGAAAACGAACTTGTTTTTTCTTTCCGTACCGGGGCTTCGCCCTGGCGATGTCACCAAAGCGCAGACACCCACGCTGCATGGCTGGGCGAACGCCGGAGCGATGGCGGAGCTGACGCCGACATTTCCGTGCGTGACTTCACCGGTGCAGGCCGGCTTCTGGACCGGAGGCAATGCCGAATCCCACGGCGTGATCGCCAACGGTTTCTATGACCGTACCAAGAAAGCGGTTGAGTTTTGGGTCGCGAGAAACGGCGTGGTCGGCGGCGACGGCGCGCAGGTTTGGGATGCACTACGCGCGGCCCGACCCGATGCGACCTCGGCCGTCTGGCATGCGCAGAACATCAAGGATTGCGGGGCGGACTTCATCGTCACACCGGAGCCGATCCACGGGCCCGACGGCACGATGAAACTCTGGTGCTATTCCAAGCCGGAGGGGCTGTATCAAGAATTGCTCGATACGATCGGGCATTTTCCGCTACAACACTACTGGGGGCCGCTCGCGAATATCGAATCCACGCGATGGATCTTGAACGCAGCCGCCTGGCTTCATGAAAGGCACGCGCCAACGCTGCATTGGGTCTACCTACCACACCTGGACTACGCGTCGCAGAAATTCGGACCGAACAGCGACCAGGCGAGCCAGGCTTTGCGGGATTTGGACGCGGAGCTGGCCGTGTTTGCAGAGCGCATCGCTGCGAGTGAATCGGGGCAAGACGTCACGTATCTGGTGGCCGGTGAATATGCACTGACGGCGGTGTCGGGCGCAATCTATCCCAACAAGGCGCTGCGAGAGGCCGGGCTGCTGTCGGTTGGCGAGTGTGACGGGGCCGAGACGCTAGACCTTGCCGGATCAACTTCGTTTGCGATGGTGGACCACCAGCTTGCGCACGTGTTCGTGAGCGATCCGAAGCAAATCGACAAAACTGCGGCGTTGATCGCAAAGCTGCCGGGTGTGGCACGCGTGGTTTGCGGCGATGAGCGGCGCGAGCTGGGCCTGTGCCACAACCGATCCGGCGAGGTGGTGGCTGTAGCGAAAGACGACCACTGGTTCGCGTACTATTGGTGGCTGGACGACGCGAAAGCTCCCGGCTTCGCTCGAACCGTGGATATTCACCGCAAGCCGGGCTACGACCCGGTGGAGCTTTTCTTCGACCCGGCCACGCGGTCGATTCCGCTGGACGCGAATCTCGTGAAGGGATCGCACGGCGCTCCGGCGACGGAAGCGAAACACCGGACGGCGCTGATCTGTTCCGCAACCGACGGGTCCATCGTTCCCGGAAAAGGCTACCGTGATACAGACATCAAGGGTATCACACTCAGGCTGCTTGGCTGCGGATAGCGCTCTGCTGCTGGCGCTTCACGAGACATTAGCGTTTACGACCCGCTCGGCTGCATGACGCCCACGGCAATGCCCTCTGGGTCAGTAAACATGCCGAAATGCCCCACGCCCGGGATTTCGGTATTGGGCACGAGAATGGTACCGCCGGCTTCTTCAACCTTCTTAAGCGTGCTGTCGATGTCGTCCACTTGGAAGTAGATGTTCGTACACGGACCGGGAGCCGCGTCGGGCTTTCGGAAGATGCCGCCCGTGGGCTCGCTTCCCGCATCGACGAGTGAGTAACCGGGCAGCGTGTCGTTGTCGTAACCCCATTCGAAGACCGACCCATAGAAAGCCTTACACTTCTCCGGGTCGCCCGTCATGATTTCAAAGTGACATAGTGGATTCGGCATCGTGGGTCATCCTCGTACGCAACGCTTCAACAGTTCTGCTTTCGCAGGGAACGGCGGTTGTTCACTTCGGCGCTACCGGCGTAGACGCCTCGTGGCGTTCTATCGGCTTGTTGGCCCAACTGATCGGCGTAACCGGGGTTATCGGGCCTGACCGGAAAGGTGTCACGGGTTGAGGATCCGTGGCCGTCGCTATCATCGGACGTTGCGGCGTAGGCTGAGCCTGATCGGTCGTCCAGAGCAGAGTCCAGCGCGTGGGCTCGCGCTGTTGGGCGGCGATCGCGGCCTCACGGTTGGCAAACAGGTACACCGGTGTGGTATCAAACGGCAACGGTGGACAGCTATACGGCGCTGGCTCCGCGATGAGGCCGACGTGGGTCTTCTTACCCAACCAGGGAGCGGTCGTGCTTTCTTCGGCGGCATTTGCTTGTTGGATCACCTGCTGATGGAAGGCACGGCGCGACCCACCGTTCACGGCATCAGCTCGGAAGTTGTGCAGGTACCCGTAGCCTGCGAACCCCATCCACGCCGTCACGGCAACTATCGCCACCCACCCAGCGGCACGCCGTTGGCGGAAAACACGCATCAACAAACAAGAGGCCGCGATCACGAACGCCGTGTTCGGGAAGATGCCGAAACGACCATACTCACCCGGCTTGTCCGCGCCGATCGACACGAACTGAATGAAGAAGATGCCGGCCGCAATACCGAGCGGCATCGCAGACATCCTGCACCAGCGCCATGCGCCGACAACGGCGATCACACCGAGGACCAACACGGGCAGCGTGACCCCTTCGATCGTGAGTTCGAGCACGCGCAACAGCCCCTGACCCACGCGGTCGATCTGGTACATGCCGAGCGAGTTGCCGAGGTTGCTTTGAAGAATGCCCGGATGAAAAATTGCGTTGATGACCACGTATGGATTCGTGATGAAGTACGTCGCGCCGGCGATACCCAGGCCTGCGGCGGCTTGGATTGCGGTGCGCCAAAGCGAGGATGAACCTTCGACGACTGACCCGCGTGAAAGCCACGCGACGAGTGGGATGAGGGCGAAGATGGGCCAGGAGGAAAGCACCATGCCCAACGCCGCACCACAGCAACCGCACATCAGAAGCCAATCGTAGTGCAAACGCGATTCGACGCGGCGCATGGCGAACAACACCGCCGCAAGCATGAGCACGGCCCCGGGCAGGTGCGGCTTGCCCTCGTGCGTCATGCAGACCACAACCGGCATGAGTGTAAAGAGCAGCGCGGCAAGCAGACCTGCGCCAGTGCCATCCCCAGTGCCATCCGACGTACCCGGAGGCTGAGCCATCGAACCGGCGATTCTTCTGGCGATGGCGAAGACGGTGAAAATACCGAGCACGCCCCAGGCGGCCGCGTAGGCTCTGGCGACGACGTAGAACTTTCCAAACTCACCGGGATGGTCGAGGTAAAACGTCACGTCACTACGTACGTCGATGACGCCGAGCAGGTCGCAGACTTTGATAAGCGCGCCGACGGGGTAGATGAACAGCCCGCCGTATTGGTAGAGCCTCGGATCGAAGTCGAACGCACCCGGACTCATGCCCGCCAGCGCCATCATGGTGATCATCTCATCGGGCTGGTAGGTATAGAGCCGGTACCGCAGGTAGATCTTCGCGATGTCTTCTTTCGAGCCAGTGATCAGGATGGGGGCATGCGGACCGTTATCACCCTGGCTTTTATCGAGCGGGTTGGCATCGACGTCGGCACCACGGGTTTTGTCGAACTTTTCTGCGGCGTTGGCGAGGCGATAAATCTTTTCACCGGACCACGGTTCGCCTTCTCCAAAAAGCACACGGTCTACACTTCGGTCCGGCAAACCCCAGGTGATGCCATACGCAGACAGCGCGACGAAAAGCGTACAGATCAATGCCAGTGCGATGACCGTGGTTCGCTTGCTCGTGGCTTGTTGATCCATGTCTATTTTTGAGTCCCCGACTATTATCGATACCCGGTGCATGACGCAGGCTAAGAGCCTGCGGCTCGGGGCGTTTTGTCACGCACCGCGAACCGTTCGCTCTCGCAATGGGTGGCCCATAGCTTTAGCTGTGGGGGCACGAATCGAAGACCATTCGCGTCCCCCGCCTCTAAGGAGGTGAGCCACCCGGCTACTGCATGTCGTACGTCGATGCCATGCCGCACGTTCGTCTGATTCGACAGGTTTAGGGTTGCCGGTCGATCTTTTTTCGATGAGCCCGGTGCCGCAGCGTGAGTTTCCACCCGCACTCGGAACATCGACCGGAGGTGTTGCCGGTGAGGTTGTAGCCGCACATGCGACATTCATCGAGCCCACGAAGGAACTTGCGGTGGCCGAGGAACCTAGCTCCACAATCACAGCACTTTCGGTGCAGTGGCAGCCCCCCAGCCGGGCGGCTCATCATCGAGCCGATGCTCCAAAACATGAGAAATATTTCAAGACCAATTCTGCCCCAGTTGCGTAAGTCATAGAAAACAACGCGGTTCTCGATTGATTCGCACTTGGGGCATGTGGTACGTTCGGCCATAACGCATACGTTACGTTGCAGCGGAAATCTCGCCAAGCCAGCGCCGGCAAACGTACCCTTTGTCGATCGCGAGCGTCCTCTGTCTTTCCCCTGAGACCAAGTGTGACGAAGATATGCGTTGGATGGTTCGCCTCCATACCGATGGGAAATACGAACGGCCTTCGATCCGCGTTCCCCACAGCTAAAGCTATGGGCCACCCGGTCGTGTGCGCGCGTTCTCGGAGAATCACCACATGCTACGCGCGTTCGAAGAGTGTGGCGACGCCTTGACCTACGCCGACGCACATCGTGGCGAGGCCGCGCTTGGCGTTTTGGCGTTTCATTTCGTGCAGCAACGTCGTGGTGATGCGCGCGCCACTGGCCCCAAGCGGGTGCCCCAGTGCGATCGCGCCGCCGCAAGGGTTCACATGTTCTGGGTTCAGATCGAGATCGCGCAGACACGCGATGGACTGCGCGGCGAAGGCTTCGTTCAGCTCCACGACGTCAACGTCGCCCATCGTCCACCCCGCGCGTTGCAGTGCTTTATTCGTCGCAGGGATCGGACCGAGCCCCATGCAGGACGGATCCACGCCAGCCGTCGCCGAGCACCCCACCGCAGCGAACGGCGTGAGTTTGAGCTTCTCCGCTAGTTTTTCCTCCACCAACAGCAACGCGGCCGCTCCGTCGTTGATGCCGGATGCGTTGCCGGCCGTCACCGTACCCTCCTTGGCGAAGGCGGGTCTAAGTTTCGCCAGCGCTTCGAGGGTGGTGCTGTGCCGGGGGTGCTCGTCGGTGTCTACGACGATCGGATCCCCCTTACGCTGCGGCACCTCAACCGCGATGATCTCCCCGGCGAACCGACCGTCTTCCATCGCACGTTTGCATTTCATCTGCGAGTCGTACGCGAAACGGTCCTGCTCCGCACGCGATAGCTCGTACCGCTTCGCGACGTTCTCGGCCGTCTCTCCCATGGAATACGGGTGGTACATCGCGGCGAGCCTCGGGTTCGTGAATCGCCAACCGATCGTCGTGTCGTAGATTTCAGCGTTTCGGGAAAACGCGCTGTCCGCCTTCGCCAGCACCATCGGTGCCCGCGACATGCTCTCGACGCCGCACGCGATCATCACATCACCGTGGTTCGCCTCGATCATGCGGGCGCTAATGTTGATCGCGTCGAGGCTCGAAGCGCAAAGGCGGTTGATCGTCGATCCGGGAACGGAATCGGGCAGCCCTGCGAGCAGTGCGGCCATGCGCGCGACGTTGCGGTTGTCCTCACCCGCTTGATTGGCCGCACCGCAGTAGACGTCGTCGATCAACACCGGGTCGATACCGGTGCGCGCGATGAGCGCCTTGATGACGGCGGCGGCCAAGTCATCCGGACGGATTTTCGAGAGTGAGCCGCCGTAACGTCCGACGGGGGTTCGCACGGCATCGATAACGACTGCACGTCGCATAGTGATTCCTTTTAAAAAACAGGGGGAAATGGCGTCGGATCCGACACGGGCAAACTACAGCTTGCCTATTGCCTCCCGTCATGCCTCGGTCCTTCCCCCGCCCTTCGGGCGTACCCGAAGCATGGGGCACCCGTCATACGCACCACGACAGAAACATGACTGATTTCTCTGGTGCGCTAACCTGACGCGGCACTACTTCGCGGCTCTACTGTACGGTCAACACGCTCGCGCCCTTGGGCACGGCCCGACCCACGACCGCGGCCGACTTTGTACCACGTTTCTTGAGCCCGGCCACGAGTTCATCCGCGCGATCCTCACCCACGGCGATCAGCAAGCCACCGGACGTCTGCGCGTCAGCCAACACGGCCAACGTCGTCTCGTCCACACCGCTGGCCACCACACGATCACCCAGATGCGCCAGGTTTGTCTTGTGCGCACGCGTCAGCATCTTCCGTTTGGCCAGTGAGATCGTCTGGTCCAGCAGCGGCACCTTACCCGCCTCCAACTCGATAGTCACACCACTCGCTTCGGCCAACTCAAACGCGTGCCCGATGAGACCGAATCCGGTGATGTCCGTCACGCCGCGAGCCCCTACTTCGATGGCTGCTTCCGACGCGGCGGCGTTCAGGTCGATCATCACTGCAACCGCCTCGGCCAACCCGCCCTCATCAATGTCTCCAGCCTTCGCAGCAGACGTCAGCACACCGCTCCCGATCGGCTTGCTCAGCACGAGTACATCACCCGCCTTAGCCCCGCCGTTGGTAAACATCCGCGATGGATCGACCACGCCGGTGACGCTGAGACCGAATTTGATCTCCGCATCACGAACACTATGCCCACCCGCGACGACGGCACCAGCCGCCAAAACCCGCTCCGCGCCGCCGCGAAGGATATCACCGAGAATCTCTACCGGCAGATCCTTGTCGGGAAAGCCCACGATGTTCAAAACCGTGACCGCACGCCCCCCCATCGCATAAACGTCCGACAGGCTGTTGGCGGCCGCGATCTGGCCAAAAACGTACGGATCATCCACCAGGGGCGGGAAAAAATCCACCGTGGTGACGATGGCCAGCGTATCCGTCAGGCGGTACACGCCGGCATCGTCAAAGTGATCCGTGCCGACGAGGAGGTTGGGATCGTCGAAGCTGGGAAGGCTGCGCAGCACCTGCGCGAGGGCTCCCATAGGGAGCTTGCCCGCTCAGCCAGCACAACTGGCGTAGTTCGTGAGTCGACTCTTTCGTGAAGGTGTCATAGAATCGGACTCTACACCATCGTCGAGCCGGTGTCAGCGCGTCCGAACGTCGATTCGGCGTCCAGGATCGCCCCGTCTGTGACCGATGAGTCTAACGAAGTCTGAGGCCGCAACTTTGTACCAAGCGTGCGGTATGAATGACTGAACAGGCGACTCTCCAAGAGCGGCAACGGTCGTTCGACGCGGTGGCGGTGGGTTGTCGCTGGCTGTGCCGCTTTCTGGTGGCCCGGGAGTTGCAAGGTTTTTATGGGATGTTGATCGGCTGATGCGGTACCGTATTCTACTCTCAACTCTATTCTTAGCAGTAGCTTATAGCGATTCCGCCGCTGATCCGATCGTAGGCCTTCGCGCTAAAATCAAGCCGATGATGTACCATGTACCCGTCGGTCAGCCAGTCTGGGCCACCATGACGATCGAGAATGCCCTGGATGAATCGGTCACCCTGACCGTACCGGGTGCGGAACCGTCGATCCCCGACCCGGAGATCGGATTGCCGCTGTCGCATGTTTTCAGCGGCGGTGAGACCTCCGGGGTCGAGGTAACCACCGGATCGGGCCGGAGTTGGGAGCGGCCCGTGGGCTACCGCAAGCCGAAAGAGGCCCCCATTCTGCTGCTCGCTCCCCGAAGCACCGTGGGCACCATGATTGATCTGCGAGAGTATTTCCCCGCGCTTCGAACGGCCGGGGAATACCGTATCACGTGGCGACCCTACGGTGGCGGTGCCGTGAGTGAGCCGGTCCGCATTATCGTGGCACCGCAAAAACGCGTCCAACTCATCACGGACGATGGCACGCTCACGATCGACCTCTTTTACGAGGACGCTCCGGCCCATGTGGCTAACTTCCTTGACTTGGTGGAATCGGGTTTCTACACGGGTCAGACGTTCCACCGCTTGGAACCGGGCTTCATGCTCCAGGGTGGTTGCCCGCGCGGTGATGGCACGGGCGTAAGGCCTGACGGCAAGCGAATCGCCTTTGAGCATAACGAACGGCACCTTGATAAAGGCTCCGTCGCTATGGCACTGCTTGGTGATGACCCGGACTCCGGCAGCAGCCAATTCTTCATTGGTTACACCCGACTGAAGGATTGGGACGGGCAGTATACGATCTTCGGGCACCTCTCCGGGGAAGCGTCCTACGAGACGTTGGATCGGCTGATGACGGCCGAGGTCGATGATTCCGGAACACCCCGGCGCACCCTATACATTCGCGCGGCGCGCGCAACCACGATCCCCTCTGTGCCGCCCAGGTCGTACCCTTAGAACCCCACGCCTGAGCTGTAATCTCAACCATGATCGTTAACCGTGAAACCTCTGCGGCGTAAGCCCCGGTGACGATCAGTCCAAGCCGCAGACGCGCTCGGCAGATTGTAACCATCCCTCTTTGCCCTATGATGACAGCACTATGGCTGTGGTTCGCTTAAATAATGTCACCAAGCAATTTGGCACCAACGTCGTGCTCAGCGGGGCCTCCTTGGAGATTCGCGAGGGTGAAACGGTCGGGCTTGTGGGGGTGAATGGTGCCGGAAAAACCACGCTGTTTCGCCTGATCACCGGTGAGCTGAAGCAGGATTTGGGCGAGATCACGCGCGCCAAGCGGTCATCCATCGGCCATCTGAAGCAGGAGCCGGAGCTTGATGGCGATAAGACGTTGCACGATGAAGTCGGCAGCGTGTTTACGGAACTTCTGGCGTTGGAAGATCGCATGCATGAGCTGTCGGATCAAATGGCCCATGCCGAGCCTGGGGAAGAACTCACGAAGCTGCTTGATCGGTATGACCGCGTCAACTCCGAGTTCATCGCGGCCGGCGGCCACGGGTTTGAGACGCGTCTCAGCGAGATCCTTAGCGGGCTCGGGTTCAGCGAGACCGACGGTTCCCAGACGTTATCCACCATGTCAGGCGGACAAAAGTGCCGCGCGGCGCTGGCCAAGTTGCTGCTCGAAGACAGACCCATGCTTCTTATGGATGAGCCTACCAATCATTTAGATATTGATGCGGTGCGCTGGCTGGAACGATTCCTGGGCGGACACCGAGGCGGCGCGGTGGTGATCTCTCACGATCGCTACTTGCTCGACCTGATCTGCTCACGCATCATCGAGGTCTCCAACAAAAACGTCTACAGCTACCCCGGCAACTACAGCAACTTCGCCGAGACGAAGGAGCGTCGCCTGCTGACTGAAAAGCGGCAGTTGGAAAAAGATGACGCGTTCATCAAGAAAGAACGCGCGTTCATCGCCAAGCACATGTCCGGACAACGCACCGCCGAGGCCAAAGGCCGGCGAACGCGACTCGAAAGGCGACTTAAAGCCGGTGAGTTTGTCACAGAGGCAACGAAGGGCCAGCGAACGGCCGGCATCAGCTTTGACGGCACGGACAAGAACCGATCGACCGGACCCACGGCCGTGCGCGGCGACGATCTGGCGATGGGATTTGGTGACAAAACGCTTTTCACGGACCTGAGCTTTCAACTGCCCATCGGTGAGCGACTCGGGATCACCGGCCCTAACGGCACGGGAAAAACCACGCTGCTGAAAATTATTCTCGGGCAGCAGGAGCCGTTATCCGGAACCGTCGAGATCGAAGGGTCACCCACCATCGGCTATTACTCCCAAGATCATAACGAAATGGACCCAACTCGCACCGTGGTCGAGGAGTTTCGGGCCAACGACCCGACGCTTACCGAGGAGCAAGCCCGCGCCTACCTTGGACGGTTTCTGTTCACTGGAAACGACGCGTTCAAGCTGGTCTCCAAGCTTTCCGGCGGCGAGCAGTCACGCGTACGGTTGGCCACGCTGATCCGCAAAGCTCCTGACGTGCTGGTGCTCGATGAACCGACCAACCATCTGGACATTCCCTCGCGTGAGGCGCTCGAGCGGGCGCTCGCCGATTTCCCCGGCACGGTCATCGCCGTGAGCCATGATCGCTACTTCCTGGACCAGATGGCCACGCGGATGCTCGTGATTCGACCGGAAGGCGTGACGCGACACACCGGAAACTACACGTCGTATCTTGAGTGGCTCGAAGCGAAGAAAACGCGTGCCACAGACACCGAGACCAAAACCGCAAAAAAGAAAAGGCAGCAGCAAAAACGCAACACCACCACGAAGAAGGTAAGATCAAACGAGCACGACCACCGCTCGATCGAGGCCATTGAGGCATTGGTCATCGAACACGAAGGAAAGCTGGCGGCATTGCACGAGCGTTTCAACGAGCCGGAGGTCTACCGAGATCCCGACACCCTTAGCGAACTAAAAGAAGCGGCTTCCGAAATTGAACGCACGCTCGCAGAACTTGACAAAGTCTGGCAGGAGCGAGCCGAAAGCCAATAGCCGGAACGAGAGATTCATGGCAAGCGTACCACCCCCGTCGAAACCCGCGCCGCCACAACGCGCCACGCGAATCGACATGGAAGCGATTGATCTTCCCGGCGGGTGGCATGGGCGCGTGGCTTTGCGAATACAGGGCGAAACCACCGAACACTCCCTACCCACATTGCCAGCGTGGCAGGCTGCCCTGCAAACATTCGTGAATGACCCATTTTCGATCGATCAAGCCGTCACGCTAAAATACTCACGCGGTGCCGAGGTCTTGCACGGCGCGCTCGCGTGTGAAGGTGGCCGGCTTGAAGTGGTCGCCAAGCACCACACCCCTTTCAGCGCTGGGGCTCGGATATCGGCCATGCTGACCGGATCGCGTGCGCAACGGAACTTTGACCGCGCGGCGGAACTGCTGGCCTCGGGCGTTTCGACAGCGGTACCGCTCGCATGGATAGCGCGCAGCAAACCCAAACGCGAATCGTGGTGGATGACGATGTTCGCTCCGGACCTTGTCGATCTCGATCATATCGCCCTTAGTTTGCTGCCGCAGGTGGACCCGGACCACGCCCATTCCATCAAGCGCGACATCATCCACGCGGTCGCGGAGTTGTTTCTTGGTCTGACAAGCGGCGGGTGGCACCACCGTGATCTTAAGGCGTCCAACGTGCTTCTGCGGCACTGGGACACACCCGGTCACAAGCCGGAGGCGTGGATCGTCGACCTGGACGGGCTATCTCGAAGCGGTGCCAGTTCACGAAGTGAAACGCAGCGGCTGGTCCGCCTGGGTGCCAGCTTACGAAGCTACGCCTCGATGACGCGGACCGATTATGTCCGTTTTCTCAAGGCGTACCGCCATGCTGACAGCACAACTCCAAACCGACCCACTGCTGATTGGCGGCATGAGTTTCGCTTGCTCGCGCGGGCGGCCGAACGCTATGCCGAAAAATCGACACTACGCAAGTCACACAAGATAGACGGCTACGCGGGGGATTAGCAAGCGTCTCTTCCGCGTCAGTGGACTCCGGCATACAATCTACCCTAACGATGTCGTTACAAGTATTGCATGTTGTCGATTCGCTTGTGCCGCAGGCGGACTCCGTTGGTGTGGCGCTCCCTGGGCTGCTGCGCGTTCTTGGCGACTCGGACTGCGCGGGTACCGTAGCGGTCTTGGACGGTCGCACGGATGTCGATACCGCCTTCGACAACGAAAACTGGAACGTCCACCCCTGGGATAGAAACGCGACTGCAGGTTTGATCGATAACGCCGATGTCGTCCACATTCACGGGCTCAGCGAACGTGGATCCGCCGCCTTTGCTCGCGCCGCCCAAAAACGACGGACGCCGTTTATTCTCGCACCGCTCGGCGCGTTTTCCGCTGCGGTCAGGAGCCGTCGATCACTCAAGCAGCGGCTCGTCGGCGGGTTTGGTGATCGGGCGCTGCTCCGTTCGGCCGCGGCGGTTCAGGCGCTTCACACGGTCGAGGCGCAGGAACTGAGCCACCACCCGTCAACCGGGTTGGTCGTTCAACTGCCCTACAGCGCAGACCTTGCCAATGACACTACCCCCGCGACGATCGATGCTGATGCAGAAGGCCCTTGCCTGCTGATGCTCGGTCCGATTGACCCCGTCGAGGGTGTGGTGGCCGTGCTCATGTCCCTCGCCGAGATCGGCAAGGCGGCCAACGGCTGGCGGTTCGTGCTCGCTGGACCCACGCACGGCGAATGGCGGGCCATGTTGGAGGCGGGCATTCGCCGAAAAGGCAGCGAGGATCGGGTGGTGTTCAGCTCAGCACCCGATCTTGCCGCGCAACACGCTTGGCTGAAGCAGGCGTCGCTCTTGGTGGCTGGCGGCTTGCGGATTCGCCCCGCAGTGTCGATCATGCAGGCCGTCGCGATGGGCGTGCCGGTGCTCTCAACGAATTATGTGGTACCCGATGAACTCATCGAGCATGTGTCCGTGTGCGGACCAACGCGCGCGGCGCTCCGCATGGGGCTTCGCGAGGCATTGGAAATGGACGACCAGACGCGGCTAGCGAAAGCGGCCGGGGCTCGGGATTGCTTCAACGCCCGGCTCGACTGGAGCGTGTTGGCACCGCGATACGCTGAACTTTACCGACAGGTCACCGCAGCGAAATAGCATGAGCAAGACGCAAGTCGCCATCGAACAGAGAGCCGGACGCAGCGGCGAGCGTTTTCGCGTCGGCCCGTTCAAACGCGTCGTGATGCTGACGTGGCAGTTTAAGCGTGTGCTTATCATCGGGCTGCTGGCGACAGTGGCCTACGCCTGCATGCACACGGCCAGCATCGGTGCCGCATTCCCCGTATTCAAAATCCTCCTGGAACAAGAGGGACTGCAAGGATGGATTGATCGATCCTTTGCAGGAAAGCGTCTCGATGCGGTCTTTGCACCACCGGGTGACGGTCGGCAACTGCTGTTGGTCAAGGTGGGTTCGGATGGTGTACTTGGGGATGCCAACCTGACGCCGGGGGCGTTGCTCCTGCCACCGGGCGATGCACCAGCCACCGCCTGGCTACACGAAGTCGCCTTTGCGGCAGATGGCACTAAGTTTGAAGTTATTTACCGCACGGACGCAAGCACGAAGACCAACCCGGTGCAACCACTCACACCGCAAACGATTACACTGCACGTTCGCACGCTCGGCAAGCTGGATACCCTTTGGCTTCGTGCGGCTCGAATGATTCCACCTGGGATCGATGATGACAAAATCGGCACACTCAAGATCATTCTACTCGCGTTGATTGCTGCGGTGGTTCTTTCCAACACGTTTCGCTATATCGGCGAGGTGTTCATCGCCAAGGGCGTGCTGCTGGCCATGATGGATCTACGGGGCCAACTCTACGAGCGGTCGCTACTGCTGCCGCTCGCGTATTATTCCGGCCGACCCACGGCCGACATCGTCGGGCGGTTTGTCCAAGACATGCAGGAAGTCCAGCGCGGCATGTTGAGCCTGTTTGCGAAGTTCATTCGCGAACCGCTTCGTGCGGCGCTCATCTTGTCGCTCGCGTTGGCGTTGGATTGGCGGCTGACACTGACCATTATCATCGCGGGTCCGATCGCACTGGCCATCTTCTGGCGGATCGGTAAACGCGTGAAAAACGCGAACCGCAAGCTGCTTGTCGCCTACTGCTCGATGATCGATGCTCTGACCGCGAGCCTGCAAAACCTCCGCGTCGTGAAGGCGTACACGGCCGAGGCTCACGAACGCCGCAAGCTCAAGGGGGTGGACTTTCGCATCTACCGGCAACAACTCAAGTTGGCAAAGTTGCAGGCACTGGGCGGTCCATTGATGGAGTCGCTTGCGGCTTTGGGCGGCAGCTTGGTCACGGTTTGGCTCGCGAGCCAAGTCGTTGACCATCACCTGGGGATGTCGAAATTCGTGATGCTCGGTATGACAATCTCGATGCTGTTCGACCCGATGCGTAAGCTCACGGAAGTCTATGTACGTCTGATTCGCGCCAGCGCCGGTGCGGAGCGCGTGTTTGAAGTCTTGGATGCCCCCATAGAAACCAGCCACGCCGATGCGAAGATCAACGACGTTCGAGAGGGGATCACGTTCGACAACGTGTCATTTACCTATCCCGGTGCCGAACAGCCGGCGCTTCGTGGAATTGATTTGAAGATTGAGGCCGGCGAGACCGTCGCTCTGGTCGGTCCCAACGGGTCCGGCAAGACAACGCTCGTGGGGCTGCTCCCGCGTATGTTTGATCCGAGTGCGGGTCGCATCTTGATTGATGGCGTCGAGCTGTCCCATGTGGCACTCGCCTCGTTGCGCCGTGCCATCGCCCTGGTGAGCCAGGACGCGATCATCTTCGCGTGCACACCGCTCGAGAACATTGCCTACGGCGCGGAGTCACCCGATCGTGACCGCGCCATCGAGTCAGCCCGGCGTGCTCACGCCGATGAGTTTATCGAAGCGTTACCTGGAACATACGACGGTAACCTCGGTGAACGTGGCTCCACACTCTCCGGCGGTCAGCGTCAGCGGATCGCCATAGCCCGGGCCATCTACCGCGACGCTCCCATTCTCATCTTTGACGAAGCCACCAGTCAGATTGATTCGGAGTCCGAAAAGAACATCCAGAACGTGCTTCGGGAGTTCTCGAAAGACCGCACAACGATCATGATCGCCCACCGCCTCAGTACGATTCAGTTCGCCGATCGTATCGTTGTGCTCGAAAGCGGCGGCTTGATCGACACCGGCACGCACCAAGAATTGTACGAACGGTGCGTCCTATACCGCTCATTGTGTGACACACAATTCGCTAGCGAGCAGGACCACACCCGCACCACCCCATCGCAATCAACGCCGTCCGAATAACCTCGCCCCACTCGGACCACACCACACAACCCCAAAGATGCTTTCGGATCATACGGCGTTTTTTCGGCCGGACCACCAACCAGCCACGCTACGCCATTCCCGGTTTCATATTCGATACTTAGCTTGCTGCACCCCCAAGGTGCGCATCCGATTCGCCACAACGCCACGAGGAGCACGACGACGATGACTACGATTCAAACGAAACCGTCCTTCGCCGCGAGCCGTCCGCCGGGTGCCCAACGGGCCGAGGCATGTCCTGCCGATGCCCCTGACAACGGCGAGTCCACTGAAACCATGCCGGAAGGAGCGGCGATTCACATGCCGGTCGACCCGCTCCCGTTCCACCCGCTCATCTTTGAAACCTATGGTGAAGCGGGTATCCCGGACACCCTGGCGGAGGCGCTCGTGCTCAAGCACCTGCTCGCCGTCGGCGTTGACACCGGACGGGGCATCGCACGCACGCTTTGTCTGCCGGGCAAGTCCACGATGGAATTGCTCGCAGATGCCAAGGGGCGACAGCTCGTGGTCTACAAGAACCAGGCGGCCATGGGTGACTTCGAGTACACGCTCACGGACAATGGTCGTGCGCTGGCCAACCGGTATATCAAGGAGTGCGCCTATTGCGGACCGGCACCCGTGCCGCTCAAAACCTATATTGATTCCGTTCACGCCCAAACGATCAAACACGAGAACCCGAGCGCGGATAAACTTCGTGATGCCTTTTCTGATCTGCTCATCAATGACGCGATGCTCGAACGACTCGGCCCGGCGATCAACTCCGGCAAGGGCTTGTTTCTTTTCGGCTTTCCGGGCAACGGCAAGACGAGTATCGCCGAGCGCATCACCAGGTCCTTCGGCACACCCATTTGGATTCCCTATACGATCCTCGTCGACGGTGAAATCATCCAACTGTACGACCCGCAGAGCCATGAGGCTGTCGGCGCACCCGGTATGTCGATCGTCAAAGGCGAGGCGTATGATCCGCGGTGGATCAAGATTCTCAGACCGACCATCATGGTCGGTGGTGAACTGAAAATGACATCGCTGGAGCTTCGCCACGACCCACATACGAAAATCACCGAGGCACCGCTACAACTCAAGAGCAACTGCGGCACGCTGGTCATCGACGACTTTGGTCGACAGACGATGAACCCCGACGAGTTACTCAACCGTTGGATCGTACCGCTTGAAAAAAGGTATGACTACCTGGCGCTCAACTCAGGAAAAAAAATCCAGGTGCCGTTCGATCAGTTAATCGTTTTTTCGACCAACCTTGAACCCAAAGAGCTCGTCGATGACGCGTTTCTTAGGCGCATTCCGTATAAAATCAACGTCATCAACCCCACAGAGCTTGAGTTCCGAAAGCTCTTTCAGATCATGAGCGACCAGTTCGGCATGGAGATGAACGACCAAGCGTTGGACCACCTCATCGAGCATCACTATCGGGTGAAGCAGCGGCCGTTCCGCTCGTGCCAGCCGCGAGATTTGCTCCTGCAAATCATCGACCGGGCGCGATTCCTCGACATTGAACCCATCATGTCCGCAGAGGGTTTCGACATCGCCTGCGAAAACTACTTCACGCTGATCTAACGCACACGGCGTCTGCGTATCGCCGGAGTGCTAGCTGCCACGCGCCGCTTATGATGGGCGTTGGGGCTCGTCGGGCATCTCCGGGATCGGTCGCCCGTGTGGGTCGTGGGTCGGGGCCGTGAGATCCTCGCGCAGCGCGTCTCGCATTTCACCCGAGATATAATGTTCCATCCGCTCGGCTGGCGCGTGCAGGTGATCGTCCGCTAGCTGGAAATGCTTTGCCAGGTACGACTCCCACAGGCGGTGTGCGCCGACCAGCGTCTGCGCCTCGCGCTGACCCGCATCTGTCAGTTCGATCCCGAAACGGCCGGAGCCAAACGGCGTCTCCGATATCGCTCGCCGCCGTTCCAAGGTTCGCAGCCCGTGACGCGCAAGAAACGTATTCCCCACGGCCGCCAGCACTTCACTCCGGTGCATGGGCGCGCCGTCCAAAGGCTTGAGTTCCTGCCACCGAAACAGCAAGCCGAGTATGTCCTGCCGAACGATCTGCGCCGAGAGCAAAGACCGGTGGTACGCACGCGAGAACATACCGTACTGCGGCGAGATGAAGATCACGATCACCAGTATCGCACCTGAAACCACCGCCATCATCGCAGCCGTCTTTAGCGAAATATCTGACCCGACCCAGCCCGGTCCAAACGCGGCCAACACATGCCCCACGACCGCAGCCACCGCAGCCGCCACCACGCTCAGCAGAATCATCACGCCAAGCCGGTCGGCCAACAGGTACGCCGTCACGGCCGGCACGATCAACATCGCGATCACAAGTATGGACCCGACGGCTTCAAAGTTCGCTACAGTCGTGACGGCCACCATCACCATAAGAAGATAGTGCATCAGGTTGGCATTAAAACCGAGCGTCGTCGCTAGGTCGGGATCAAATGCGGATATTTTCAGTTCCTTGAAAAAGACAACCACAAACAGCACGTTCGCAACGAAAACGATGGCCAGGTTGATGATGGCCGAAGGGATTTCCCCGCCCAGCGCGTCGAGCGGTATCTGCTCCACCGCACCGTACAGCACACAACCCGGATCAAGATCGACCGCGTCGGCCGCCTGACGAATCATCACCAGCCCGACCGCAAAAAGCATACTAAACACAACGCCCATCGCCGCACCTTGTTCGACCTTACCGAACCGCGTAATGAGCTGGGTGAGCAACGCCGTCAGCAACCCCACGACCACCGCACCGATGAACATCGGAACCGCACTGCGGCTGGAGGAAATCAAGAACGCCGCCGCCAAACCCGGAAGCACCGCGTGAGAAATGGCATCGCCCATGAGACTCATCCGGCGAAGCACGAGGAAGTTACCCAACAACGCACACGAGCACGCGCTGAGCACGCCGGCCAGCACAATCCAACCGTCGATGGACCATTCCCAGGACATCATGCCACACCGCCTGTCGGGTGCGGCGATGACGGAATCGCAGACGCCGCCGCCAGGGCATACTCAAGCTCCCGCACAACCGCGTCGGGTAGTACGTGCTCGATCTCGTCCGCATCTCGATCCACATGCGACGGCGCAATGTCGGCGTATCGAATCAGGTAGAGTTCCCACAACCGGTGATTCCGCAAGATGCGCTGGGCCTCGATGCGCCCCTGTTCCGTCAGCTTGAACCGACGCTCCGCACCGCGTGCGATCAACCCCGCACGACCCGCCCGCGCGAGCAGTGGAATCAGTACCGCCCGGGTCCAGCTTCTGACGCGCGATAGCTCAATGGTCGTTACCGCACAGCCCTCCCCGCGATCCTCCTCGAACTCGGCCAGCGCGCGTAGCAAGTGCTGAAACGCCACGCGCCGCCGCAGCGTCCATCGGCGCAACAGCCCGGCCAAGACACCGCGGTGCGGAGAAAACATCATGCTGAACAGAAACAACACCCCCGTGCAGATGACGATGATCGCCCCGGCCGGCATGCGGCTGGCCACGGCGCTGCACGTCGCGCCGATCCAACCGCTGATCGCACCAAACACACCGGACAGCACGATCATCGTCGTGAGTTTGTCCGTCCAAAACCGCGCGGCGGCGGCCGGTATAATCAGCAGCGCAACGACCAAGATCAACCCGACGGCCTGCAACCCGATAACCGTCGTCGCAACAACGAGCCCCATCATCACCAGATCAATCAGCAGCACAGGCCAACCCTGTACCGACGCAAAGTCTTGGTCGAAACAAACGAGACGAAACTCTTTGTAGAACAGCACCGCACCGAGGATGACGGCACCGCCAACGGCGGCTAGCAGCATCGCGTCGCGGCGCACCATCGACGCCGCCTTGCCGTAAATGAAACTCTGCAAGCCGGCCTGATTCCCCGTGTTCATCTCCTGCACAATGCTAAAGAGCACCATGCCCGCACCAAAAAAAACGCTCAGCACAATTCCGATGGCCGCGTCCTCGCGAATGCGCGGCACACGGCGCAGCATGAGCACCGCAAAAACACCGAGCACGCCGGTCACCGTGGCTCCGAGAAGCAGCCACGTGAGGTTTTTATCACCGGTTAAGATAAACACGAATGCGATGCCGGGGAGCGTTGCGTGGCTCAGCGCGTCACCCAACATGGCCCGCTTGCGCAGGTAGGCGAACGAGCCGATGACGCCCGCGGCCATCCCCAGACACGTCACACCAAGCACGACGACTCTCGTATTGTAATCTCGCAGCGACAGGGCATGCCAAAGTTTTTCCGCAGTAGACGGCGGCACTCGATCAGCGCCTTCGCGTGAAACATTTACCCGTGCGGCCGGGGTCTCCTGCGTAGTGATCGTACTGGCAAAAACCGGCGCGCTGAGCCAAAAGAGGGCCAGTACCGTGCTCTGGCATCGGGATGCTCGCACGCGTTGTTGCCATATCGCGATCATGGACGGCTGCGCCCCTGGGCTACGGCGTCTGCGGCCTTGTCGAGGAGCGTGAGGCGACCACCATAGGTTTTCTGCAAGGCGTCGGGCGTGAACACCTCTTTCGTGGGACCAGCGGCCACCACGCGCATGTTCAACAGCAAGACATGATCGAAATACGCCGGCACCGTCTGCAAGTCATGATGAACAACGATCACCGTCTTGCCCTGCGCTTTTAGATCGCGCAGCAACACCACAATGGCCGCCTCCGTCGTCGCATCGACACCGGCGAACGGCTCATCCATAAAATAGACGTCCGCATCCTGGGCGAGTGCCCTCGCGAGAAACACCCGCTGCTGCTGACCGCCGGATAGCTTACTGATCTGACGACCGGCGTAGTCGATCATACCGACGCGATCGAGACAAGTGCGCGCGAACTCGCGGTCTTTCCGACCCGGCGGCAGGCACCACGGAAGACGACCATACCGCCCCATTGTCACGACATCCAACGCACTGGCCGGGAAGTCCCAATCCACACTCTCGCGCTGCGGCACATAACCCACCTGCCGCCGAACCCGCTTGTACGGCTTGCCGTAAAAACGAACGCTACCCGAAGCCCGCGGCACAAGGTCCAAACACGCCTTGATGAGCGTGCTCTTGCCTGCACCGTTGGGACCAACGATCCCCACGAGCGACCCCTGCGGCGCGGCGTAGTCGATATCCCACAGCACCGGCTTGCGGTGGTAGGCCACGGTCATATCGTGGATCGACACGGGACAGGCCGCGTCATGATCGCTGCCCGATGGTGGCACGGATGTTCTTAATAAAGGACGCGGCATGTGGCCCCTCCCGAGATACGCTTCGCTCCAGATTGTCCCCTACGGCAGCGGAGCTAATGCGCCCTGCATACCCTTGGCCGGTGCCATGCCGCCAAGCGCCCTGGTGATCGTCGTGACGTTGTGGTCGATCATGCCGATGTAGGTACCTTCATACGTCCCCGCCTTCCCCATCGCATCGGAAAAAAGGCTTCCGCCGATGACCACCGTGTGCCCGCGAGCCCCCGTGCCCTCGATCAGCGAACGAACGTTCTTGCTCGATACCGACGTCTCCACGAACACGGCTTGAATCTTTCGCGACACCAACAACGCAACAAGCTCGTTGATGTCATCGATACCGGCCTCGGACTCCGTGCTGATACCCTGAATCCCGCGCACGGTAAGCCCGTACCGGTCGGCTAAGTAACCGAAGGCGTCGTGCGCCGTCACGATCACGCGTCCCCGCTCGGGAATGGTCGCGAGCACACCCTTGGCGTACTGATGAAGCCGATCGAGCTCGACCGCGTACCGCTGATAGTTGGCCTGAAAAGATGCGGCATTCGCCTCGTCATACGCCGCTAGCGTGTCGGCTACCCGCTTCGCACATTGCTTCCACAGAAGCGGGTCCATCCAGACGTGTGGATCGTGATGCCCGCCGAACGCCGCCGGTGATCGCAAATGCGCCGGATCAATGATCGACGTGACCGCCACCACCGCGCCTGATTTCTTTCTTCCGATGTTCTTCAGCGCGTCCGCCATCTTCCCTTCGAGCTTGAGCCCGACGTAGAACACGAGGTCAGCCTTAAGTAGCCTAACAATGTCGCGGCGCGTAACCTGATACATGTGCGGATCAACACCCTCTCCGATGATGCCCACCACGTCGGCTTTGTCACCGGCCACGCGCTTCACGATGTCCGTCACCATGCCCACGGTACATACAATCTTGTGCCGACCCGCAGCACCAGGTGCCGTAGCCGCAGTCAAGACGCCCGGTCCGACCAGAACAGCCGCCGTCACCACGCACGCCAAACCCATCCCGCTTCGATCGACACACCGCACGGCATACTCCTACAGAAACATAGCGTCACCAACGAACGGGTACGACCGCCCGCACCCGCCCACACCCGCCCGTAGGGATATCCATCGGCCATCCCACGGCCCAGAATCAACTGCTAATTACACAATTTAGCATATGCTACACTCTAACGTCAAGCCCGCCGATTGACCTCATGGACGATTTGCGACAAAATGACCCCGGAAAGCCCCTAGCGAGCGTTTGACGCTGGGGCAGCGTAAGCGAGAGTGGACCGTATATGGCAAAATCGACAACCAGCCGGGCCACCGGGACCAAGCCGAAACCCACCCCCACGGCGCAACGGTTCCAACGCACGCGTGACGACCACGCCAACGAGTTGGCCGAGGACTATGTCGAGCTGATCGACGATCTCATCCGCGACAACGGCGAGGCGCGGGCCGTGGACATCGCCCAGCATCTCGGCGTCACGCACGTCACCGTCACCAACTCGATCACGCGGCTCAAACGCGACGGGCTCGTGACGTCAGAGCGCTACCGGTCCATTTTTCTCACACCGGCCGGCAAGCGCCTGGCCGACAAAGTTCGCAAGCGCCACCAGCTCGTTCTTGATTTTCTTCGCGCACTCGGCGTCCCCAAGAAACACGCGGAAACAGATGCCGAAGGCATCGAGCACCACCTGAGCCCGGCCACACTCGACGCGATGAAACGCTTCATCAACCGGTAACAAGCGTCAAGTCGTCGCGCAGCGTCAAATGGCTGGGTGGCCCATGGCTTCAGCCGTGGGGGACACGAACCAGGAAGCCGCCCAACAAGCCCCCACCCCCTGCGTATCACAAAAAACCCCAAAAAAACTATCGCACGCCAAAAAATAGTTGCATTCCTCCTGGCGGGCTGCTATTTTGTACGGAGCTGGCACGGGTCGTTTCAAGTGGCCGGCACACGTTCGCAATTCAGATTGGTGCAAGAGCTTGGAGGTAGGGATGAAGAAGACAAATGCAGCCGCGTCACTAAGATCAGTCCGCCTTAGTATCCTGCTAGTACTATCGCTATTGGGAGTCGGTTTTCCGCAAGCCGCTGTTGCGCAAGCCCTCCCCTTGATCGAGGGGGACGGCGACCGGTCCATCGCCATCAACCCGGCACCGGGCACCGCAACCGGAGACGCCGCTTCTGATGAATTCGACGTCTACCCCATCACGTCAGACGTAATGTACTCGGTTTCGACGGACACCTCGGCCGACGGCGTCTCTGGGGTTGCCGAGAAGCTGGTCTACGACAACCCCCTCGGTCAGTCCGCGCTCGAGCTACCGGACGGTCAACGCTTAGCCGATGACCTGACGTTGTCCGTCAAGCCCGATTGCCCGTTGACGCGGTATCGCTTTCAGGTGATCGGCAAAGCCAACCCGGACGCTTGCGGTGGCGCGGGGATGACATGCGGGCCGCTTCGGGTTGATTTTTCTCTGTGGGATGGGTGCCCCAACGCAAATGGTGTTGACGGCACCAGCAGTACGTCGATCGAAGGAACCGCGGGCTGCGCCTCGACAGAAGCCGGAGACACCACACCACAAGGCGTCCCCTGCATCTTTCTTCCCGATGCCGACGCGTTGACCGAGATCGAGTTCGTACCGAGTGTACCCGTCGCGCTGCCATCGCGGGTGTGGCTGGCTGTTACGATGAGTCGTACCGATGCCGGCGTAATCGTTGGTGCGCCGGCACTTCTCGGGTTCTCCAGTGACGTCTTGGATTCCTTCAGTTTCCCCTGTAATTCGACCGTCGGTGGCTTCCCGACTTGGCCGCATTCGAGCTTCAATGCCTCGATCTATGGTGATGAGACTTGCAGCGATGCATCCTTGACCTACCAGAATATTAGAGCTGGCAATTCAGGCTACACTGACGGGGCGTTCACCTGCATCGCTGAAGACATCACGCTCAATAGAACCTGCAACATGGTACAGATGGAGGTCGCCGTCCGCGGGCGCGGACGGTACGATTTTGAGCTTCGGCAACGCACCGTCGATGGATCACCTGAGGGTTTTTGTAATGACTTTACCGCGTTCGGCTCAAACGCCATCGAGGGCAGTAAATTCGTGTTCGTCAATATGGAAGAAGGGTTGAACGTGTTTCGCAAGGTTTTTGATCCGCCGGTGCCACTGCCGGATGAGAATCTGCACGTAGTGTTTATGGGCAACAATTCGAACGCGAAGTGGGTACTGACGCGCAACGATGCCTCGATCGGTTCGACGGACGCCACCTTCTACGTCTTTACCGGCAATGCGTCCGCCGGATCCTGGGCCTTGAATAATACGATCAACTACGCTCACGCTGGATTCCATGTGACGATCACTTGCGACGGGCCACCGCCGGTAGGCGCATGCTGCGACATGTTCATCCTGGACGAAGCCCGGGAATCCGTCTGCCGCGACGTGCCGGAGATCAACTGCGGTGTCAGCTTTGCGGATCCGGAGTTTCAGCCTGGTTGGGTCGAGGGGATGAACTGCGCAGACGAGCCATTCCCGCACACCTGTGGTCAGGCGGCTTGCTGCACACCCGATGACACCTGCGAAAACCTATCCATCAACGAATGCTTAGCACTTCCCCCGACTGAAAACAGACGGGAGTGGACCTTAGGGGAGTATTGTGAGTCGCTGTCGGAACCATGCCTGCCGCACGCCTGCTTACAGTCTCCGGCGGGCGACTGTTTTGCTTCCCATGAGGCCCCCGGCTGCGATGACATTTTCTGTTGCGTCGACATTTGTACCGATGATTCCTGGTGCTGCCAACAAGAGTGGGATCTGGTATGCATTAGGGAGGCGGGCGACGCCCCCAGGGAATGCCGTAACGAACCGGAAAACGGCCAATGTGACGCTGCCACGCCGGTAACCATGAACACGAACACCATCGTTAGCAACATCACCGAGTGGAATGATCTCTACGAGCCAGAGTATACCTGCCTACAGGACGGCGTGGGTGCGGTAGGTTCGATCTGGTTTTCGTTCGTTGCTGATGACACTTCTGCCATCGCCAACACATGCGCTACGGCCAGTGATGGGACAGACACAGTCATCCAGGGCTATCGGGTCGATGGTAGCCCCGTTGACCCGTGCGAGGCGCTGGTGCCGATCGCCTGCGCAGACAATGCGCCCGGTTGCGCAGGGGGTATTGGTTCACGCATTTGCATGGACGACCTCGTGGTGGGCGACACCTATTATATAGCCGTTTCGTCAGCTTCGGATCAAGGCCGCGGTCCGATTGTCTTCAACGTCACGTCTCCTTGCCTACCCAGTATTCCGGATGACTACGACCCCTCCGACGAAGTGCGCGCACTCGAAACCGAGGAAGACGAGAAAGACGAAGTGGCACCTATGGCTGCTCTGGTCACCATGACCGCTGCTGCAGCAACTGGCGTTTGGCCTGACACGAACGACCCCATCGGTCATCTCGAACAACTCGACGACCCGCACATGCCGCGTCCGCATGCACCGCCCCCCGGCATCGTGGCCGGTCGAACCGTGGTCGAGCGGGACGGCTTCGTCAGCGTCCAGGTCAACGTCGATGAGTTCGGCGACAACATCCCCGGCGATGCGGCCAACGAACCCTCCATCGCCGTTGATCCGACAAGCCCCAACCGAATGGTGATCGGCTGGCGACAGTTTGATACGATACAATCCAACTTCCGCCAAGCCGGCGTCGGCTACAGCCATGATTCTGGTGCCACGTGGACCTTCCCAGGCGTATTGACACCCGAGGTTTTTCGCAGCGACCCGGTGTTGGTAGCAGACGCGGACGGGTATTTCCACTACCTGAGTCTCGGCGTAGATTACCCTGGATGCCATATCAATTGCGACCTGTTTACCTCAACCGACGGCGGCATCACATGGGGCGACCCGGTCTACGCCTTCGGCGGCGACAAGGCCTGGATCACCGCAGACACGACCGGTGGACCAGGCCGCAATCACCTCTATCAAACGTGGTCCAGTGCCGCCTGCGAACCAGGCACGAGTTTCAGCAGATCAACGGACCGCGGAGAATCTTTTCGTGCCTCCCCTGTCGGAACGCCCTCATGGGGCACACTCACCGTAGACCTCAATGGTGTTCTGTACGCCGCAGGTGATTACACCAACGGTGCCTGGATCGCAATCTCGGACAACGCTCAATTCCCTGACGATCCTCCAAGTTTCGATCGATATGAACTGGTTGAACTCGGCGGTGGTATTCGTAGCCGGAGGGCACCCAATCCTGGCGGACTGCTTGGTCAAATGTGGATCCGAAGCGATCGCGGCACTGGTCCTACAGTAGGCGACCTGTACGTCTTGGCTTCGGTCACGCAAGGTGAAACCGATCCGCTCGACGTCATGTTTTCCCGCAGTGAAAACGGAGCCTACGACTGGAGTGAACCGGTCCGTGTGAATGATGATCCAATTAACAACGGCGCATGGCAGTGGTTTGGGACGATGGACGTAGCGCCGAATGGACGCATCGACGCAGTTTGGAACGACACACGCAACACCGGGCAAGACAATTTATCTGAGCTGTATTATGCCTTCTCTACGGACGGCGGCCGTACTTGGTCCAAGAACATTCCCGTCAGCCCGGTCTTCGACAGCCACATCGGCTGGCCAAGCCAAAACAAGCTCGGTGACTACTACGATATGGTTTCAGAAGATGACAGCGTCAACATTGCCTACGCGGCAACCTTCAACGGAGAGCAGGACGTTTACTTCCTGCGTATTCCCGCGTTCGATTGTGGTGAAAGCGGCATCCCCGACGTGTGCAGCCCATACTCGAAGGGAAATGGCTGGCTCGACATCTGCCAGCGTGACTTTGATCGCGACGGGATCATCGACGCCTGTGACTCAGACGCGGACAATGACGGCTTTCCGAATCTACTCGATCCTTGTCCTTGGACACCGCTCGACGTGGGAGTGCTGGCCGACGGTCGACCACGACCAGATACCACCGGTGATTGCTATATTGACTTTCGTGACTACTGGCGTTTTTGGAATTGTTTCGAGGGTGGTCTACCCGGGTTGCCCGCGCCGTTCGAGGCGTGCATGGAGCGCTTCGACACGAACGACGACATGCAGCTAAACCTGCGCGACGCGGCCGTATTCCAAAACGCGTACACCGGACCGGGAATCTGACCGACACGCGGCATGCGGCATGCGCAGTGTGAATCCGAACAAGAAGCGGGCCAACAACACGGAGGCGGCGCGGCTATTCTTTCGCCAGCACGGCCATCACGTCGTCGGGGATGTCGAAGTTGGAGTAGACTGCGTCCACGTCGTCCTGGTCTTCGAGAGCATCGACCAGCTTAAGCGCCTTGCGCGCCGCGGAGAGGTCCAGCGTGATCTCGTTTTCGGCGATCATCGAGAGCTCTGCCGAGACCGGCTCGATCCCGGCCGCGACGATCGCATCTTTGACGCCCTGAAAGGCGTCCGGCGCGGTAACGACTTCATGGATCGTCTCTGATGACGTCACATCATCGGCCCCCGCTTCCAGGGCGATCTCCATCATCTGATCTTCGGTGGCCGTGTCGCTCGCAACCACGATCACGCCCTTCTGGTGGAACTGGAACGCAACGCAGTTGCTAGAACCCAAATTGCCACCGCGAAGCTCGAAGATCTTCTTGATTTCCGCACCAGTGCGGTTGCGGTTATCCGTCACGGCCTGGCACATCATCGCCACGCCGCCGGGACCGTACCCTTCATACAACACGTCTTCGTAGTTCCCACCTTCGAGCTCACCGGTGCCCTTTTTGATCGCCTTGGCGATCGTATCCTTGGGCATGTTGTCAGACTTCGCCTTGTCGATCGCCAGGCGCAACCGGGGGTTGTCGTTCACGTTGCCGCCGCCCGTCTTCGCGGCCATCATGATCGCACGGCCGAGCTTGCTCCACGACTTACCGCGCTTCGCATCCAGCGCGGCCTTCTTGTGTTTTATGGTCGACCATTTAGAGTGTCCAGACACCGCCTAACTCCTATCTCGTTCGCTTGTCACGTTTGCTTATCGCTTAGCGCTCGTTAGTTTTCCGCGTCGTTTTCTGTCTCGCGCTCCGGCAGCGCCAACGGCGCAATCGCCGGTTCCGCGCCAGCGCCGGCCGCATCGATTTTCTGCTGCACGGTTTCCCTTACCCGTTTTTCATCAGCGCTGGTCACAGCGCCACCGGCCTTGGCCTCTCCCAACTCGGAAGCCTTGGTCCACATCTCGACGGCCTTAGCCTTGTTTCCCGATCGCCAGTAGGCATCTCCCAGGTGGTCGTGAACGACCGGATCATCACCGGTGGCCGAGTTCCGCGAGCGATTGAGCCACTTCACAGCTCCCGAAAAATCACCCTTTTTGTACAACAACCAGCCGTACGTGTCGAGGTAAGCCCCCTGCTGCGGGCGAGACCCCAGCGCGAACCGGGACATGCGCTCCGCCTCCGCCATTCGCACCCCCCGATCGATCCACGCGTAGGCCACGTCATTGTTGAGCAGCACATCGTCGGGTGAATCGGCCAGGGCTTGCGCCATGAACTCCGTCGCCCGTAGCTCGTTGCCCTCCGCACGATAGCAAAAGGCTAACAGCCGCAGGAACGCCCCCTTGATGGCCGGGTCTCCTGCGCTTTCGAGCCAATCGTTCGTACGCTGCCGGGCTGCGGCATAGCGTTTAGCTCCGATCATGGCTAAGGCCAGTCGCTCGCGCAACGCCTGAATGCGCGACTCCAGCGCCTGCGGACTCCGAGCTTCGTTCGGCTGCAAGACCTGTCGAGCGGCATCGTCACCACGCGCCGGTCGGCGACCGGCACCCGCATCAGCCAGCAGCAACAGCGCCTCGTCGTGAAGCGACTCGACGTAGTCGATCACCTCTTCATAGCGTTCGGCACGCTGCAACTGCCCGATCAGAAAATCCTGAAAGAACTGCCGCTGGTAGGTATCATAAAGTCGCGTCTGGACCAACTCGATCGCCTCATCCAGTCGCTCCGCATCGGCCAGCAGCGAAGCCAACATCCATACCGCGTTGTCGCTTTCCGGATCTACGTCAAGCCGGTCAAGCACATACTGCATCGCCCGGTCGTTTCGCCCTGAATCCGCCAGCGCAGCCACAAGCCCACCAAGCGCGGACCAGTCGTCCGGGGTCTTTTCGAACAGTGTCTTGCGGATCGCTACGGCCAAACCCGCTTGGTCTTGTTCCATATACTCATCAGCCAACCAACGCCGCCACTGCGGATCGTCCGGATCTGCTGCGGCCCATGCCTTGAGCCGATCAAGAAGCTCCGAGCCACGTCCGGCGTCACGGAGCGATTGCATCAGCCGTAGCCGGTAGTCGCGGCGTGCGTCGGCATCGATACCCTCGCGCTGCGCCTGCGCTTCGGCATGGGCGATCGCGCGATCATAATCCTGCACCGTGTTCAGCACGTCGATGAGCTCTTTGTGCCAACGCACCCGATTGGGGCGGCGTCGGAGCATCTTTCGCAACTGCACCTCCGCTGCTTCAAAATCAAGATCAAGCTGCATCGCCCGAACTAAAGACGTACTCGCTTCGTCATGATTAGGGTCGAGCGCCAGCGCCGCCGCGTACGCCTTGCGCTGCGCGACCGCATCGTAAGCCGTATACGTCTCCGCAATGGCAATCCAGGTCGCAGCATCCGGTGTGCCGATCTCCATCGCCTTGAGCAGATGACCGCGCACGGCCTCGACATCCTGTCGAAGATCACTATCCAGAAGCGTCTCGCACCGGGCGATCGTCGTCGGCTTGGACGAGTACTGCTTCAGCGCTTCGATCTGCTCGAACGCCTGTCTCCCCTTACCCTCACGCATGTACATGACGGCCAACAATTCTCGACCACCCTCGTGCCCGCGCTCCGTGGTCAACAAGACCCGAAGCTGCCGCTGCGCCAAGTTGGTCTTGCCGCTCCGGCGGTACGCCCGGGCCAGCGCGAACATGGAAGCGACGTCACTTCGGTCCAACTGGGTGGCCGCACGAAGATGGACCTCTGCATTGGGCAGATCATCCAGCCGTTCGTAGACCACACCAAGCAGGTATTCAAGCCGGGCATCTTCCGGGGTGGTCTCATCGACGCGCTTGGCCACCGCGAGCGCCGCATCATAACGAAAACGTTCCATGTAAGCCCGCGCCAGCGCCACACGCGTCGGAACAAACTTCGCCGAAAGCTCAAGGCTCCGCTCCAGCCACGGGATCGCCGCGTCTTCATCACCCGAAGCCGACGCCACCCTAGCCCGCAAGTAACACTGCGCGTAATCCGTATCTGTCGCTCCGGGTGCCGTGGCCGCAGGCGCTTCAAACGAGCCCCCACCGGCAGCCGCCTGCGCCACAATGCGCTCCACGCATTTTGGTAGCCAATCGGTAGACTTTTGGATCGCAGCGGCACAAATATCCATCGCCTCGGATGACTGCCCGTGCGTCATCAGCAGATCCACCAGTTGGTCGGACGCGGCCTGATCGCCGGCGTCACGACCAAGATGCCTGCGTAACACCGCCTGCGCTTCATCAACGCGACCGAGCCGCAACTGCACTTCCACCAGCGATTCGGATAGCGCGGCGCTTTCCGGACGAAGCGCCATGCGCGACTGCAAATCGTCCAACGCATCCTCCGGTCTGCCGCGCTGCTCGTGAACCTCAAAAAGCAGGTCGATCACCTCAGGCTCGTCGGATTGAATCTGCCGAACCGTCGCCAGCGCACCCTCTGTGTCACCCGCGCGCAGCAGTAACCGCGTCAACCGGATGGCCATCTCCACGTCGGCTTGATCCCCTGCGAGCCCTCGAAGCGCATCGGCCGCATCGGCGTAGCGTCCGAGTTGCTCAAGAAGATCGGCCCGCATGCGCGCCGGCGAGGAAGAGCCGCGCTGAAGCAGCGGACGCAGTTCCGAACCCTCTGCAGCGTCAACAACGTTTTCAACCAAACCCTCAAACGCATCAAGCTGCTCGAGCGCGGCGGCCGCATACCCCTCATGGGATAGCGCGGCAGCTAGGTGGTATCGCGTCAAAGCCGCGATTTCAAAGTTGGCCGAGAAATCCGGGCAAAGCAGCACCCGACGAAACGATGTGATCGCGTTGATCCGATCACCCCGTTCGAGATGACACCGCCCGAGAACATAGTGCGGTGCCGCGGCGGCGGGGTTCGCCGTCATGGCACGCCCCGCGTGATCCTTGGCCCGCTCGATGTTGCGAGCCTTCCAATGCAGCACGGCCAGCGCCGCGTGAATCTGCGGATGGTTCGGCTCGTAACGCATCGCACGTTCGAGCTCGATCGACGCCTCCGTGAAACGGTCTTGGGCGACAAAGGCATCCGCCTTATTGAGCCGCTTGACCGCACGCTCCGACAACGGCGCTACCGTTTCAGGAGGCACCGGGGCTGTCACCACCGGCTCGATATCCGCGAGGGCCATCGTGGTTTTGGGATCACCGGGTGCAGGCTGCGTGGGGGCCGCGCTCGTCGTGGTCGTCGTGATCGACGCGGGTTCGGTCGCCGCGCACCCAAGAAGGAACAAGATCATGAAACCGGTTACGGTCTCGCGCACCGAACCCAATCGAACACGCTGGCAAACGGCACAAATCATAGCCAACCCTCCGTGCGACAATATCTTCAGCACAGCCCATCCTTCAGGCATCTGTTGTTATACGACACCCGGCAAGTGCGCGACCGCAATGGCAACGGCTACTTCTTCGCCGACGTCGAACGGGTCGATTTCTTGACCGTTTTCTTCGCCGAGCTTTTCGCGGTGCGTTTCGGTGCGACGAAGGACTTCATCGATACGCAAAACTGCTTGGCTTCCGCAGCGGGAACATGCCGCTCCAAAAACGCCTGCACATCGGCGCGGGGGGCATCCGGGTGTACAACGTCGGCCGCCCTGAGCGTATCGAGCAAACGATCACACACCGGGATGGCATGACCGCCGAAGCTCCACAAAATCACGGAAGCCACCGCGTACTCATCGACGCCGTCCAACGCCTCCAGAAAACTACGCCCTTCACGCCGACCGATGGTCCGCAGCCGCTCCAGCGACAGCGCGTTTTCGTGGTCATAGACGGATTGCAATGCGCGCAGCAGACGCTCGTAGTAAGGCGCATGGCTTTCCACGGTATCTCCGGCCGCCCGCTGCAATTCCACCACGTTTGACACGCGAACTTCGTTCCAACCGACGACGTTCGTCAACATGCGGGCCACAAGACGGCGGGCGAAGTCGTCGCCATTGACGACACCAAGCACACCGATGGCCAAGCGGTTCATCGCGTCGTCAGGTTCGGGAACCTCAACCGCGCCAACCGACTGCTTTTGCTTCGCATAGACTTTCTTAAGTTTCGCGGCGTATGCCGTGCCATTCTTCATGTGCCAACATCTCTCTTATCGCGTACGTTGTGTTCGTCACCCTCCCATGCGGCCCGCCACTGCCGGTCAATCCTTCGACTCGGGCGTTGCTTCGTCATGCTCCGCGTGGGTCGCATCACCGACCTCCGCGTCTTCGTCGTATTCTTCTTCATCGTAGCCGCCACCATCATCGAGCCCTGACGGCGAACCAGACACCGGGTTGATCTCGTCGAGAAGCTCCATCGTCCGCTGAACCTTCTTGATGGTTCTATCAACCTCGAATGTCAGCTCCGGACAGTACCGTATCGTTAGCTCCTGCGCCAGCATCTTTCGTATGAAACCAGACGCCTTCTGAAGCGCCTTCTCAGTACGCCGTTCCGCGACTTCACCACCTGGAACCGACACGTACACGCGTGCAAAATACATGTCGGCCGACATCTCCACGCGCGTCACGGTCGTTAGCGGCTCCAGCCGCGGATCGTGCAGGCGATGAGCGACCGCCGTGCTGACGACGGTGCGGATCAGGTTGGCCAATCTTTCCTTACGGTATTGTCCCATTCGTGCTCACTTGCCCACTGGCTCGTTAACGACACCCGCCGGGTGCCGATCAATCTCCGACCTTCTCAACACCAGGCCTTTACCGCCCCTACAGCATTTCCCGCTCATAGTTGACCAATGTGGCATAAGGCGTCGCCCGAATCAGATCGACAATCTGGTCGAACTGAGAATGAATCGGTCGAGACTCGACCGCCACCATCGCCACACCCAACCGACCCCGTTTGATCAGATCATGATCCGCCACCTCAGATACCGACACGTTGAACTTACGACGCACCCGATCCTTCAAACTCTTCAGCACGCGGCGTTTGTCCTTGAGGCTCCTCGCGTCAAGGACGGCCACATCAACACGCAACACCCCGACGATCATTCGCCCAACTCTTCGATCGACGGAGCCCGAAACTCGCCGTCGTAGATACCAATCTGAAACAAGCGCATACGCCCGTCGGCCGTGACATACGGAATCTCGCCGATACGAGACAATGCCTCGACCACAAGCCGAATGTCTGACGACGCAACGTCATGGTATTTCAATTCACGCCGAACAAGTGCCTCATCAAACGAATAGTTCTTCTTGGACGGAATGTAGCCTTGCAGCAACGGCTCTAACAAGAACGTCGACAATCCCTCAGCCTTCAGCTTCGGTAGGAAAATCGAACGAACACCTTTCGACCGCCCCCGACGCACCACGACATCACGGTATTGCCGCACCAGGTATATCTGTCCGGCCGCCCGATCGACAAAGACATTTGTCGCCTCGTCGGGAAGAAAATACCCTTTCATCAACTCGACGCCGCGTTCAAAAGACGCATTTTCCACGCTCTTGCGAAACGCCACATAGTTGGCCGCATCACGTAGCGACTCATCCGTGAAGCCGGAATGGTTCCACGGGAACGCGACCTCAACCACATACGACCCGTCCGAAAGCCTCATCGTCCCAGAACCCGGAGCGAGCTTCTGGGCACCCTGGACTTCGTTAATCCGTCCCACCTTCGGAGCTTTCGACAACTCCAGGACAAACACCGTCGCCCCCGGCGGCGTAGAGGCCACATACAACCCGTTCGCCCCGGTTCGCCCGATCAGCCCCGGCGCGGGAGCACGGGTTGACTTCGACGCTCTCACCGTCGGCTTCTCTTTGGGCGTGCGGTTCACCTGCCGGGACTTGCTGCGGTTGGCGAGCGCACCATCTTCAAACAAAGGCATCACCCACTGACGCGCGATGACCACGCAAACCACGATCAAACCCGTCACATAGCAAACCTTGAGAACGATGGAAAAAGGATCAATACCGCCGGGTTTCAGGTCGCCTCCGCGCAGCGCTTTGGGCTTGCGCTTTTTTCTTCGGCGCTTCGCCGGCGCGTCTTGCTGCTCAACATCCTGAAACAGAAAGTCGAGATCGCCGGCATCATTTTGATCCGGCACGTCGGCATCGCGCCCGCAGTACGAACACCGAACCCTACCGCCGGCGTCTTCGTCCCGCGCACGAACCGTGTGCCCACATTCAGCCTTGAACTCGATCATATCTTCGATCGCGGTATCCGCCACGGTGAAGCGGCACAAGCCCACGGCACGCCCGACGTATTAGAGCGAACGAGCGACCTCAATAATCTCATAAGTTTCGAGCGTGTCGCCGACATGAATGTCGTCGTAACCCTCCAACCGGAGGCCACACTCAAGACCCGCACGCACCTCTTTGACGTCATCCTTGAAGTGCTTGAGCGACGCAAACCGGCAGCCCTCACGAACCACAGCACCATCGCGCAGAATCTTCACAAAATGATTTCGATTCACCACACCGTCAGTCACGTACGAACCAGCCACCATGCCCGCCTTGGTAATCCTAAAGACCTGCCGCACGTCGATCGTCGCCCGTGACTCCACATGTTTGTCCGGCGTCAACAGACCGGAAAGCGCCTTACGAACGTCATCACAACACTCGTAAATCACGCGGTAGTTACGAACATCCACGCCCTGATTCTCGGCCAAACGCCGCGTGCCAACCGGCACCTCGACGCGAAAGGCGAGAACAATTCCATTACTGGTCGCCGCAAGCAAAACATCGCTATCGTTCACCGGACCGACGGCCGCATGCCGGATCGTCAGATTGACCTCTTCCGACGGAATCTCCATGAGCGAATGCTTGAGCGCCACGAGCGAGCCATCGACGTCGGCCTTGATAATGACGTTCAACTCGGGCACGACGCCGGTATCGACGCGTTTGAACATCTCCTCGAGTGATTTCACCTTGCGCGATTGTAGCCGCGCCGATTCGGTACGCTTCTGTTTGGTTTCAGTAGCGATCTCTTTGGCTATCTGCTGCGCGGAAACCGCGTAGAGCTTGTCGCCAGACATCGGAACATCATCCAGCCCCCACACTTCTACCGGCATCGACGGACCAGCCGACTTGATTCGGTTGCCGCGATCGTCCAGGATCGCACGCACCTTACCAAACGCACCACCACACACGATGAAGTTGCCTTCCTTGAGCGTCCCCTCTTGAACCAGCAGACGCACCACAGAACCCACGCCCGGCTTCGTCTCCGCCTCGATCACCGTACCCACGGCCGGCAACGTCGCGTCAGCCTTCAATTCCAAAAGCCCACTCAGGTCGGCCAAATGCTCGACCAACTCCGTCACGCCGATGTTCGTCGTCGCCGAGGTCTGAATCACGTCGGTATCGCCGCCCCAGTCGCCACTCGGCGTGAGCTGGTGCTCCGCAAGCTGACCATAAATCTTGACGACGTTCTGATCGCCCAAGTCAATTTTATTCAGCGCGACCACGATCGGCACCTCAGCAGCCTGCGCGTGGCGGATCGCCTCAATCGTCTGCGGCATCAGACCGTCATCCGCAGCGACCACCAACACAACAACGTCCGTAATCTGGGCACCGCGAGCGCGCATAGCCGTAAATGCCTCATGACCCGGTGTGTCGATAAACGTCACCGAACCGTGCGCGGTTTCAATGTGGTACGAACTGATGTGCTGCGTGATACCGCCATCTTCGCCGGCGGCCACGTGCGCACTGCGAATCGCATCAAGCAAACTTGTCTTGCCATGATCCACATGACCAAGCATCGCCACCACCGGCGGACGGGGCTTGAGGTGCTTGCGCTCACGCGCCTCACATTCATCCTTGAGTTCGTCCAGCTTGGTCCGCGCCGGAACCACCGTGAGTTCAATACCAAAGTTCAACGCGAGCAGTTGGGCAGTCTCAGTGGGGATAGCCATATTGATGTTGGCCACAATATCGTGCTCGCTCTGGAGAACCTTAAACAACTGAATAAAGTTCACCCCCGTCTCAGAACAAAACTCCTTGAGACGGACAGGTTCATGAACCGTCGCTTCGGTCTTTGGCCCAACATCTGCCGAAGGACCACCGCCACCGCCTCGTGTCGAACGCCGACGGTGAATGCGACGCCCCGTTGCACCAGCAAGACGCTGACGCCGCTCCGCAAGATCGCGATCGCGCCACTCGGCCAGCTTCTCACCGGCCGTAGCCTTGCCGCCGCTCCGCCGCGCGCCGCCTGCACGACCACGCTTCTTCGCGGCATCACCCGCACCGGCACCCGGAGGAGAAGCCGGCATCGGACCGCCGGAACCACCCATACCGGTACTACCACCAGGAGTCGGGCTGCTGCGGCGCGGCGTAAACGTATCGTAATCCGGGGCTTCATAGCGCACGACGCGCGGCCCCTGAAGCTTCGCAGCTTGGGGCACGTTTTGAGGACCGGCCGGAATCACCGGCTTGGGCGGTGCCGCAGGTTCTTCTACCGGTGCTTCCGGCGCGACCGGCGCTACGTCACCAACCACCACTGCAGGGTCACCCGGAACCGCATCGCCCGCATCAGGCTTTGACGGTGCGGCAGGTTCCCCGACAACCTCCGTTGGTTCAGCAGGCGCATCCGTGGGCTGTTCAACGGGTAGATCCACCGGCGCGTCAGCAACCTCTACAGCGTCACCAACAGGAACAACATCCGGAACAGGCGCGACCGGCGCTTCGGCGGTTGCCGTCACGGCAACGCCACCAACGTCTTCCGGCGGGGCAGCCTCCTTCGGCGTACTCGTGACACGCACCTTTTCAATATCGATGCGCTTAGCCGTTTCGATCGTCGTGTTGTGACTACCGTCGCTAAACCACTCCAGGATCGTCGCGTGCAAACCGGCACTCAGGGTAGACATGTGGTTCTTGACCACGTCTACACCTTCGGCCTTGCACTTCTCGATGATCGTCTTGCTGGGAACGTTCAGTTCCTTCGCTAGAACATGAACGCGCATCTTCTCAGCCAAGTCCGATCTCCATACAAAGTGAATCGACCACCCGGATCATCAAAAGACAAACCGGGTCTATATCCATATCGCAGCACCAACGCTACGACGCCCCGTCAACCTCGACCGCACCGCTGTCCAATGCGGCATCCGCAACGCCTGAATCAACTGAAACTTCCGAAACCGGCGCATCGACGACATCACCAGCGACCTCGCTCGAAGTACCATCCGGTGCTGCGTCGTTCCCGCTAGCAGCGTCAGAGGCCTCGTCAGAACCTACACCAGTACCAGCATCGGCAACCGATTCTGTTTCGGATGCGTCCAGCTCGCCAGCCGCCCTGGCAGCAGCCTCAGCCGCCTTGGCAACCTTTGCCTCCTCAGCAAGCCGTTGGGCTTCCACGCTCGCGACCTCGACAATCTTGGCCGCTAGTTCTTCATCGAGCTCCAGTTCTTTCACCACCGGCTCAACGCCCACCTCGACCAGATCATCGAGCCGGACCACACCGATCGCCAGCATTTTATCAAGCAACATGTCGTCCACGCCTTCGATCGTTTTCATCGCCTTATCCATCGCGTCAACATGTTTGTCGTATTCGGATGGCGTCATGATATCGATGTCCCATCCGGTCAGCCGAGCGCCCAGACGAACGTTCTGCCCGCGTTTGCCGATGGCCAGGGACAACTGCTCCTCATCGACGATAACCGTAGCGCGACCCAACTCAAAGCAAAGAAACGTCTCCTTCACCTCGGCCGGCTTGAGTGCGTTGGTAATCAGAACCTGAGACGACTCGTTCCATCGAACAATATCAATCTTCTCGCCGCCGAGTTCATCAACGATATTTCGGATACGGCTGCCGCGCACGCCAACGCAAGCGCCGACGGGGTCAACCTTGGCATCAATGGACGTCACCGCGAGCTTGGTCCGGTAGCCGGCCTCACGGGCGAGTGCTCGAATCTCGATAATGCGCTCGCTCACCTCCGGGACTTCCAATTCAAACAACTTGCGAATGTAGTCCGGATGGGTTTGCGTCAAGACGATGCGTACCTGACTGAGATCTTCACGCACGTCAAGAATCATACCGCGAATTCGCTCACCAGCACTGTGCGAGCCACCGGGAATCTGCTCGCTGCGAGGCATGAAAGCCTCCGCCCGGCCCAGGTTGACCACAATCCCGCCGCCATCGTAACGAGACACCGTACCTGTCACCACGGTACCCACGCGCTTGGAATACTCTTCGAAAATTGAGTCGCGTTCGTCCTCGCGAATCTTTTGGATCATCACCTGCTTGGCAGTCTGCGCGGCAATGCGCCCCAGCGTTTTCATGTCGATGGGTTCGCCGTCTGCTGTCGCGCTGATCTCGCCAATCAACCGATCGATCGTGCAGACCACGTCCTCGACCTCCGGATATGCCTTGCGAATGGCCGAAACGATGGCCGTCTCCAAGTCAACAAAGACGCTCTCTTTGTCGATGGCCTTGTCACGGCTAATCGAGTCGATGAATCGAATCAAGTCGGAACTCATTGCTTACCATTCATCCCTTCAACGGCGCTGTCAGACGCATAACGTTCGGCACGGGCTTCCGATA
>JAJRSR010000028.1 GCA_024278695.1 Planctomycetota bacterium | reverse complement strand
GCTGCCCCATCCTGTCCAGGACCAGATGCGTCAGCATCCACATACAACACCGTTTGAGCGCGCAAGGTGCCTGCGGTTGTCAGCATACAACCCAACACCACAAGCCAAGAGCGCAAGGAGGTCAGTGGCTTCATCTTCTTAGCCTCTCCGAAACAAATACCGGTATTCGGTTTTTCTTACCCCAACCGGCGATGCACCCGGCAGTCGCCGATTCCCGCTTGCGGGGAGATCGAGACGTTGCTCGTAAAAGCAACCCGAATATAGCGATATTTCCCGAAAATTCAACAAGATTTCGGGAAAATCCGAGGTTAGAACGGCATCAACGGACTCTATAAGAGTTATTCGGGGAGATTGAGCGAGATAAACTCATTCATGCTACCACTACGAAAGCCCCTAAGGTCGATCGTGACACACTGATACCCTAGCTCACGGAAATGACGATCGATGCTGGTGGCGCATTCAGGATCAACGAGCTTGGGCAAGTATTCCTGCGGAACTTCGATGCGAGCAATCGTGTCGTGATGTCGAACACGACATTCTCGGACCCCAAGCTCGTGAAGGAATGACTCGCCCGCTTCGATCATTCGCAGTTTCTCCGGCGTGATCGTCGCACCATACGGAAGGCGGCTCGACAAACATGGGCTGGCCGGCTTTTCGGAAACGGAAAGCCCGAAGCGCCGAGCCAACTCACGCACATCCGCCTTGTCCATGTCCGCCTCGACCGCCGGCGCACGAACTTTGTGCTCCGTCGCCGCAATCAACCCCGGCCGATAATCACCAAGGTCGTCCCGATTCGTACCATTGACAATCCCGCCCAACCCCCGATCCGCGACAAAAACAGCCATCTCATCGTACAGCGTTGATTTGCAGTAATAACAACGATTCGCTGGGTTGCTCACATAGTCGGGCTTGTCAAATTCCTTAGTATCAAGAACGACATGTTCCGCACCAAGCGTGTCGGCCAGATCACACGCTCCTGCGAACTCAGCACTGGCGAGGCTGTCACTTCGACCGGTGACGGCCACAACATTTTCTGCCCCGAGTGTATCAATTGCAACCGCAAGCACCAACGCGGAATCGACCCCACCGCTAAAAGCGACAGCCACTGTCCCCAGCTCACACAGCACATCTCTCATGCGCGCGAGTTTTTCGTCCAAAGCAACAAGGTTCAACTGTTTTGGTTTCGGGCTCATGCAGGGGCATTCTACCTGGATCAGACCGGTTCTGCCACGGACCCTACGTTGGAAGCTCCGGGTACCGTGATCGAAATGGCGTGCGACGCTTCCGGACACGCAGGAAAGCGCTGCGAGCAAGAGATTGACATGTCAGCAGGGGCTCAAACGGGTTGGTGGCTGAAGACGCGCATAATGTCGGTATCCGTGATGATGCCGATAAGCCTGTTATCCCTCAATACCGGCAGAGCGCTGATTCGGTTTCTGTGAAGTTTCCTCGACGCTTCGGCCACGCTCTGATCTGGAGTCGTGGTGAACAGTCCGGTGGTCATGATCTCGGCCACTCGGGTCGCGCCGACAGCGGCTCTCCCCTTGCCTTGTCCCATCTCATTACCCAGAGCGTCCTGGCCAAACGCCCGACGAACGTCTCGGTCAGATACCATACCAACGAGTCGATCGTCGGAGACCACGGGCACATGACGAACCTTCTTGTCTTTCATAATCGCAACGACGGGATGCAGGGAGTCTTTGATCCCAATCGTGTGGACGTCAGTTGTCATGTGCGCTTTCACAGAATCGTGAAGCGCACAGGAAGCGGGATCATCTTCACTGGCAGCCACCGCGTACTTCAGCAAGTCGGTCCGAGAAAGCAGACCGATCAGTTCACCCTCAGAAACGACGGGGACTGCCCCAATGCGGCTTTCTACGAAAGTGGCCGCAGCCTCGGCGGTGGTGGCAGACGTGGGCAATACGATGGCGGGCGAAGACATCGCCTCGCGAACGGTCGCAGGTGCAGAATTCGCATCTCCGTCTTCCTGGTTGATACCACCAGGGACGAAAACGCTATCGAGTGACGCCAACAAATCGCGGTCAGACAACATACCCACGATAAGCCCATCATCCGAAACCGGAATATGGCGAAGGTCATGCTGCTCCATCAGACCAAGAGCCACATGCAACGAATCACTTGAACACACGGTTCTCACGTTGATCGCCATTAACTGCGTTATCATCATCGCGTTTGCCCCATTTCAATCTGACTGCTACGTTCGCCGACCAATTGATCCGCACGGATCCGACACCACGCACCGCTGGGCGTTACCGATGCAACACCTGCCCGCGACACGCATCACGGCGCGCCAAATCGACACATCCACTTTGCGTGCTATAGGTTCTTTCGACAAGAATCGACTTGACCTTCCTTCGGCCAGACCGTATACTTGCATAGTGACGCAAATGAACAATCGAAACGACAATACCCGAAAGAGCCCCTGCTGCGTGGGGGCGTTGCTGGATGCCCGGTTTTTCCGGGCGTTGGGCGATCCGAACCGGATTGCGCTCCTGGACCGGCTCTCTTCTTGTGGCCGGCCTTGCTGCGTTTCTGAGCTATCGGAGTGCTGCCCGACGGACATCTCCGTGACCTCTCGGCACCTTGTCCTGCTTCGAGACGCCGGCATTCTTGACGCGGAAAAATGCGGTAAGGAGGTCCGTTACACCGTTCGATTCGATGAACTCGCCGGAAAACTTCGAGCGATGGCCGACGCTATCGCCAACTGCTGCCCCTCCAAGGGCGACACCACCAAGGAGACCTAAGCTATGAGCAAACACAACGACATCCGTGAATCTGTGTCCAAAGCCTACGCCGACGCCGTAAACCGCCCGAGCCAGACGCCGGGACTCTGCTGTGAACCGGTGCAAAAGGGCGTCGTCGTGAAGTCGGCCGGCTACACCAACGAGGAGTTGGCCGCCCTTCCGGCTGACGCGGTCGAAAACTCTTTCGGCTGCGGCAACCCGCTCGCGTTTAGTGAAGTCAAAGCGGGCGAGGTCGTGGTTGATCTCGGGAGCGGTGCCGGCATTGATGTCATCATCGCCGCGAAGAAAGTTGGCGAGACCGGTCGGGCCATCGGTATTGATATGACCGACGACATGCTCGATCGCGCCCGCGCCAACATCGAGAGCGCCGGTGTCAAAAACGCCGAGGTGCGCAAGGGTATTATCGAAGCATTGCCCATCGACGATGCTTCCGTCGATTGGGTGATTTCCAACTGCGTGATTAACTTGTCACCGGATAAGGCGAAAGTGTTTGCAGAGATTGCTCGCGTGCTCAAACCCGGCGGTAAGATGTTGGTCTCAGACATCGTGGCCCAGGACCTGCCGGAAGACGTGCTCAAGGACGAACGGCTCTATTGCAGTTGCGTGTCCGGTGCCATCAGCGAGGCGGACTATGTGCAGGGACTGCGCGACGCCGGAATGGAATCTGTCGAAGTGCGCGAGCGCATCGTCTACGATGAGAGCCAGTTGGCGGCATTCATCGAATCAGAAATCCCCAAGGAGGCTAACGCCCCATCCGACGCGTCGTCGTGCTGCGCCACCGCCTGCTGCTGCGGACCAACCACGGACGGGCCGACGAGCGAAGCGTTAGCGGCCACCATGCAAGGCAAAATCTGGAGCGCCAAAGTCTTCGCAAAAAAACCAGCGTAGCACCCTAACGATTCGATGAATGTATATGGGTGACCGTCCATATTATGCTCTATTATGCTATACAACACCCAGAACGAGAGTTCTTGTCACCAGCCTCCACCTTTGGCTACTGTGCTCAGAATTCGCTTCGGCTACCCGGCTCTGGTACAATCCGGCCAGTTGAGAGGCTTCAGGACCGGGGCTTTTCGTCGAAACGTGAAACTCTTTACAGAACGCTTACAGAACGCGCATAGTGAAAAAAGTTCTCATCCAGGACGTGAACCATGAGTGACGCCTTTGTTCCACGCGTCGGCGGAATCCTCAGCGCCGACATCGCCGTTCCCGAACACGAACGTGAAATGCGCTTCTACGCTCATGTGCTCAGCACGGGAGAGAATCCGCTTTGGCGCGAAGATTTGATGAACAACCTGGGCATGCCGGTCATCGGCTTGGGCGAGCGCATCGCGGAGTATGATCACCTTCCGCTTCAATGGATGCCGCACATTCAGGTCGCCGATGTCGCGGCCAGTGTAGAGCGGGCGCTCGACCTGGAAGGGCGTGCGCTAATGCATGGCAAAGACGACGATGGAAAGAGCCAATGGGCGGTGCTGCTCGATCCGAATGGGGCGGCGTTCGGGATCATCCCAGTCGTCTCTGCGGAGGCGATCACCCCAACTGAGGACGCTGCGTCGCGCAACGCCGCAGCGCGTGCGGGTTGCATCTGCTGGCTCGACCTGACGGTCTCCGACGCCTCAGCAACCCGGGACTTCTATCGACAGGTCATTGACTGGTCGGTGCAGGACGTCGAGATGGAAGACGCAGGCGAGCGCTACGCCGACTACAACATGCTCGGCGCCGATGGAAGCTCGGCGGCGGGAGTCTGTCATGCACGCGGTGCCAACCTGGGTCTGCCACCTGTCTGGATGATCTACCTCCCCGTTGGCGACCTCCCCGAAAGTCTCCGTCGCGTACAAGAGGGAGGGGGCAAGGTCATCAAGGCGACACGGGGGACCGACGGGGAGTACGTATGTGCGGTGGTTCAGGATCCGGTGGGCGCGTGGCTGGCGCTGGCGCCGAGATGAAGAACGTGCAGCGGCTTGATTATAATTATATTAAATGGGGACAGCCACCGATTATTGATCGTGTTGTCATCCCTTCGGTCCTTTCCGGGCTCTTTTTTGGGTTGGTTTCTTTTGCTTTGGGCGGCCTACGGGTAGGGGGCGGATACGTCGGCCGAGGCGGCGCTCGAGCTTGCTCAGGAACGAATCGCTGGCCAGCGGTCGCCCGCGACTCGTGTTCAGTCTGATCGCCGTTGTCTCGGCCTCGTCCTCGACACGTCGTAGCGCCGCTTTCCATCGCGCCGGACGCCATGCGCCTCGCCACGCGGGCATATCAAGCAACCCGGAAGCATCGGCTCCGGTCGTGTGCGCCGTCGCGCTTGACCAACGGTACCGCCACGCCACGCGGACCATCTTCGCTCGAACCGGGTTCCGCTCGACGTACGACAACGCACGCCACGTATGCACTTCATCCAGCCAGCAAGAAAAAAACCGGTTCTGCCAGAGGTGTCCGCTACGCCCGTGCAGCCGGTTGACGTATTGGCTGTAGCGGAAGTGCGTTCGGCCGATCGCCTTCGCCAGCGAATCCTCCGAGGCCGGTGTGCCCACGAGGTGGATGTGGTTGGTCATGAGGCAGTAGCCGAGCAGGTCGAAGCCGAATCGTTCGCAATGCTCGCGGAGGAAACCGAGGTACGCCCGGCGGTCGTCATCGACGAAGAACACATCCTGACGATTGTTGCCGCGCTGAACCACATGGTGCGGCAAACCCGG
>JAJRSR010000027.1 GCA_024278695.1 Planctomycetota bacterium | reverse complement strand
TGAAGCCCTTCAGGTCAGATTCTTCGATCTTCTTCTTGCGCTTGGCTGCCATGTCCCCGATTGTGCGCGATTGGCGGCGCGAGCGCAAGTGAAGTCTGGCGCGAATTCGTGGCGGCGGTATGCCGATCAAAGCCCCCTAACAGAACGCAATCTGAGTGCCGAACACTATTGGGGCGAGATGATTTATTAGACCGGTGCCGCTGGGCGCTCTCAGTCGCACGGGCGTCAGACAGAGGCCGGCCTAGCTCGGCTGTGGCAGTGGGCCGGAGGTTCCGTCGCCTACGTCGGGTGATGATTTCGGATCCACCTTGACGGGTCGCGCGAGGCCTATGGCGTCGTCCTTGGCGGCCTTGTCCAGAAGATCGCCCACGCCCGCCCGGTCGATCGTTTCGCCGCGAATCAGCGCGTTGACCTCTTCGCCGCTTACCGTTTCGAACTTGAGCAGCGCCTCAGCGATGATCTCGGTCTTGTCGCGGTTGTCGAGAATGATTTTCCTCGCGGCATCATACGCGGTATCGACCAGCTTTTTCATTTCCGAGTCGATCAATTCGGCCGTCTTGTCGGAATAGTCACGGCCGCCCATATCGAACATGCCGCGTTCTTCGTCATCGCCATAGAAAAGGAACCCGGCGTTCTCGCTCATGCCCCAGTCCCGAATCATATGGCGGGCGATCTGTGTCACCTGCTTGATGTCTTGCGAAGCGCCGCTGCTGATTTCATCGAAGAACACGTCTTCCGCGATGCGCCCACCGAACATGACGCGCATCGTCGCGAGCAGATAACTCTTGGTGTAGACCATGCGGTCGCGCTCAGGGAGCGAAAACGTCGCGCCGCCGGATTCCCCGCGAGGAATGATGCTAACCTTGTGGACCGGGTCCGCGTCTTTCTCAAGCGCCTGGATCAGCGCATGACCGGCCTCATGGTACGCGGTGATCTTGCGATCTCGCTCGTCCACGGAAGCGCCTTTTTTCGCGCGACCCCATCGAATCTTGTCGCGGGCTTCCTCGAAGTCATCGTGTTCAACGAAATCCTTGTCGTGCAGCGCGGCGATCAGGGCGGCCTCATTCACCATCGCCGCAAGCTCCGCACCGCTGAACATGGGCGTGCCACGGGCCAGCCGACGGATGTCCACAGTGGGTCCGAGTTTGATCTTACGCACGTGGACCTTCAAAATCTCATACCGCCCCTGCAGGTCCGGCAGTGACACATGCACCTGACGGTCAAAACGGCCGGGACGAACCAAAGCCGGATCAAGCACGTCGGCGCGGTTGGTGGCCGCACACACGATCACCTGGGAGTTGGTTTCAAAACCGTCCATCTCGACCAGTATGGCGTTCAGCGTCTGCTCGCGCTCATCGTGTCCGCCGCCGGAGAACCCCGCGCCGCGCTTGCGACCGACCGCGTCGATCTCATCGAGGAAGATAATGCACGGGGAGTTTTCCTTCGCCTGCTTGAACAGATCCCGCACGCGAGAGGCACCCACGCCGACAAACATCTCGACGAAGTCTGAGCCGCTGATTGAGAAGAACGGCACGTCGGCCTCACCGGCGATCGCCTTGGCCAGCAGCGTCTTGCCGCACCCGGGCGAGCCGACAAGCAACACGCCGCGCGGAATACGCGCGCCAAGCCGCTGAAACTTCTTAGGGGATTTGAGGAACTCGATGATCTCCTCAACCTCTTCCTTCGCCTCCTCGATGCCGGCCACGTCCGCGAAGGTGACGTTCGTATGCTCTTTGGGGGTGAGGCGGTGGCGTGATCGTCCGAAGTTTCCGAGCATACCCGAACCGCCACCAGCGTTACGAAGCTGACGGAACAAGAAGAACCAGATAAACCCGAGGATCAAAAGCCACGGCAGCGTACTCGCAAGCACCAACAGGAACTGGTTGGGGTTTTCCTTTTTGATGATGGCGTCGGGTAGCTCCGCCGTGAGCCGAGCCAGGAACGCGCCGTCAATAGCTTCGCGCGGGTAGTTCACCGTGAAGTTGAGCGGCGTATTGGGCTGATCGCCCTGCGCGGCGCGCGCCTTTCGCCCCTCGAGCAGACCCTCACCATCGCGAATGACAATCTCCGCGATGTTCTTATTGAGAATCAACGTTTCGAACTCGCTGATTGAAATCTTGGAGGTTTGCGCGAAGGAGTCGCTCAGCAAGGCGACCAAGAGCATGGCCAAGCCCAGCAAGACCACCCAACTGACCACGTTGCGCGATAGCTTCAAGTTGGGTGGACCATCTTTCTTAGGGTCCGGTGGTCGCTGTTGCGACGATCCGTTGTCTTCGGCCATCAAGCCTGCTCCTGTGACTCAGTTCTTTTGCGTTCCGCTCTGTGCGACTCAACTTCTTCGTATGTCGGTGATGCCCGGCTACCCGACCCCCCCGTCACTCAATCATAGAGGTCTTACCAGTCTGTTTCCATCGTTTCAACGATCTGCTCGGCCAGCCCGTCCAGCGCCCGCGTCATGCCCACCGTAAACGTCTCTCCCACCGGCGGAATGTAGCTGGTCTGGTACACAAATCGGGGCCGATCCACGAGGATATCTCCCGACCGCATGTCCTGGAAGCGGAACCGCACGATCACCGTGGATCCGATCTCCCGTGGTCTACCGGTGCTCAGGTCATCCCCGAACACATGGTTCTTGACGCTGAGAACCTCGCCCGAGAGCGAAGCGTCCGCAGTGTGCTTCGAACCGATCCGGTAGGGCGTATCCATTTCGATCCGCTTAATAACCGCTTCGGTCAGTCGAAACTCCAACTCGCGTCGAAACTCGCGGGACTCAAGCATTTCGACATGAACCGTCTGAATATCGGTCCGAAACGGACGCTTCGTCGAATACCCGCACCCTGAGGCCACGCATATCGCGATAAGAGCCAATACGCCTGTCGCGACGCGGGCACCGTACTTGTTGGTGGTTGGTCTCACGCTAGCCGAACTCCGGGTCATAATAAGAATAGTCGTACGGCTTTACGAACCGCTTGGGTTGTTGCTCGGTCCAGCCGAGACAGCCTCTAACACACCCAGTAATTCCAGCCGCCGCGTCGCCTTGGTCGCGGCGATCGAATCAGGCCAATCGGTTCGCACCTTCTGATAGTAGTAGACGGCCGAACTCAGATGGCTGCCCTTTTCGTAATAATCTCCCACGAGGTACTCCTTGTCGGCCCGCATCTCCCTGATGCTATTCATGATGAGTCCGACGCCTTCCTGCTCCGCCTCTGCCGGGAATGCCTTGCGGTACTCATCGAACCGTTCCGAAGCCTCCACGATCGCTGACTCGTCATAGTGAACGCCGGCAAAACTCGCCAGTGTGGCGTCGGCCGTTCGGCGCAAGGCATACCGGTAGTAGCGGCTGTGTGGGTATTCGCGAAGCAACCGGTTGTAGTCCAGCTCGGCCAGCGCGTGAGAGCCGGTTTTGAAAAGATAATCCGCCTTCGTCTTAAGCGCGAGCTCGGCGTAACGATGCCCGGGATAATCCGCGGAAATCTCACCCAGAATCTGAAGAGCCAAGTCTTCACCGGAGAGAAGCGGCACACCCCAAATCTTTCGCTTGGCACCGGCCAAGTAGGACTCTGCAATGACGAATTCAAGCCGAAGTGCGTCTGAGGTGGTGGCCATGCCCTCGTACTCACCCAAGAGCGCCTGGAGCGTATCATGAGCGAGAGAGAGTTTCTTTCGTCCGATCAGTGCATCCGCCTTAGCGACCAACACGTCAGGATAAAAGGTGTCACCGGTTCCATATTTCTTAATGAACGTTTCGGTGGCCGAGAGCGCTCGACGGAAATCACCGTCGCGATTCATTGTTCGAATCAGAAAGAGATCACCCTCGCTTGTGCCGGGCTGCGGTGGTGCCGCCTCTACCCATCGGCGCTGTCCCGGTTCAAAGGTCAGCGTGCGCTGCCGGGGCTCCTGCGCGGAGAGCTCGCTGCCCACGAGTGTGAATAAGGCCAATGCCAAGGTCATCGCCACCCGGAACGCGCGCTGCATCGGTTGTCTCGTTGGCCTCATCGCGTTGCCCCTGCCGCTTGGCTTCGGTTCGCCGCCGAGAATCGCTCTTGGGGGATTCCCTTCCACGCTGGCGAGTGCCGGATTCTCAACCCGTGGCGCTATTATCCCCGAACGACCCCCCGACGCAATCGCGCCGGCTTTCCCCGAGTGCAAGACTGAATTGGCGGATGGGTGGTGGCATGGACAAACGCCGCAGGATCGGGCTTGCGACGATCCGATGGGTGCAGCTTGCGGCGTTTGCTCATGATGACCCAACAGGGAAAAACACGGGCAAGCGTCGCCCCGGACGCCTGTTCTGTATTCTCAATACCATGGCCGCGACGCTTGTCCATGCTACCCCACGGACAACCGCCTCACCTGTCTTGCGCCGGCTTTCCCCGCAATGGGCCAAGAGCCCGGGCCATACAGGCCGATAGGATAGGCTGTGGGTCAACACTGGGGCCTTACCCCAAGAACCCGTTACACGAAAGGGATGTCATGCGCGCGCTAGTGTTCGACGGTGAGCTTCGGTTCGAGGAGAACCGCCCCACGCCAGAGCCCGCTGCCGGCGAATGCCTCGTCCGCGTGCATCAGGCCGGCATCTGCGCGACGGATCTGCACATCCAAGCGGGCTACATGAACTTTCAGGGTGTCCTGGGTCATGAAATGGTCGGCACGGTGGAACAGGGGCCAGCCGAGTGGCTGGGGAAACGCGTCGTGGCTGAGATCAACTGCGTCTGCGGGCGGTGCGACATGTGCCAGCGCGGGTTGTCACCCCACTGCCCAACCCGAACCGTGCTTGGGATCTTGGGGTGCGATGGGTGCTTTGCGGATTACGTCGCCGTGCCCGCCCGAAACCTCCACGCCGTGCCCGACGCCCTGGCCGATGAGCAGGCCGTCTTCGTGGAGCCGTTGGCGGCCGCCTGCCAAATCCTCGTGCAGTGCCCCATCGACGCACGATCACGCGTGGTCGTGATCGGTCCCGGTCGCCTTGGTCTTCTTGCGGCGCAGGTGCTTTCGACCACGGGCTGCAAGCTCACCGTCGTCGGGCGCAACCGTGACAAGCTCGAACGGTGTGAGAAGAAGGGGATTCAGGGCATCCACGTTGATGAGCTTCGCGCCGCGAAAGATCACGACGTTGTCGTGGATTGTACTGGATCACCGGCCGGGCTGGAGTTGGCCATGCAGCTCGTTCGCCCGCGCGGCACCATCGTACTCAAGAGCACCTACGCAAAGCCGAGCCCGATCAATCCGGCCCCGATCGTGATCGACGAAGTGACACTTCTTGGCAGTCGGTGCGGACCTTTTCCCGAGGCCATCAACGCGCTAACCCGTGGCGCCGTAGAAGTTCAATCCATGATCTCACGGACCTTTCCTCTCGAACGCGCCGCAGAAGCTATGGCGGCCGCGAAAGATTCCCAACACATCAAAATCCTGTTGAAGATGGACGGTTAGATCATGTTCAGCTCAATCGCTGCCGTTCGTTCCACGTGGGAATCAAACCCTCCGAGCCGCAGGTTTCAACCTGCGCGGTTTCCCAGATATCGATCGTCGCAAGAAACCCGTAACACCGCGCGGGCTTCAAACCTGCAGCTCGGGGGCGTTTGTATCCCATTTTCCTGTTGAAACACCAAATAAGCCTTGAAACTCGACCCCGGAATCCGTTACACTGAATCGGGCTCGTCATGAAGATTCGGGAAGATTCGGATAAACCAATACGCGGCCGAAGGGGGTCTCACGCGCTGTTTCTGTCGCGCGAGACGCAAGACACGGGAATCGAGGCACCAGTTCCGGGAAAGAACCATGATACGAACACTCAACTTGACCGTATTCGCAATGCTTCTCGCGGCAGCCGCAGCGCGTGGCGACGGGCTGATCGTCAACTACGAAGGCGACGTCATGCCTGATGCTCCGGGAGCGCCTTTCCTTGAAGGCAACCCCTGTGAGCCGGACTGCTCGCGGCGGCTTGAGAACGGATACTTCATCATGGAGTGGGGCGTCATGGGCGACTTCGCAGGTTTCAGCAACTCGGTTGCTGCACCGCCTACCCCTCCTCCCGACACGCTCTGGGTCGAGTGGCGCTTTCGCTCCAACCAACCCAGGCCGTCGAGCTTCGCTGGCTGCGACGGCTTTGTTCTCGTTGACTACAAAGCTATCATTGACAACCCGTTCATGTACCAGGATGCCGTCCGGGACTTCGAGGGTGGTGATTTCGTGAACGGACTCGCCCCCGACTTCCACACCTACCGCTTCGAGAGCCTCGATGGTATCAACTACACGCTCTCCGTCGATGGATTCATCTTCAACGTCGACTCTGATACAGCTGAGGATGGTTTTCACTTCGTCCAGTTCGGGGGAACAGGGGGCTGTGCCGGATTTCGACCCCAACCCGTCCGCAACGAATGGGATTTCATCCGCTACGGCACCATCGGAGACGGTGAGTTGATCGTCTCCGTCGATCCGCCACCGGGGAACATCATCACCACCCAAGGCGAGCCGCTCGACATCGTTACCATCACGTTCGACCAACCGGCCTACCTCTATATCGATGATATTACCGTAAGTGTTACCGGCGGGGTCGCCCCCACCGTCATCGCCACCAGACGCCCCGACAACGCACCGCCTGAGGTTCTGGAAATCGTCATCGACGGCAGACTGCCGCTTGACGAGACCACCACGTTCACCTTCGATACCGGCTCCGGACCGCAGACGGTGCAGTACACACGCCTCGCGCCGGGAATCCCGACGAGTTCCACATGGGGGCTCATCGCAATGGGACTCGCCACCTTGATCGCAAGTGGCTTGATCTTTCGCAAGAGAGCCATCGTCTGACAACGGGAGGGGGGCAAGCCCGAGCCTGCGGCGTTTGTCCATGCCACCCGTCGCAAACCATCGAGTACACCCGCCTCGCGCCGGATATCCCGACGAGTTCCACCTGGGGGCTCATCGTGATGGCCTGTTGTACGCTCATCGCAGGCACCATCATCGTGCCAAGGCGAGTCGCAGCCTGATTTCACGTTTGCAGCAACTTCGCACACCGCTTGATTCACGCTTGGTGGAAGATTACCGGGCACTGCGGCGGGCAATGCCCGGCCTACAGGAGGTTGCCGGGCACCGCAGTAGATGATGCCCAACCCATGCGGCAGCCGACGTGTACCCCGTTCAACCCTTGGACGCGTACCGTGTCGCCAACGAGTGTCATAGGTGTGATAGATACGGACGACCACAACGACGCTCTTCGGAAGCGGCGTTACCTCGGCGGGAAGAGCGCGGCGCGGAGCTCGCGGGCGGTTTGGATTTTCGAGCGGGTTTTGTCGTCGATCTGAGCCAGGTCTTTGAGACCGAGCCACCGATCGACGTGCTGATCGAACAACGGGCGGCTCAGCAGCAGCACGGCCGGGTTCTCCACACGTTCCGCTATGGCCACGGCACTCAACATCATCCGCTGCGGCGCGGACAGCGACACCCCATCAAGCCCCAACCGAAATAGCTGCTTCCCGCTCGGCGTGGTGCCGGAACGGATCGCCATGCGCCGCGTCACCACATACACAAACCCCACCATGAGCAGGCAAAACGCCAACACCAACGCCGCCGTGAGAATAGACCCGCCCTCGATGAAATGATCGCGCACGCCCCGTTGGATCGGAGTCAGATCCCCCTGGCCCAAAAACGACAACGGCATCACGCTACACCTCCGCCCTGAATGGGTTGAATGGGTGCTGTCGCCGAGCCGGAAGCGTGCGGCGCAACCGATTTCGTGAGCCCATCCAGCACGCGGCTCGCGCGGTGCCGGACGCGGTCGTCTTTGTCTCCGGTGGCTAACGCCTGCACCCGCGATGCTACCGACCGAAGGTGCAACCGGTCCGCGACCCACAGCGCACTCATGCGATGGGCCGGTGACGGATCGGCCAACATGTCCAACAGTGATTCCCCCGCGCGCGGATCGGACAGTGTCAGAAGCGACTTCACCGCGTTCGCGCGGAGGCGTTGGCTCCGGCTTATCAAAAGCGGTTGCGTGCAGTCCGCGCGATTGGGAACGTCCAGCTCGTCCATCGCCTCCACGCCACCGGCCCGCACGCGGTCGTCGTTGTCATCCACGGCCGCCCGTGCGAGCCGCTGCGACGTCGGACTCGGCAGCAACACCAACATCGCCACGGCCACACTGCGCACCGTCGGGTCTGAATCATGCACGAGTCGATGAACCTGCTGCGTTAGCTCCGGGATCAAACCCACGACCCGCGCCAGGTGAAGCGCGCGAGCCTTATCCAGCGCGTCGAGCGATGCCAGCCTCGCGCGAAGCGCCACGAGCGCCCCACCCGGTTCACAACCCAGCGCCCGACCCATCGCCACCCGATCGACCTTTGATAACGGCGTTTCACCCTTGAAATAGCGGTCCACGAGGCCATGACCACGATCGGGCACGGTCTCCGGCGCACCGGCGTTCTCTTTATCTTTGAGCATGTCATGAGCCAGTTCGGCGAGGTCATCACCCGACCGAATGGCCAAGGCGGTCAGCAGGCCTCGTGCCGCGCCACCCAGGTCTTGTTCCAAAGCCTCCAGCGCCAGGCGACGCACCGAAGGCGTCCCCTCATCGAGCAACCGACGGTAGAGCCGCATTTTCCCCCCAACCGGTGCGCCGCAGGCCGACAGGAAACCGATCGCGCCAACCATCGTGTTGTCACCACGGCAGAGCAACCGCTCCAGCGCCAACGAGAGCCACCCGGTTTTCTTGATCCAACGGCACCCGCGCCGCACGGCCTCGTCCTGTAGTAACGGGGCCTGCCGAATCACGGCATCAATAAACTGCGCATGGCCCGACAGGCCGATCGTACGCGCGGCGATCGTGCGTAGTGGTGCGATCGAAAGCGCCGCTAATGCGAAACCCGCCAACCGCGGGTCCTTGGTTTGATCGAGCATCCGCTCCGCCGACACGCGCAATCCGTTTCGAGGCTGGTCCAGCTTTTTCGCGATGGCATCACGAACGCCCAACCCCATCCACATAGCCGACGCCAGACAAGCCCGATGCGTATGGTGCTCCCACCGCTGAATGGCATAGCCCAGCGCGGACGTTAGCTGTTTTTCCTGTTGGTCGTAGGATTCCGACTTTGATTCAAGCTGATCCAATGCGCGGCAATGTAGAAAACGAGTTGTCAGTACGTGCAGGCCGTCGCCGGCCGTTTTCCGCGTCTGTTCATCGACATGACCGATCGCCTCGGCCAGGATATACGCCAGCCCACAGTCGTTCGCCTCGACGATCAGCGCGAGCGCCGACGCCCGCATCGCCGCCGCTTCGGCACCCGCCGCAATCCGAAGACCCGATTCAACCTCCCGAACCCGATCCACCAGGAGCTGGTCCAAAACGGCACTTCCGCTGCCGTAGCAGGCCACGAGCTTGGCCAGGCTGGGTGCATGACGCCGGGCCAGCAGCGCATCGAGCAGATCCACGCGCGCGGGACCGGTCGTATGAGCCACGGCCTCCACTAATGCGGCGTCCATAGCCCGATTGGAAGTACCCGCCAAGAGCGGCAGGGCCAGCGATTGATAGTCTGTTGTCACGGCCTACACGGTATCGGCATAGCGATCCGGATCGCTTGCGGGGATACCCGATGAGGCGGCAGAAATGCCCACAGGGGAAGGGGGCGGTGCTATTGAATGTCTTTTTCGAAGATCACGACGTTGTTTCCAGTGGCCGTATCCCAGCGGATGCCCACCAAGTCGTACCCCTCGGAGATGGCGGCGTGCAGCATGGGACGGTGCTGGTTTTGACACTCGAACCGCATGGTCGGGTAGCCGTTGTCATGGGCCCAGGCCTGCTCCGCCCGCATGAGTTGCGTGGCGATCCCCACGCGCCGAAAATCGGGAACCACGCCGCACAACCAAGTGAAATACGTACTGGGCATCAACTCGAAGCCGACGACGAAACCGACGTGCTGATCCTCCAGCATGGCCAGCAGAATGCTGACGTTGTGCCGTGAGGCGAACCGACGTTCAAAGAACTCCACGCCCTGCCCGGGAGAAAACACTGTGTTGTAGAGCTCGGCCAGCAGCTCCACTTCGCCAAGACCGACTGGAATGATTTTTGCTGTAGCCATAAGGTTTCCAAGCGGGCGGGCAGCCTCCCGCCACGCGCCGGTCTCAAGACGATTCCCCATTCACCCTATCGACCAACGACGACGCGTCAACGAAGTTCCGAGAATACTGATGCCGTGGCTCGAACCCGCGGGTGACCAACGCCACAAACCGCTACATCGGAGTTTTGAAACCGCACGCACGCATCACACACCAACGCTTCCGTGCCTCATACCACTGGAACATGCCGGCCAAGACCAGCACGACCGCCAACGTGTAGCGCCAAACCGGTTGCGCAGGCCAAGCGTAATACACACACGCCACACCGCCAAAGACACAAAGTGTCCCCGTCGTGGCGCGAGCAATACGACCGGCCCGAGTAATGTTCGGCGTCATCGTGAATCCTTCCGGGCAACGTAAGGTTATTCGACATTTTCGACAATAACCACTTTCGTGCCCCCGCTTATTATAGCCACTACGTCAGCCGCGTCCCCTCAAGATTGCTGCCGTTGAATCGTAACGTCCAGCTAGAGTCTATCACACAAAAACCCGGGCTGGAATATCGCAAAGACTAAGGCTCCGGAAAACTTGACGACGATAGAATGGGCTAGTAACGTTCGATGCTCGGTGGCTGGGTGACACAGGAACGACACAATGAACCCTCCGCACAATCCAGCAGCGACGGTTCTTCGAGAGCTTGTCCTTCTGCGTGATCACGAGGAGCAAGCCTCGGGTGGCACGGGTGAAGAGGCTGAGCTATGGCGGATCCTGTCCGCCATAGTCCTCGGAACTGCCACGTCTGTCGGCGACGAGTTCTTCGCCACCATTGTCCGCGAACTAACTGAAGCGTCTGGGTACAGCACGGGACTCGTCGGTGAACTCGTGGGGCGGGACAAAATCCGAACGTTGGCCGTCTGGTCTCACGGTACGCTTATCGACAACTTTGAATACGATGTGGCTGGAACACCGTGTGCCAACGTGGTCACCCAAGGCACCTGCTTCTACCCCTCAAGTGTGTGCGATCGTTTCCCGGAAGACTACGATCTTAGAGATATGGGCGCAGAGAGTTACCTTGGCACCCCGATCAAAGACACGGGCGGCACGACGCACGGGTTGCTCGCCTTGATCGGCGATGCACCGCACACTCAGTCCGTGGTCGCCGAGTCGATGTTGGCGATCGTCGCCGTCCGGGCCGGGGCAGAACTCGGTCGACTCCGGGCTGAGCGTAAAAGTGAGACCGCAGCCACCCAACTTCGCCAGGCGCAAAAACTGGAATCGCTTGGTCTTCTCGCTGGCGGTATCGCTCATGATTTCAACAACCTTCTCACGGTAATCATCGCCAACGCGGAGGTGGTCAGCGAAAGTGCCGCAATGATCCCAACGAACCCGGCAGTGGATGCGGTTCGGCACGGGATCGAAGAAATCATGAGTGCCGGCGTACGCGGCGCAACGATGACGAAGCAGTTACTGGCGTTCAGCCGCACCGGGGGCGGCGGGCCGACGATCATCAACCTCGGCGAGTTGATCCAGAGTTCACAGCAGTTACTCGTCGGCTTCCTGCCGGAAACCATCGAGCTGAAGGTGGCTGTGGATCCTGAAACGCTCAATATCGTGGCCGAGCGCGGGCAGATCGACCAAGTCCTCATGAATCTTGTACTCAATGCCCGGGACGCCATGCCCGACGGCGGGACACTCTTCATTGAGTGTCGAAATGTCCACCTGGACGGGCGGCATGCCGAAACTCACGTCGGTGCCCAAGCTGGGATGCACGTCCAGCTTCGCGTGACGGACACCGGAACAGGCATCGATCCGGAAATCGTTGATATGATCTTTGATCCACTCTTCACGTCAAAACCCGAAGGTACCGGGCTCGGACTGGCAACGGTCTCCGCTGTGGTGTCACGGGCTGGGGGACACATCATACTGGAGACATCCCCCCAACAAGGTGCGGTTTTCACGATCAACTTGCCCGCAACCGGCCAGCGCTGTGCGGCGGACACGGATTCTCCCGTCAACGAATCCCACGAAAGCGGACGCGGCACCATTCTGTTCTGTGACGATGAACCGCAGATACGCCACACCATGTGTCAATACTTACGGCAAGCTGGCTACTTCGTGATTGATGCGGGTGACGGTCAGGCTGGGTTGGAGCAGGCGGAAACGTTCGACCAACCAATTGACCTGCTTATTTCTGACGTAGTCATGCCGAACATGGGGGGTCCGGAACTCGCGGCTAAGCTCCGCACCCGTCAGCCGGGGATCGCCGTTCTCCTTGTGTCGGGTCATACCGGCGACCAACTCGATCGAAGTGGGCTCGATCTTTCCACAACGTCCTTCCTACAAAAACCGTTTCGCCCCTCCGAGTTACTGCGCCGCGCCCGAGAAGTCATGAACCAACGTGCCGCGAACCCGCCGTAAGCCCGGCTCGACGATCTTGCGCGGGAACGTCACCGGAAAAATGTTGCCCCATCGCCGCGGCTCGACTAGATTCGCCGATCATGCCCCACCAACATCACCGCCGAACCGTCGCCGTACTTGCGACACTGTTGACAACTATCGTAGGGTGTCAGTCTACCGGTGGTCGAACGAAAACGACACGACTCGACAGGCTGATGGCCACGTACCCCGCACTCGGCAGCGGCAAGTTCGTCATCGTCGCCGATTTCGAAGATGACAACCACATGGAACTGGTCACGTTGCGAGCGACCACGCCTGCGGCCAAGTTCACGCACGACGCTCGTAACGGTCGAAGCCGAACCGGACCCGGATGCCTGAGCATCACCGCGACCAACGCCGCGGACACCGTCATTTTCAGCAACCGCACGAGCTCGACCTGGTACCTCAAACGTGACTGGCGCGCGTTCGACACGATGATGCTGGCCGTCCACGCGCCGCGGCAAGGACTTTCCGCAGACGTCGTCATTCGTTCGGCCGCCGATCACAAACAAGCCAGTGCCGCTACCACACACAAACTCCAAGCGGGCTGGAATGTGCTCCGCGTCGACCTCGCCGAGATCGCGGAGCGAATCGCGCTCGATGATGTTCAAGACATTCAACTGAGTTTCCCCGGTGTCGAAAAGAAAACCAATTTGTACGTCGATGACCTGATTCTCACGGCGGATCGCGCGATGGTCTTTGGCGAAAACACAACCACTGCGGCTGTTCCGTATGTGCAGCGCATCAGCGAACGGCTCCACATCGGTACGGCCGGGACCTTCGAGCTGACGTTCGCACAGGGGCAGATCGTCAACTGGTTCGACCTTCGTGCAGACCCGCACCGGCTACACAACCTCACCCGAGGGACCACGCTAGGCCCGCGACCGATCGTGCTGGATCAATCGCACAAGCATAGCAGTGACTTCATCCCGCTTGGACGCGCCGTGCAGACTCGGCAGCGGCTGCTCGAAGCGAACGCGGTACGTACAGTGATCGAGTGTGTCTGGCATTTCCTGGATGACCCGGGGCAACCCACCGCCGACAGACCTGCGCACCGCCGGCGCTACACGATCTATCCGACCGGGCAGGTGTTCGTCTCGGTGGAGGCCGTAGTCGCCACCGAGTCATGGCAGCCGCCGCAGGTGGGGTTGGCCGTCAGAATGGCACCGCCCGGAGGCGATACCGTTTCGGCGCGCGTCGGACCCGCACCCGCCAGTGATGACGCGAGCCACCACGCGTACGGCTGGCTGACGGCCGACGGGCGACACACAAGGGTACTCTTCGTAGTGGAAACCGGAGGCAAGCCACGTTTGTTTTCGCCGCATCACGAACCGTCTGGCGCGGCGTCGCTCGTGGTGGTGGATGACGGTCAGGTCGGAGACTCACGATCTTGGCGGTGCCATCTGTGGCTGACGACTTCCGACAAGGATTTTGAAGAGCTGGCGTTCGTTCGCGCGTCGGCCTTCATGGACCCGCCCGCGCTGGATTTCGAAATCGGATCTTCCGTGGGAAAGACTGGCGGTGCCCTCGCCTTCGACTTCAACCGTGCGTCGGGCAGCTACATTCTGGCGGCCGAGGAGGGTCGTATTCGCTTCAAGCTCCGCCCAAGGACACCTCACAACATCAGTACGGCCTTTACCGTTGCTGGCACCGCTGGCCGAGAGGCTTGGGTCTACGTGAACCACATCCTCCACGAGCCGGTCGCTCGCGACCGCGAGGGGAATGTCATCTTTCAGCTACGAGATTCACTCAAGAAAACAACACTGGTCGAGGTCATTAGTTCAGCGCGATAAGCCCATTCCGGGCTCTTGACAGTCGGGCCTTCTCGACCTACACTGGGCGGGCTCGGGATTCTGTTAAACCTTACACGGCAAGTACTTAGGGGTTTTCGGGCAGGGGTCAAGATCAAGAAAAAGCTCGGCGGCGGTCATGGCGAAAAAGAAAACAACCAAGAAGCCGTCCAGAGCCAAAGCGGCCAAGAAGACCGCTCGGACAGCCAAAGCCGGTGCCAAGCGTAAGTCCAAGGCCACCCCTGCCCCCAAAAAGCGAACCACCGCTAAGAAATCAACGAAAAAGCCCAAGGCTTCTTCCAAGAAATCGGCTAAGAAATCTGTAAAAAAAGCGGCCACGCCCAAGAAGGCAGCCAAAAAGAAAACGGTCAAGAAAAAAGCAGTCGCCGTTGCCAAGACGTCAGGGAAAGAAGCCGCAAAGAAACCAAAGAAAAAGGTCGCCAAGCCGAAAGCCGCACCGAAGCCGCCGCCGACACCTGCGCCGATCTACAGTTCTTCCGTAATTCGCATCAAGATGAACCCCGACGCCAAGCGCCGCCCCTCACGGAGCCGCAAGAGCAAGGAAACCCTATCGCCGGAAGCCACCGCGCATGACCCCATTCAGTACCCAGAAGAGTCGCGCCGTACGCCAAAAACCTATCTAAGCGCCAAGGAACTCCGCGAGTTCAAGAAGCTGCTCCTGAAAAAAAGATCAGAGCTCTGCGGCGATGTCGAACGGCTCACGGCGGAGGCTTTTCGCAAGGGCGGCGACGGCGGTAGCGACCGCTCGAACATGCCCATCCACATGGCCGACCTCGGCACCGACAACTGGGAACAGGATTTCACGATCGACCTGATCGATAACGAGCGATCGCGCGTCATCCAAATCGACGATGCCCTCACCCGCATTGACAAGAAAACATACGGAATCTGTGTCGCCACGCACAACAAGATCAGCCACGCGCGCCTCCGCGCCAAACCGTGGGCCAAGTATTGTATTGAGTTTGCCCGGGCGCGCGAAGAAGGACGCGCCTACTGACCCGCAACCACCGGACCCAAACACCGGACTATGGCACAAGCCTCCCAACCTCCAAATCGCACGGCTAGCCACGAACCCGGCTTGGCCGTTTCGCATTGGCCGTCTCACTTGCGGTTCTGGCTCATTGCCATCTTCATGCTTTGGCTCGACCTGTGGTCCAAACATAAAATCTTCGCCACGATGCAGCCGGACGAAACGCGGCCCATTCTCGGATCGCTGATTGAGTTTCGACGATCCCTCAATGACGGGGCCGTGTTCGGCTCGTTCACGGGTTACACCAGCGTCTTTATCGTCGCGTCCGTGTTCGCGCTGCTATTTGTAGTGTATCTGTTTATCAGAAGCTGGAGCAACCAGTGGATGATGCACATCGCGCTCGCGCTGATCCTGTCCGGCGCGATCGGCAACCTGTACGACCGGGCCTATATGCAAGCAGATGTCGCACGGGTCACCTACACTTCTGGTGAAACCCGATCCTTCATCGGCAAACAGGTGAGCGAGCCCGACGACGAGATCCTCCGCGTGGGTGATTGGCCCACCGGCGACAACCCACGCACCTTTCATGGACGAAGAATTGCCAACGTCGAACTCCGGCGGCACGGCGTCGTGCGTGACTTCATCCGCTTCGTCCCGAAGTTTCCCAAGTGGGTCCCCAAACTCGGTGGTATGGACATGTGGCCCTGGGTGTTTAACGTGGCCGACTCGGCACTCGTCGTCGGCGTGTTCCTGCTTCTCATCGCGAGTTGGTTCGACGGTCCCGTGAGAGAACCAAGCGAAAGTTCCTGAGCGGTCCCAGTCCGCGGTCCGTTCATCATTCATGCGGCACGACTATGCCCCGACGCACCGCCAAACGAACGGATCAACACATCGACGCCCAGATCGCGCTCGACCAGGTGATGATGCGCCGGGCGATCAAGCTATCCCTTCGCAGCGAAGGTCGCGTTGAACCCAACCCGATGGTCGGATGCGTGATCGCCCGAGGTGCCAAGACTTTGGGCGAAGGGCACCACCGGCGCTACGGCGGCGCCCACGCCGAGATCGAGGCGCTCAACCACTGCGCGTCAGACCCGCGCGGTGCCACGGCCTACGTTACGCTCGAACCCTGCGCCCACATTGGAAAAACGCCGCCCTGTGTGGATGCCCTACTTACGGCGCGGCTCGCTCGCGTGGTCATTGCCGTGCGAGACCCAAATCCACAGGTCAACGGAAAAAGCATCCGCCGCCTGCGCCGCGCGGGGGTCCGTGTTGACGTGGGGCTCTGTGCCGTCGATGCGGCCGATGTGCTCGCACCGTTTCTGACTCGAATGAGGCTTCGCCGACCCTACGTCATCGCCAAGTGGGCGCAGACGCTCGACGGCAAGCTGGCCACCCGGTACGAAGACTCAAGGTGGATCTCCGGGGAAGCATCGCGACGACTCGTTCATCGCCTCCGGGCGCGCGTCGATGCGGTCATCGTCGGCTCCAATACCGTCATCACCGATAACCCGAAACTCACCGCCCGAGATGTACCACGCCGACGTACTGCAACGAGAGTGATTCTCGATGGCAGACTGCGTTTGCCTCCGTATTCACGTTTGGTCAGCACCGCCGCTACTGCTGAAACCCTCGTACTCACAACTTCGGCTCGCGCCAAAAGCGTCGATGCGAAACAGTTAGAAAAAAAGGGGGTGACGGTCGTGGCCGTAGGAACACGGAACGAACGTCTTTCCCCTACGTTATGCCTGCGCGCACTCGCCAAGCGCGATATGACCAACGTGTTGCTCGAAGGCGGACCAACACTACTGGGGGCGTTCTTTCGCGCCAGCGTCATCGATGAAGCCTGGGTGTTTACCGCACCGGTCCTGCTTGGAGACGAATACGCCCCTCAAGCCATTTCAGACAAGCACCCGGTCCTCATGAGCGACGCGATCCGGCCCCGCGTCTTGTCCGTCAAGAACATCGACGGCGACACGCTACACCGGCTCAGGTTCAACGAACCACCGCGCTATACGTAAACTTCAGCATGGCGGGTTCGCGTTGGTTATCGCGATCTGGGCGTTACGCAACAACATCCCATGTGTAGCCCGTTTGATGGCGCTGCCGCGTAGCTTGTCGCGATAGTCATCCTCGGACCAGTTGAGAAGCTCACCAAGCAACGGTCTGGGGCTGGGTTCACGAACGGCGAAACCCGGCTCGCGCGTCAGCGGTGCTTTGCGGTTGTGCGGGCAGACGTCCTGACACACATCGCAACCGAACACCCAATCACTCATCGCGCCGTGCAGCGCCGGGTTGATCGGCTCGCGGTGTTCGATCGTCAGATAGCTAATGCAGCGCGACGCGTCCATCTCATAGGGTGCGGGAAACGCCTGCGTCGGGCACGCATCGAGACAGGCCGTGCAACTTCCGCAGTGGTCCACGCCCGGTTCGTCATGCGCCAGCGCTAACGTCGTCACGATCGCCCCTAGAAAAAAGTAGCTGCCGAGCGTTTCATTGAGCACGAGCGTGTTCTTGCCGATCCACCCAATCCCAGTGGCGGCCGCCATCTCACGCTCCAGCAGCGGCGCGGTATCCACGCACGCCTTTGCTTCGAACGGCTCGTCAATCGCCTCACGAAGCTGATCTGCCAGCGCGAAGAGTTTCTTCTTGACCAGCTTGTGGTAGTCCGCCCCCCAGGCATAC
>JAJRSR010000026.1 GCA_024278695.1 Planctomycetota bacterium | reverse complement strand
TGTAGGAACACGCTCCCCGGGATTCGCCTGTTGCACAACACGAACCGCACATCGTCTATAGATTCAGCCCAATATATTTTTCGGCCAATGGGCTTATTTTTCTTGATTTCGAAAACTCACGCGCCTAGGATCGGGGTTTACAATCCGCGAAGTGCTGGGCCTACTGCCGTGTTGACACGACGTGGCACCTACTACTGCGTTTTCACGGCTGGTGACAGCCGATTGGGCGTCTTTCTTTTTTGGGAGGAATAGTATGAGTCGGAAAAGGTTTTTTCTTTCTGCTGTGGTCCTTGCGGGCGGCGGCGTTGTCATGGGTGCGGTTGTCGCACCGATGTTGTCTCCCCCTCCAACTTCCGACGGTATCCGGATGGCACCGATGTGGGCCAACAGTTATTCCTCGCTGGATGAGATGCGCAGGTCTGTGGATGCTGTGGTGTTAACCACCGTCATCGGCACGCGCCCCGGGCGCACCGTGCGAACTTCCTTCGGGAAGAACATACTGCCCTTTACACTCGTCGATCTACGGGTTGATGAGGTGCTTCGTGGCAACGCCCCTGCTAGGATCACGCTGGAGCAAACGGGCGGGGCTCGGGATGGTTTGGCTTACTTTGCCAGTGACGGCGGCAGCTACGACATCGGCACCCAGCAACTCTTGTTTCTCAAACAGCAGCCAGATACGGATTACTACTACTTGGCCAGCCCCCAGGGTCGGTTTCACGTCCATGCAGGCGTCCTGACCGCAGCGGTAGCGGATGAGCCCCTTGCAGCGCAGATTAGCAATCGCAATATGGCCTCTCTACGAAAGGCCACCCGAACCGAACGGTAGATGAATCTACTCACTCGGCATGATGGCAATCTTGAGAGTATACGTATTTGATGCGTCCAACCGCAGGCAAGTACATCATCCGAAAAATTATCGACAGGGAGAATCGAATGGACCGTAAGCGTCAGTTTTTTGTATTAGCTTCTGTGTTCGTTGCCAGTTTTGTGGTGACGACAACGAGTTTTGTTTATGCCGCACACCAGTGGTCGTGCTGGCATTGGGATCACGGCAATATCACGATCACCAACGCGGCATCGGGTTACTGGAACACGATCATTGGCGATGAGATTAACGACTGGAACAACGGCACATGCCTTAACCTCGGTTCCGGAACTGAGATCACCAGTGACGCCGGGTTTTACGGCAACACCGGTTGGCTTGGCATCGCGCGTCTTCTCGACGTCGACTCAGGCGCTTGCTTGATTCTGCGCGCCGAAGCCCTCATGAACCAAACCTATTTGGACGGCGGCTCCTACCCGGAAACGGCCGACCGCCACGTCACCTGCCAGGAGCTTGGTCACGTCTTTGGGCTTGACCACGATCGAGGCCAAGTGACGTGCATGGACGATCAAGTCCTCACCAACCCGTTCTTCCGCCAGCATGATGCGGATATGATCGCAGCGATCACGTTGAACTGCACCGGTGGCTGTAGCATCGATCCCGACTGCGACGACGCCGATCCCTGCACGACGGATGTTTGTTCGGGCGGCTCCTGCTCGAACACACCGATATCGTGCCCAACGGGGCAGGTCTGCAACGGTGGCGTCTGTGAAGGCCAGGGTGCCTGCTGTTCCGGTACTTCCTGCACAGTCGACAGCCCGTCTGGCTGCGCCGCTTCAGGCGGCTCCTATCTGGGAGACGGGTCCGCATGTGGTAGCGGCTCGGCTGGTAATCCGACGGTGTACCAGAGTTCCCCCAATGCCACGATTCCTGATGGCGGTGGCTCCGGCAACCCGGCAACAGATACGATTAACGTTCCGGACTCGGTTGTCATGGGCGACGTCAATGTCGATCTGACAATCACGCACACCTGGGTGGGCGATGTCACGGTGGTTGTATCGCATCTTGGCACGTCCGTGACGATCGTTGACCGCCCGGGCGTTCCCGGTTCGACCTACGGATGTAGCAACGACAACTACGACGGGATTATCTTGGACGACCAAGGAACCGGCGGGACGATGGAATCGCAATGTGCCGCCAACCTTTCCTCACCGCCGAACTACACGCCAAACAACCCGTTGAGTGCTTTCGACGGCATGGACTCGGCCGGTGTCTGGACGATCACGGTGTACGATAGCGTTAGCGCTGATGGCGGCACGCTTGACACTTGGTCGTTGCATATTGATGCCGTGGGCTCCAACCCGTGCACGGGCTGCACGACCAACGCCCAGTGTGACGACGGCGTGTTCTGCAACGGCGCAGAGACCTGTGTGGCCAGTGCTTGCCAGGCGGGAACGGCCGTCGATTGTAACGATGGCGTCGGTTGCACCACGGATTCGTGCAACGAAGGCACGGCGTCCTGCGACAATACGCCAAACGACGGCAACTGCGATGACGGGCTGTTCTGCAACGGCGCGGAAACGTGCGATGCCGTGAACGATTGCCAGGCCGGCACGACGGTAAACTGCGGCGACGGTATCGGCTGCACGGACGACTCCTGCAACGAAGCCACGAACTCGTGCGACAATGTCACCAACAATGCCAATTGCGATGACGGACTGTTCTGCAACGGCGCCGAAGTTTGCGACGCGGCTTTGGATTGCCAAGCGGGCACCGCCCCCAACTGCAACGATGGCGTTGGGTGTACGGACGACTCGTGCAACGAAAGCACGAACTCGTGCGACAACGTGGTCAACAACGGCAATTGCGATGACGGGTTGTTCTGCAACGGCACCGAGACCTGCGACGCGGCGAACGATTGCCAAGCAGGCAGTGCGGTCAATTGCAACGATGGCGTTGGTTGCACGGACGACTCGTGCAACGAAGCCACCATGTCTTGCGACAACATCGCCAATGACGCCAACTGCGACAACGGACTATTCTGTGACGGATCCGAGACTTGCGATGCCGTCAACGATTGTCAGGCAGGTACTGCCGTCGATTGCAACGACGGTGTCGGCTGCACGGATGACTCGTGCAACGAAGCCACGAACTCATGCGATAACGTCGCCAATGATGCCAACTGTGACAACGGCATCTTCTGCGACGGCGCGGAAACCTGCGATTCGTTCAGCGATTGCCTAGCTGGCAGCGCGGTCGATTGCAACGATGGTGTCGGCTGTACGGATGACTCGTGCAACGAAGCCACGAACTCATGCGACAACGTCGCCAACGATGGCAACTGCGACAACGGCATCTTCTGCGACGGCGCGGAGACTTGCGATGCCGTCAATGATTGCCTGGCGGGATCAACAGTCAATTGCGATGATGGCGTCGGCTGCACGGACGATTCGTGCAACGAAGCCACCATGTCTTGTGACAACGTCGCCAACGACGCGAACTGCCCGGACGACGGCATATTCTGCAACGGCACGGAAAGCTGCAACGCGGCTTCCGATTGCGTATCCAGCGGCGACCCGTGCGGTGGACTGGCCTGTGATGAGGGCACCGCATCGTGCGTGACTTGCCTCGTCGATCCGGACTGTGACGACGGCTTGTTCTGCAACGGCGCTGAAACCTGCTCGGGCGGCGCATGCCAGCCGGGCACGGCGGTCGATTGCAATGACGGCGTCGGCTGCACGGTGGATTCGTGCAACGAGGCAACCGCATCGTGCGACAACATCGCCGACGATGCCAGTTGCGACAACGGACTGTTCTGCGACGGTGCCGAGACGTGCGACGTCGCGTTCGATTGCCAGGCAGGATCGGCCGTCGATTGCAACGACGGTGTCGGCTGCACGGATGATTCGTGCAACGAAGCGACCAACAGTTGTGACAATGCCGCCAACAACGCCAACTGTGATGACGGCTTGTTCTGCAACGGCACGGAAACCTGCGATGCCGTGAACGACTGCTTGGCGGGCTCCGATCCCTGTCCGGGGCAACTCTGCGACGAGGGCACCGGAACGTGCAACGATTGCCTGGTCGATGGCGATTGTGACGACGGCTTGTTCTGCAACGGCGTTGAGACCTGTTCGGCCGGCGTATGCCAGTCGGGCACAGCAGTCGATTGCAACGACGGCGTCGCCTGCACGGATGATTCGTGCAACGAGGCAACCGCCTCGTGCGACAACATCGCCAATGACGGCAATTGTGACAACGGCGTGTTCTGCGACGGCGCAGAAACCTGTGACGCTGTGAACGATTGCCAGGCGGGCACGGCTGTCGACTGCAACGATGGCGTCGGCTGCACAGCCGATTCATGCAACGAGGGAACCGGCTCTTGCGACAACGTCGCCAACAACGCGAGTTGCGACGACGGACTGTACTGCAATGGTGCCGAGACCTGCGACGCGGTGAACGATTGTCAGGCGGGCACAGCCGTGGATTGCAACGACGGCGTAGGCTGCACCGATGATTCGTGCAACGAAGGCACGAACGCGTGTGACAATATCGCCAACGACGCGAATTGCGATGACGGCTTGTTCTGCAACGGCACGGAGACGTGTAGCGCCGCAATGGATTGCCAGACGGGTAGCGATCCTTGTCCAGGTCAGACCTGCGACGAGGGTGCCAACCAGTGCGTGGCCGGTCCAGCAGCAAGACTGGAATCCGGCACGGTGACTGTCGGCGGCACTTCGGTAACGGTGTCGTTGACCAACACCTACGTCAGCCCGGTCGTAGTTTGCACGGTGCAGTACGACGCAAACACGGTTCCCGTGGTCACACGCGTCAGCGGCGTGACTTCCAACAGTTTCAACGTTCGATTGCAAAACCCCTCCGGCAGTGGTGTGGCGGCCGAATCGGTCAGCTACATCGTTGTGGAAGAGGGCGTGTGGACGATCAACGGCGTGAATGTCGAAGCTCAGACCTACCTCTCGACGATAACGGCCAATAGAAACAATTGGGCTGCGGAAACTCAGTCGTACGGACAGAGTTATACGAATCCGGTCGTGCTTGGTCAGGTGATGACCGAAAACGACGCCGACTGGTCGGTGTTCTGGAATCGTGGAAGCGGTCGCAACCAGCCGCCGAACGCGACTAATATCCGGACCGGCAAGACGGTGTGTGAGGACAGCAATGTGGTGCGCGCCGACGAAACCGTCGGGTTCATCGTGTTCGAGTCAGGTCATGGCACCATAGGCGGCGTCGAGTTTGAGGCGGCCTTGGGTGCGGATTCGGTTCGCGGCGTTGGTCAAAGCCCACCCTACACCTATTCGTTTAACACGGCGTTTCCCGCAGCACCGGCGGTGACCGTGACAACGATGGCGGCAATGGACGGGAACAACGGCGGCTGGGCGCAAACGCACGGTGGCACCGCCGCCACGGCGTCTTCGATGTTCCTCTCGATCGACGAGGACCAGATCAGGGACAACGAGCGTAACCACACGACGGAGCAAGTCGGCTACGTCGTATTCTTGACACCGGTCGTCTATCCGTAACGACCCCATAGAAAGGTGATATAACAAGCGGGCCGGTGGGAGTTTCTCCTGCCGGCCCGTTTCTTATGACCGCACTTGTTGGGGCGGACCGGCAGGCCACCAAAGCCCGCTACGCCGCGTTCACGAGCGCCGGAGCTGGCTTCGGTTGTGCGGAAGCCACATTCGCTCCGAACAGGCTCGGCTGGCGGATCCCGGCAAGCGCGAGCATCAGCCGGTACCCCGTCGAGGCGAAATACGTCCAGGGGTGCAGGCCGCGAACAAGCTCCGCCTTTCGCAAAGCCACCAAAAACGATCGCGAATCACACGCGGGTGCCATCATCTGGTAACACGGAGCAAGGCTCGTGTTCATGTGGCTGTCGGCACCAACGTACTGCGGCAGATCATGGGCCTCGGCAAAGGCGGTGGCCAACCGGTCTGCGCGGCGCGAGATGTTCTGCCCGTTGCAAACCTCTACGGCGTCGATCCACTCGGGCATCTGCCACGCGGTCTCGCCAAGTCCGCAGCTAAACGCACGCACAAATGGATGCGGCAGAAGCACCAAACCGCCCTGCTCACGAATCGCCTTCGCGGTGTCCAGGGCCGACAAGCCCGGCGGAATCCATTCTTCGAGAAACAGCCCGATCAGATGCCCGTCGCGCGTCGTGACCTCCTCGCCGATAATCACGTTGATGTCCGTGCTGGCGGCCAGACGCCGGGCACCCTCGATCGAATCATGGTCCGTGACGGCCACACAGCCGATGCCGTGCTCCTCACACCCACGTGCAAGCTGCGCCACGGTGATGTTGCTGTCGTACGAAAAATCCGTGTGGATGTGTATCAGAGTCTTCATGTCCGCGTCCCTCCCCCAAGTTTCGCATAGAGCAGGCTGTTTCGCCAGCGCCGCCGAACCAACTGTAGGCGAGCCGGCGTCACATCTCAAGAAACTTATGCGGTCCGATAGACTTCCGTTCGGGTGAGTGGATTCACCGTTGGCAACAGGCTCAACGTCTGGTAACGTGCGCACTCCGCGTCAGGCTGAGCGAGCCTGGAAAAACCGGCAAGCTGTTTAAGGAGCAATCCATGGATTGGGGAATGCAAAACCGCTTGGCCAGGATCATCACCCCCGACACCGGTCGGTGCGTGATGTTGGCCGTCGATCACGGGTACTTTCAAGGCCCGACCACCGGACTACAGCGACCCGGCGAGACCGTGGCACCACTGATCGAGTACGCCGACTCACTCATGGTCACGCGCGGCGTGCTCCGAAGTGTTGTCGATGCGAACGTGAACACGCCCATCGTACTTCGCGTGACCGGCGGTACGAGCGTCCTGCAGGATGACCTGTCGAACGAAGAGATCACGGTCTCGTTCGAAGACGCAATCCGCCTCAACGCGTCGGCCGTCGCAATCTCGATCTTCGTCGGAAGCAAGCACGAGAAACAGACGCTCACCAACCTCGGGCGGCTTTGCGACCGTGGTCAGAAGTACGGCATCCCCGTACTCGCGGTTACGGCCGTGGGCAAGGAGATGGCGAGAGACGCACGCTACCTCGGCTTAGCCTGCCGCATCGCGGCGGAACTCGGCGCGACCATCGTCAAGACCTACTACTGCGACGATTTCGAGAAGGTGGTCGATGGATGCCCCGCACCGGTGGTCATCGCCGGCGGCAAGAAGATTGAAGAGCGTGACGCGCTTCAACTCGCGAGTGATGCGGTATCTGCCGGCGCAGTCGGCGTGGACATGGGACGCAACATCTTTCAATCCAAGTGGCCCGTACCGATGATCAAAGCCGTACGTAGCATCGTGCAGGAAAACAAGCCCGCCGCCGAGGCGTGGGAGCAGTTGCAGCGAACGGTCGGCTAACCGTACGGCGTGGACCACAATTAGGTCATCCCAATCGAACCAGGAGAAACAGGTCATGTCAGCCTTTGCCATGATCGGACATGACGGTCCCGGCGGCGCGGCGCTTCGCAAGCAGCACCGCCAAGGGCACATTGACCATGTGACGCGCCTGCATGACGACGGGCGCGTCGTGCTGGCTGGGCCTATTAAGAGTGAGGATGGAAGCAAGTCCGTCGGCGCGATTATCATCTTGACGGCTAGCGACCTCGCCGAGGCCGAGGCGATCGTTCGCAGTGACCCGTATGTTTCCTCCGGCGTGTTTGAAACGTTAACGGTTGAGCCGTTCCTCCAGGTATTTCCCGAACCCCAATGAAGAAACCACGATGACTTCGCGCTGGATTGACTCAGACGCCGCGGCTGACACCCTCAACACCGGGGGCACGGCCTCACCAATAGCTGCGGGGCCGGACATGGTGGCCCGCATCTATTCCGCCAGGCTGATCGGCAGCGATCCGTCACTGGTGCTTCACGGCGGCGGCAATGTCTCGGTGAAAGGCACTTTCGCAAACGTGTTCGGGGAAACGGTCCCGGCCCTGTTCGTCAAAGCATCCGGAAGAGACCTCGCGACGCTCACGCCCCAAGACCTGTGTCCCATCGATCTATCGCGTGCGAGTTCGATGCGGCACCTGGACGATCTCGACGACGACGCACTCACGAACGCGATGCGACTCTGCCTGCTTGACTCCCGCATGCCAACCCCATCCATCGAGACGCCGATGCACGCGTGGCTACCGCACAAGTTCGTGGATCATTCGCACGCGGACGCGATCACGGCGATCACCAATCGTAAGAACGGCATGAGCCTAATCCGCAAGGTGCTGGGCGACCGGGTTGCGATCGTCCCCTATATTCGACCCGGACTGGCACTGGCGAAAGCTGCGGCGGAGGCGTATGAAGCCGCCCCGAACATCGAGGGCATCGTCCTGATGAACCACGGGCTTGTCACCTTCAGCGATAACGCCAAGACGAGCTATGAACGGCATATGGCACTGACCGACGCCTGCGAGTCGTTCATCGCCAAACATACTACACACCAGGGCACAATATCGTTTACGTCGACCGACACCCCGCAAAAACTGACGATCGACATCGCCCCGAAGCTGCGCGGTTTACTCGCCCTACCCACCGGCGACGCCGACCAGCCGTTTGAACGACCGATCATCGAATGGCGCGCCGGCGACGCACTGATGCAGATCATCAACAGCAACTTGGCCGAATCCTTCGCCAATAGCGGCCCGCTTACGGGTGACCACGTCATCCGCACGAAAACACGGTACGCCTACGTCACATCGCCAGACTTCTCCAACAACACCGTGCTCGACCAACAACTGGAAGAGACCATTGAACGATTCTCTGCGGCATACAAGGCGCACCTCGGCGGCGACGAAGCCGCATCAAACGATTGCCTACCCACCGTCATCCTGATTCTCGGTGTCGGCATGTTTGCGAGGGGCCGCACGATTGGCGACGCGCGCATCGCAGCCGACATTGCCGAGCAAACGCTCCTGACGAAAGCAGCGTCAAATGGTCTCGGACCATTCGTCGCGATTTCAGAAGACCACCTTCGAGACATGGAACAACGTCCGCTCCAACAAGCCAAGACCCGGCGCAAACCGAAAGACGCGCTCACCGGGCAGATCGTCGTGGTCAGCGGCGGCGCAGGTGCCATCGGCCGCGCGGTGGGCGAGGCCTGCGCGAGCGCCGGTGCCCATGTCGCACTGACCGACATCGACAAGGATGGTCTGGCAAGGGCTGTCTCCCGAATCAACGAAGCGTGCGGGACCGAGCGAGCCATCGGCGTGATGATGGACGTCACGAACGAGCAGAGTGTGAGCGACGGTTATGAGGAAATCGTGCGGCAGTACGGCGGCGTGGATGTGATCGTCCCCAACGCGGGCGTGGCCCACGTCGCACCGATCGAGACGCTCGGCTTGGCCGACTTCCAGCGTGTGATGTCGATCAACGCGTCCGGCTATTTTCTACTGATGCGCGAAGGTATTCGCATTCTCAAACGGCAAGGGATCGGCGGCTCGATCGTTATCAACGCGAGCAAGAACGTGTTCGCGCCGGGGAAATCATTTGGTGCGTACAGTGCATCCAAGGCGGCCGGTCATCAGCTTGGCAAAGTCGCGGCGATCGAGTTGGCCCAGGACAACATCCGCGTCAACATGATCAACGCCGATGCCATCTTCGGTGACGAAGAGACCGCGTCGGGCCTGTGGAAGCAGGTCGGACCGGATCGGGCCAAAGCACGCGGGCTCGCCACGAAAGACCTGCCTGATTTCTACCGGCAGCGCAATCTGCTACGGGCTCGCGTCACCGGCCGACATGTCGGGCAGGCCGTCGTGTTCTTCGCCTCGAACGCCACACCCACGACCGGTGCCACTTTGCCCGTGGACGGCGGCGTCGTCGATGCGTTCCCCAGGTAGGGTACACGCCACAGTGACACGTCGAGCCAATCTCGCCATTACCGGTGAACCGTCGGACTGGACGCAGTAACCCACTGCGTGTACACGAACAGCCTGAAAGGTTTTCTAGGATCCGTAGCCGGAATCAGAAACGATACTTGCCCTGAGACGATGGCACCTTGGTGACGACCAATACAAACCCATCCCGTGAAGATCGTCGCGGAAGCTATGTGCGTGCGGTTACCGCCTTCATCATCGCGGCGATCTACTGCCTTGTGCTGCTCGTGCGGCCTGGAAAACTCTGGCCAGCACCGGTCGCGAAAATCATGGCATCGAGCTCGTCGGCCGTGTACGGCTTCACCCGCTCGATTCTCGGTACCATCGGCGTCGATCACCCCTCTACCGAGCTCAACCAAGGAATGTACCTGATAGTCGTTTCAGGCTTGATTCCCCTTGCGGCGGCTCTGTTGCTGCTACGCACCACGCCGGCATCACTTGGCTGCCGTGCCCCCAACCGCACCGGCTGGCGGCTGCTCATCCTTGGGTATCTCTTGGCAACACCGTTCTTGTATTTCATGGCCAAGGGCTCCGGAATGCAGACGTACTACCTCCCCACGATGAAACGCGCCGGGGTGGCGGCCTTTCTGAGCTACTACACCATCAACATGCTCACCGAACATCTCCTCTTCCACGGCGTGATGTTGGCCGCGTTTCGCTCGTCGGGGCGCTGGCCAACAACGATACCCGGAAAGCCTACGCAGCCTGCCACCGGTTGCTGCACGGGTATCAAAAACTGGTTGGGGATCGGCGTGAATTACCGTGAGCCCGGCGAGAATGTGGCCGCCGCCTGGCTTGGATTGCCAACGGGATGCGGCTTCGCGATCATAGCGTCGGCCGTCCTATTCGCGCTCGTGCATGTAGGCAAGGACTGGCGTGAGGCAGCGCTCTCCTTCCCCGGAGGGCTCGCCCTCGCTTATATAGCCTACCGCGGTAACAGTTGGGCGACGCCCTTTCTCCTCCACGCTATGACAGCGGGCACCACACTCGGGCTCATGCTGATCCTGTAGGCGCTCCCGATCGGCGCGCAAAAAGGGCCGCCCAATCGGACGGCCCTCAAACTTCATCTACCTGCGATCGAACCCGCAACCTCGTGGCAACGGATATGATCGCACCTACACGGGGTAGGCAAGCGGTCGGTTAGTAACGGTCTCTACGACCACCACCACCGCCGCCACCGTAGCCGCCGCCACCGGACCTCGGCTCGCGAGGCTTGGCCTCATTCACCGTGATCGAGCGCCCGCCCTGATCGGTGCCGTTCAACGCATTGATGGCCGACTGGGCCTCGTCGTCCGAGTTCATTTCGACAAATCCGAATCCCTTGCTACGACCCGTCGCGCGGTCATTGATGACCTCGGCGCTCTGCACGGTGCCGTATTCCGACAACATGCGCTCCAGGTCCGCACTGCTTACCGAGTAAGCAAGATTCCCAACATACAACTTTTTGCCCATCGTACGGTCTCCAATCGATGGCTTCT
>JAJRSR010000025.1 GCA_024278695.1 Planctomycetota bacterium | reverse complement strand
TTGATCGCCTGTAACACGGTCGCCCGCACTTTGGGCACTGTCGTCAAAGAGCGCCGCCAGCGCGGGGAACGCATCGGCATGGTTCGCGCCAAGATGTTTCGCCCCTTCCCACGCGAGGAGATCTTGGCCGCCATCGGCAGCGCCACACGGGTCGGCGTGCTCGACCGAAACCACTCCCCCGGATCCGGTGGCATTTTCTGGCAGGAGATAGCGACTACGCTTCGACAACGACCGGACGTGCTGCTTCAGGATTACCTCGTCGGCATTGGCGGCGGCGACGTCACGCCGGAAATCATCGACGAACTGGTCGATGACCTCAATAGCAGAACTGAATCCGTAGCACCGATCTGGAAGGAGGTGGCCGCGTGACAACCGTTCCCTGCAACCAAGATAAATCCTACTGCGATTATCTACTAAGACCGGGTAACACCAACTGCGCGGGATGCGGCATGTCCATCGGGTTGCAGTGGCTCGACGACGCGCTCGGCGGCGAAAAACCAACGCTCGTCATCCCGGCTTGCTGCGGTATCGTCACGGCCGGCGCGTTCCCCACAAGCGGTTACGGCGCACCGACGGCCGCCGCAACCTTTGCGAGTTCGCCCGCCCTCGCCACCGGCATCTCCGCCATCGCCGAGCTCAACGAAGAAACGCAACCGGTGATCTGCTGGGCGGGTGACGGCGGCACCTACGATATTGGCTTGGCCACGCTTTCCGCTGCCGCCGAGCGAAACGAGAATCTGATCTACATCTGTTACGATAACGAGATCTACGGCAACACGGGCGGCCAGCGCAGCAGCGCAACCCCCCAAGGCGTCGTGACCAGCACGACATCGGGCGGCAAGGGCGAGCGTAAGAAAGACATCATGGCGATCATGGCCGGGCACCGCATCCCCTACGCCGCCACGCTGTCCGTCGCCCACCGGGATGACTTCATCCGCAAGATCAAACTAGCACGAGCCACAAAGGGCTTTCGTTTTCTCTTGATCCTCTCACCCTGCCCCACGGGTTGGAAGTCGGAACCGGAAGACAGCACGGAGTTGATTTCGTCGGCCGTTCGCTCGGGGCTCTTTCCGCTGTATGAAATCTTTGACGGCTCCCGATACCGCATCAACCAACGACCGGATGGCACGTCGGTGGATGAGTACATCAAACGCCAGCGGCGCTACCGGGAGATCGCAGGTTCCCCGGAACCGTTGAGACATTTAATCGCGGACCAGTGGCGGTACCTAGAGGGGATGGCCGCCGCTTTTCCCGCAACCGAAGAGGACGGCACGCATCAGGATTGTTGCATCGAAGCGGATACGCAGCGTTAACACGTTCCCGCCCCATACATGGCGGTCTCGATAAACCGATCGCCCCCCGAACCGCGGGCATCAGCCTGCGCGGTGTTGCGAAGGCCAACTCGCTCCCAACATGCTTGAAAGCATCCTGCGCTGGCTTAAACGGTTGCCGCTAGCAAGACATGCGTCGGCGTCGGCCCGTGCCAATCAGACCTCATGCATCAATCAGGCTTCCTGAAGCACTTTCACCGGATCTTGCGATGCCGCCAACCCCGCTGCCGGCAGAGCACCGACGGCGGATAGCAGTGTGCTGGTTAGAACGATTATGCCGACAAGGTCGAGAGCCGGCAGAATACGCACCGTTGATTCAAGGTCCTGCCCGAGGCTGATGGCCACCCCCGCGAGGATTCCCAACAGTGCTCCAAAAACACCGAGAAACGCACCGCGCGTCAAGATCATCAAGACCACCGTCCACGCAGACCCGCCCACGGCGACCAGGGTGGCCAACTCAAGGCGGCGCTCGGTGCCGTTGATGTACGACCAGATCAAGACGCTCACAGCAATCACAACGCCAGTCACCAAATACAACACGCGGCGATGATCGCGCAGTGTCGTGTGCATCGACTGCTCGGCCGTCTCACCACGTTCCATCGTGAGCGGCGTCATGTCTGGGTGGCGGGCAGCAACCAACGCGACGAGGGTGTCGATGTCAGCCCCGGCAGCCGGAAAGATGCGCATTTCGTTGAGCTTACCGGGTAGTTTGAACATCTGCTGAAGCCGGCTCAGGTGAACGAACACGACCGTATCTTCTTCGCTTGCGGTCTCCGGGAGAACGGCAAGCACCTCGAACGATTGCCCTTGCAGGCTGATCTCCTGCCCCGCTGAAACGGCAAGAACGGAGGCAAGTTCGGCACCAATCAGGACCGTGCTTTCGGTCATGCGCCGGAAGTCATCGAACGGGGTGATGATCGTATCCGGCAAAACGCCAACGGCGGAGATCATGCGGTTTTTGAACGGAACCTTAAGCGAGAGACGGCCTTCAACGGCGGACGCCGACGATCGGCACTCACGCCTCAGGCGTTGGAGGTCTGCCGTATCAAACGGCGCGGTCCTCAGTTCGTAGCGGGCCAAATTCCTGGCCGTCTTGCCCTTCTGAACAACGCGGATCGCCGGGCCGATCTGATCCAGATCCGCAGCGACCGCCGCCTCACGTGCCCGCGAGACCAGTTCCAGCCCGGCAGCAAACGCAACCGCCAACCCGATGACCCCGGTTGCGACCGCGGTCCCAAGCCGCCGCTTCGTGAGTTCCTGAAAAGACAACCAAAGGGAAGGGCTCATGACACCGCAACCTCAGTAGCAAACGATTCATCCTGAACAACGGCCCCCTTGTCCAGCGTCACAAGCCGAGTGCCCTGTTCTGCCAACTGGGGATTATGGGTGGCCATCAAGATCGTTTGACCATCAGCGTTCAGGCTTCGAAGAATCTCCATGACCTCACCAGTCATCGCCTCGTCCAGATTTCCGGTGGGCTCGTCAGCAAGAATGACAACGGGATCGTTAATCAAGCTGCGGCACAAGGCGACGCGCTGACGCTCACCGACGCTGAGCTCCGAAGGCCGATGCTTCAACCGATCCGCAAGCCCGAGCCGTTCGAGGAGTTCCGTGGCGTGCCGAAGACTTTTGCCTCTCGATTTCCCAGCCAACACCGCGGGGACAATGACGTTGTCAAGACAGTTCAGGTAAGGCACTAGATTGAACGTCTGAAACACAAACCCAATGCGCGTTCGACGAAGGGCCGCACGCTTGGTGGAACTGAGGCTGTAGACGTCATCATCAGCGAACAGAACCTTCCCCTCACTCGGGTGTTGCATGCCACCAATCGTGAACAGAAGCGTGCTCTTGCCGCTGCCACTCGGCCCGACGATCATGACAAACTCACCCGAATCAATGTCCAGCGAGACGTCACTAAGGGCGGTAACGGGTGATCCGTTCTTGCCCGGAAACTGTTTCGATGCTTGGTCAACTCGAATCATACTAAACCTCCCTAAGCACCCTCGTAGGATCGAGGCGTGCCGCCAAAACTGCGGGAATCACAGCGGCCACAACGCTGACAACGACGGCGAGCGCCACGGTGGGCACCAGCAACCCACCCGGTACGGGCAGACTGACGCCGATCATCCGTGCAGCTACATCCTCCGTCAGCGGGAAACCGGCCAGATACCCCCCGACACCGCCAAGCACGCCGATGATGGCCGCCTTGCAGATAAACACGAACACGACGAACCACGGCGGAGAACCCGTCGCCAGAAGCAGACCGATCTGGCGAATTTGCCGCCTGACCTGCGACGCGATAAGCCCGACAACAATGGCGGCGATCAAAGCAATCGTGATGGCGATTGTCACCTTGGAATAGCGTTTTGCAGTCTCCACGGTGCCCTTCTGCGCTTTGAGCATGCCGGCAATTGTCACGGCACGGGAATCGGGCACCGCATCTTCCACCTGCATCCCCAGCTTGGGAACATCCACGCGGCACCAGCATCCGGCAAGACGCATCACGTTAATCTCTTCCGGTCTATCCAAAACGTCTTGCGCCAAATCAAGACTACCGAAGACGCCAACGTCGAGTCCGCCCGGCGGCTTCTGAGTGACACCCGCAACCGTGAGCTCGAACCCATTCACATCGAGGCGGTCTTCAGAACCGAGGGTGAGCTTCTCCGAAGCGGCGTTCCCAACGGTCACCTTATCGGAGGAAAAAGGATCGACGATACGGCCGCGCTTCATCGTCTGTTCACCGACAAGCACAAGGGAGACGCCTTCAGGCTCGATGTTGCCGTACAAACGCGATTGGATCAGGCTAATGGGCGTGCGAAGTTTGGGGTCGTTGAGAATGATATCCGCCGACGAGTCCGGCATGGACACGTCGCCGTAGTCCATCGCGTAGAACTCGGACATGTTTGTCGCTTTCGGCACGACGAGCATGTTTTTGCCGAGCTTGTGGGCAAGCCCATGAACCTGCGCTTCGGTTGATGACGACAACGCTCGTTGCGTCGTGAGTGTTGCGATGACCGCAGCCACGACAACGGACGTCAAAACGATCTCAAACCAGCGATGCAGTACGCTTCTAACGAACAGTACGATCATCTTGCTTCAACCCTCCAATCCCCATCCCAAACCGGCAAGCGGCGCGGAGCTACTTCGGTACCATCGGCGTCACATGCGGACCGGCGTGCGGCGTATACCACACGCGACTCCGCCCCGTCTGACCATTATCCGGACGACGTGCCCCCGTAGAGAACACTGCGGCAGACGCCGATTCTTTGGTCAACGACTCTTCCATTCCCATGTCGGCCGCTTTGGAACACGCAAACAGCGACGCCACAAAGAAACCTGCCAAGAACGCGAATACTGCGATAATCCAAATCCACATGGCCTTACCGTCCACATGATTCGTTTGAGACCGTCAATCGAAACCAGCCCCATCACCCGTCAACAACACAGGGTTGGATGCGTGAGCCAAGCCCAGTCTTCCATCAAGATTCAAACATTTCTGACCGACGACTTGACGCACCACACCAAGCCCCCGGTAGACGAGCGCAAACCCACTCTCCGCCCGCTGCCCGACACCAGGCAGGAGCGAAGAGATTGTCATCAGAAAGTAACTAGCCGACGAAGGCGTCAGCAGCAGTACGAAGCGATTAGAAGCTGACGACGGTATTGAACGTGATCCGATGCTCCTGAAGGTTTTCCGAGGCACTTTCCAGAGGCACCTCGTAGGTCAAGCCGACCGAAACATTGTCCATCGCCTGCCAGCGAAATCCAAAGCCCGCCGAGAAGAAGTCCCTCCCCCGGACACCAGAGGCCCCCAGACTCCCGACGTCGAGGTAGTCGGAGGTATAGGGGAACGCATCGGCATTGGAAAGGTAGTGGATGCCGTGCAACTCGACCAAGGGACGAAACGTCTCAGTCAGTTCGTAGTCCAGGTGCAGATTCCAGACGATGCTGGCGTTACCCTTGTTGCGGTTCGTTGGAATGCGCCCGTTCAAAGCCCCGAGAAAGTGCCACTTGTCCCAGCCTTTGGCCACGCTAACGAACGGACTCAGCTCCTGGGAGTCACCACCTTGCCAGGCATCCGTCGAGCCGTTGGTCATTTCCCACCGCAGGCCGCTTGTCACAAGAAATTGGTCTTCCGGGTTGCTGTAGAGCACGTACTTCAAACCTAGCCCCCAGTCGTTCCAGCCATCCCCCGCTGGTGTCGCGCCGCTATCTACCCAACTATAGCCACCCTTGGTGACCATAAAGGCCAGCCTGTCGGTCAGGGCGAGCCTGATCTGCACAGCCGCAACTTGAACCTGGCCGCCACCCAGCGCCGATCCGCCGGGAATCTTGTGGTGCATGTACAGAAAACGCAGGTCCGTGGTAATGAACGGATCCTCGAAGTACATGGGCATGCCGACGGGCATCACAAAGTCCTCATACCCCGACATACCGGTCAGGAAACCGGGCCAAGCCTTGGACTCCATGTCCTCATCCCAGAATGAATGGTCACGGGCCACCCCTTCAGCAGCCGTGGACCTTCCGCCGGATAAGTCGTTGCCGGATAAGAAATCGTCCGTAACGTCGATGATGGGAACGTCGTGTCTGAGAGAAAAATCGACTGGTTGTGCCTGTGCGCTAGAGCATTGCGTGTTGCTCAATGCCACACCCGCAGCAAGAGAAGCGAGAAGCCAGAGCGGGCTGAAGCCGCCCATACCCGAATGACCACCAAACATAGCGTAATCCTCCGTATGCTTGTGCCGTGCTTGTGGAACACCAACACAACGCAAGCCATCGCCCAACGGGTTGTGCGTCCTCGCTCAACCTCATCGAACGATCGCCTGCGTTCCACTGTTCCCACAACCGGGCCATCCGACTGCACGCGAGCCGAAACTGAGCCCGGCTAGTCTGTACTATTAACTGAACAACGAACTGCCCGCTACCCTGGACAGCAAAGACACGACGCGGCAGTGTCTCTTTGACCCGCATGCAGAGGTTCGGGCGGTGCCCGGGCGACGCACGCGGCCGGCACAGCAGGATCCCATGCGTGCGTACTCCAACAGACAATATCCTCGATGAAGCCGACATCGGTAATCTGTGGGACCGTCCTCACAACGAAAAGCCGGTCTTCTCCGACGACGCCAAACCTCCGGAAAATACTGCCGTCGCCGTCGCAGATTGTCGCCAGTTCCGACTCCATAAAGACAACGTGCGGACTCTCGCACGCCTCACAGGGCTCATCCGGAGAACGAATGTCAAACGCACGCACGGTCGCATCCTCGGCACCACGGTACTTGGCAAGAAAACGTCGAAGGAGCTTCGTTGGTGGGCCATGCGAGGGTACGGGAACGCGCCTGAATGCTAGAATGTTGAAGTCGGCCAGAAAGTCTTGGAAAGGATGCTCCCGGCCGTCTCCATGGGCAAGCTGAAAGTCTGAAAGGCATCGTCGGTTCAACATGATCAGTCCTCCGTTTAGGCAACCACTTCTTGCTCGAGACAGTTCATTGGATGCACCTCCCGCGATAATTGTTCCAATCGGGTTTGTAGCTTGTTGTCCAAGTCCTATGCGGCCGCAGGATTCTCAAAATGGGGAATCGCCACCCATAAGAGCGTCGTGCCGCAGGGGCTACGGCAACGATGATAGGTCGATACCACCGATAACCGCCGAACGACTTCTGAATGATCTTCTGCGCACCAATGGACAACGGGAATGATGATCGCGTAAGAACGCACCCTGGTGTTTCCCGGCCGGTTGAGGCCGAGAGCCCTGGCAGATGGTTACCGTCTGTGCTAAACGAGGCAGAAGAACCCGGCGTGGCATCCCGGATTGGACGACTTTTGTCGTGACCGTACCAGGTCGCGATTCCGCGGGGCAGCTTCG
>JAJRSR010000024.1 GCA_024278695.1 Planctomycetota bacterium | reverse complement strand
GAAGAAGAAAAATCTTAGGTTTGTTGCAGCGCGCCGGTTTATTGCCACTATGTGACGCTAACTCACCCGACGCGATTCAGTCGCTATTCGTCGATCTCGATAAAACACTTAGGGAAAAATATCTAACGCCAAATGATTTTCAGTGTATCTGAGCGACGCCTTCCGGCAAACCACAGCAGAATTGACATGGAGACAACATGGCAGATAGCATATGATATCAGGGGGGAAATAAAAGGCGAGAGCGTGCGTTTCCGTTAAACGCGCGCACCCCGGCCAGTTATGCCGGGTCAATGATCCAACACGCCCTGTTGATCGTAATGGCTGCAGTGCGCATGGCGAAAGAGCGCTTAGCCCCCGCCGGCAAGCTAGGCCTGGACTCCGAGATTTTGACTCAATGTGCGGCCGCGTCCGCCTCTATTTCCTTCTTGTGCTGGTCGATGATCTGCTGCTGCACGTTGCCGGGTACGTTTTCGTAGTGGGATAGCTCCATCGTGTAGCTGCCCTGCCCGCCGGTGATGCTGGACAGGCGCGAGTTGTAGTCGGCCACCTCTGCCAGCGGGACGATCGCTCGGATCACGGTGAAGTTGCCGGGCAGCACTTCCTGCCCCTGCGGACGCCCACGACGCGAAGCGAGATCGCCCTGAATATCACCCACGTTGTCCGACGGCACCGTCACCTCAATATCCACGATGGGCTCCAGAAGCACCGGCTTGGCTTTCATGAACCCTTCGCGGAAAGCGCCACGACCGGCGATCTGAAAGGCGATGTCCTTGCTATCGACCGGGTGGGTCTTTCCGTCGATCAACTCCACCTTCACATCCACGACCGGATAACCCGCGAGCACGCCAGCGGCCATCTGCGCACGAACGCCCTTATCCACGGAGGGACGGTAGGCGTGATCGATAGACCCGCCGAAGATTTTATCAACAAACTCATACCCCTCACCGCGCTCGGCCGGGAGGACGTTGATAATCACGCGACCAAACTGACCCGAACCGCCGGACTGTTTCTTGTGCGTGTATTCGATGTCTTTGGCGCTTCCGGTGATCGTCTCGCGGTAGGGGATGCGCGGCGGCTTCGTGGTTACCTCCAGCTTGTGATGGGCGGCCATGCGACCCAGATAGGTCCGGAGCTGCATCTCACCCACGCCGTGGACGACCATCTCCCCGGCCTCACTATGGTCCAACACAAAACACGGGTCTTCTTCGGCGTAGCGCTTTAAGACTCCGTTGATCTTGTCTTCATCACCGTGGGATTTTGACTCGAGCGCCAGTGCGTACATCGGCACCGGCAGCGTCGGCACTGCGACGGTTCCGATTTCTTTGTCGGTCAGAATATCGCCGATGGCGAAATCGAGCTTGGCGAGCGTGATGATGTCACCGGCCACGCCCGCTTCCAAGTCGCTCTGCTCGGCACCCAGCGATCTGGTGATCTGCCCGGGACGAACACCCTTGTGTTCCTTCACCGACTTCAGATGCATGTCCGTGGTTAGCTTTCCGGAGAACACGCGGATATCCAAATGTTTAATATGGCTCTTCGCGTTGGTACTGATCTTGAACACCTGCCCGACAAACGGCCCGTCAACGTCGGGGGTGAGTACGGTCTCCGTCTCGCCGGAAACCAACGTGCGCTGTTTGCCGTCAACAGGACTGGGGCAAAACGCCACGAGCGCATCGAGGAACGCTGCGATGCCGACATCATGTAGTGAATCCGTAAACAAAATGGGGACCAGCTCACCGTCAGCTACGGCTTTGGACGCAGCCGCCAATGCCTCGCCGTCGGAGAGTTCACCACCCAGATACTTCTCCATGAGCGCCTCATCAGCACTGACGATCGTCTCAAGCAGCGTGGTGTGCGCGTCGGCGACGTTCGAGAAATCAACATCACCCGATTCATTCTTGAAACAATCCACGACAGACTTGCCGCCGCCAGCGGGAAGATTCAACGGCACACACTGACCGCCGAACGTCTCTTGAACGGCACCCACGAGCTCTTCCAGCTCGACATTGGGGGCGTCAATATGGTTGATCACAATCCAAATACCAACGCCGTAATCCTTGGCGCGGTTGAACATCTTTCGCGTGTTCACCTGGATGCCGTTGGCCGCAGAGATCACGATAGCGGTTGTTTCACAGGCTCCGATCGCGGAGATCGCCGGTCCGCAAAACGCGGCCATGCCCGGCGCGTCGATGATGTTGACGTGGCAGTCGCCATGCTTCAGATGGCACAGCGCGGTGTCGTGCGAGGACTGTTTTTCTCGCTCCTCTTCGTGGTGATCCAACACGGACGTCTTATCCGGGACACTCCCCAGACGCTTGGTCACTCCCGCCTTGAATAACAGGGCCTCCGCGAGAGACGTCTTACCAGCGTGCGGATGCCCCGCAAGGACAATGTTACGAATGTTCCCAGGTTTCAAATCGGCCATCGGATGCTCCTTCGACAATCGCAGAATCACGAGCGTCAGTCGAACCGAACACCATCGGACCAGCCGTCTTACCGGCCACCCGGACGGTGCCGTCGAAAGCCCCGCCACAATCGGGGAACCGTCCATGTTACAAGAACGGTGCCACCGTTTCCAGAAAAGAATCGGATTCTGACGCAGATTGACGGACAATTACACGGAAAAGCCAATCTCCTACACGGAGAAACCAGTCTTCGAGGGCCGACCGGTCGAAGAAACTTATTATCTTGCATCGATCTATCTCTAGGCCATACAATAGACAACGGTGAATCGATCGACCAAGAGCACAGGCATGAACCCCGCCCCAGGCAAACTATCGCAGCGCCGCGCTAACAATTCCGGGGCTGACGCGTCCAAGGATGCCATGATCGGTGTTGTTGGAATTGCAGGCCACGGTGACGTCATGGCCTCGGAAAATGCCGGGCCTGGGGAAACGGATGACGCCCGCCATTGCTGGATTATCCGCCTCATGGCCAGTGACGGACCGGGGATTTTGCACCTGCTCTGGCGCATTTTAGGTCGCGAGGCCGACGTAATGGACGCCTATCAGGACTGTTTTTGCAAGCTCGCCAAGCTCACGGGAAAACGTGAACCGCAAAACGCCCGGGCCTACGCCTACCGAACGGCCAGCAACATCGCGATCGAACTCATCCGCACGCGGCGACGGCGGACGAGCCACTGGGACAACGTAGTCGCCACGCGATCGCAACGGGCCAACGACGACGAACCAGCCGCCGCATCAGTCGTGACCGGCAACGATCAGCTTCGCGAAGCAATCGGCAGCTTACCGAACCATCTTCGTAACGTGATTGTTTTGAGAGACTTATCGCGAATGACCTATGACGAAGTCGGGCGAATACTGGGAATCGAGCCGACCACCGCCCGCGTCTACCGCCGCCACGCTGTAATCCAACTGGCGAAAGAACTGGACGCGAAAAACTGGGCGCAGAAAGCAGAAAACTGACGCAGACCGACCGGCGTCAACCGAGGGAGTAAACCATAGATGAACGAACTGACAGGACAACCGCAGGATAAATCAACCTGCCCCAAACGCATGTGGGTGATGTCGGCCCTGTCCGATGACGACACCGTTCGTGCGGACGGTACGTTGCCGCAGTGGGTCGAGTTTCACTTGTCTCGGTGCCCTAGCTGCCGGACACTAGCCGACGACCTGCAAGCCGTCACCACCGGGCTAGCCGGGCTGGCCTCCGAAGCGGGCGACGCGTCACTTCTCGAGCGCGCCAACCGACAGGCCAGATCCGCCCTGAGCCGCGGTGCGCAGATGACCGGTCGGGTGGAAGTGACCACGGAGCCCGACATCCTGAAAGTCACACCGGTGGTTTGGTGGCATCCGGCGCGGATGGTGCCACTCGCAGCGGCTGCGGCCATCGGTCTGGCGCTCGGTGTGTATGGACTAAGGTCGCAGCCAGACGCCGGGGCCATCACGCGTACCCCCGAAGCCGCCACTACAACGGTGCCCAAAAAGGAGAAGCCCAAAGCCGCCCTGGCCAGCGACGCCGTCAACACCAAACACGACCCAACAGCCGTCCCACCAGCCTACCGTGGTGACGACTGCACAGGTGACGATTGCGTTGAACGGGCTTTCATACCGGGTCGCGGAAGACGTCCAGCGTCGCGGCCGCGTCTTGACACTCCCCCGCACAAAGAGTCTACTACGCCAGCTCCGAACGACCCCTAAAGCCACCGACGGTCGGCGTGCGTCAAGGTCGCGAACCGGCGGGTCAACGCCGCGGGGCGGTCCGCTATGTCGGACCAGTTGGCTTTTCCGATAGGTCCGAGGATGCAGTCGATCGACGCCGCAGCGGCAACGCCCCACACCGAAGACAGCACGCAACGTATTGCCGCATTAAACCGAAACGACAAGCCGTTTCATGTCGTTCTCGCCCAGCAGTTTGATCGCCAGAGCATCGAGCAGCTCTGCCAGTTGTCCGACATGATTCGGACGATCGCCAACACGCGCCAGGGCACGCAGTTTCTTCGCACGCTCCTGAGCCACCGCCGGGCGATGCTCTATTTTATTCAACCATCGACACGCACGTTTCTATCGTTCACGGCGGCATGCCAGATTCTTGGCATGCCGCACAATGAAGTGCGCGACCGATCCACCTCTTCCGAGGTCAAGGGTGAATCGGAAGACGACACGATTCGCGTGCTCACGCAGTACTTTGACCTGATCGTCATGCGGCACCCGAGCGAAGGCTTCGCCGAGCACGTGGCCAACATGCTCAACAAAATGCCCCGTCCGATCCCGCTGATCAACGGCGGCTCCGGCAAGGACCAGCACCCCACCCAAGCCATGCTCGACATCTATACGTTGCTTCGGTCCTTGGCGCAGCCCAAACCCCAACGGCATGCCCCGCGCTACACGGCCGACCTGCTCGCCGGGAAGACGATCGCCTTCGCAGGTGATCTGAAACGCGGCCGCACCGTGCGATCGCTGGCGTATCTGCTGTGCCGCTATTCGGGTATGCGGCTGCTGTTTATCGCACCGCCTGCGCTGCAGATCGGTGACGACATCATCAAGTACATCGAGCGGCACGGCATCGAGCATGAAAAGCTCGACGACATCCGCCCGGTGATCGGCGAGATCGACGCGGCCTACATGACGCGTATGCAGGACGAGTGGGATGCTGACGGCGAGAGCCAGTCCATCGACTATGCCAATTACAGCCTGACGTATGAGATGTCCAAGCGTTTCAAGGACAACCTCGTCATCATGCACCCGCTTCCCCGCCGCGGCGAAATCGACGAGCGTATCGACACGCTACCCCAGGCAAAATACTGGGACCAGGTGAAAAACGGCATGTGGATGCGCGCCGCCCTGATCGCATCCACGTTCAACTGCGACGGTGCCATCCGCGACCACTACTACGCGTATTACACCTACTAAATCCCAGCACTCGCCCCACAACACATCATGTATGATGGATCGGACGGGCTCCTTCCGACGACCTACATTCGATCCACCCTTGCCGTACAAAGCCAAGTTGACAAGGCTACAAACATCGAAGGAACGCAACGACGTCTTTTTTCTCCTGGCTCGTGAGTTTCACCCCGGTGACGAGGTTGAAAAACTCGACGGTATCCTCAAGCGTCAACAACCGTCGATCGTGAAGATACGGGGGAGAGTCTTTGATCCCACGAAGCGGAAATGTCTTGATGGGACCATCACCAGCGGCCATTCTGCCGCCTGCCATTTGCGGTTTGAAGAACCGTTCGGTCTTGAGGTCATGCATCGTGTTGTCCGTGTAGTACGGTGCCGGATGACACTCCGCACACCGCCCTTTCCCGAAAAACACCGCTTGGCCACGAAGCTCGGCTTTAGTGGCCAAGGATGGGTCGAGCTTGCCGAAGATGTCGAGCTTGGGCGCTGGCGGAAAATCAAGAATCTGCTCCATCTCAGCCATAAAGTGAACCTGACTACCCCGATCGAGGATATTGACGCCCTTCTTCGTGGCAATCACAGGATCACCGTCGAAGTACGCGGCCCGCTGCTCAAACTCGGTGAAGTCCTCCACCGTCTTCAACGCGCGTTGCGAGCCGAATAGCCGCTGAATGTTCACACCACGGAGCGGCGGTGTATCCAGGCCATGACGAAACTCTTGAGGGCGAATGTCTCCGACCAAGTGCGTCGCAGCGTTCGTATGCCCGTTGACGTGGCAATCGAAGCAGGTCACACCACGATGCGGTCGCGCGGAACGGCGGTCAAAGGTCTGGTTGAATTGCTGTTGCGGGAACGGCGTCACCAGTAGTCGCATACCCTCAATTTGTTTGGGGTTCAAGATGCCATTGAACAACTCGAAGTAGTTGTCAATCGTGACAACTTTTCCTTGCGAAACATCGCCCAGGTCCGGCCTCGTTGTCAGGAACATGGCCGGAGGATAGTCCGGAAGAAAATGGGTTGGCAAGTCATAGTCCAAGTCAAACCGCGTGAGATCTCGGGCTTCCTGTAGCTTGATCTCGTCGATGTGGTATTGGGGGAACACCATACCGCCTTCTGCATGGTTGGGATGCGGAAGCGGTAGAAAACCCTTCGGAAATAGCGACTTGTCGCGAATGTCCTGCGGAGCCATCCCAGAAAGTTGGTCCCACGTCACACCGTGCGGCAGCTTCGTACGAATCCCCTCTTGGATCGCCTTACCGCGCGACATGGTCACGCCCGTGGCCGGTCGATCGCTGAGGTCGTACCGCGCCTCAAGCAATGCTGCGGCCGACGCCATCACCTTTGGCTTCGCAGCCTTCATTCGCGCCATCGTCTCTTGAAAACTACCCTTTACCGCAACGGGTGCATAGCTTGTAACGGGTTCCGCCCCCGGGGACACTGACGCAAGCGCGGCCCCTGCGACCACAGTAGCCAGTACCGAAAAAACCATTCGCCCCTCACGTCGTTTCTGGTTGTGTTTCATCTTTTGTTTCCTTTGTGCTGGTACCCGCCTCTTGCTTGGAGCGAGAAACCGAACCCGCTCCGCGTGAGGTTTGATTTGACTTTCCTACTGTCGCGCCATCGCGACAGTTGATGCAGATCCCCCGTAGTTGAACGCTGAAATCTGTAATTTCGAAACCAAGATGGCTTGTATCGGGAAGGTCGAGCGTGTTGAGCTGCTCGTCCGCCACATCGATCACCGCTTCGCACCGGAGACAGACAAGATGGTGGTGCAGATCGGTATTCCGATCGAACCGCGAGATCGCCCCAGGATGGCAAGCCTTCGTAATAATGCCCAGCCGGACCAGAAGATCGAGCACGCGGTACACCGTAGTCCGAGAAACACCAGGGATACGCTCCTGAACGTCCTCGTAAATGTCATCCGCACCCGGATGGTCGTCACGAGCAAGCACGGCCTCAAGGACGACGCGCCGCTGAACAGTGACCGGCAACCCCTGCTGGCGACATAACGCCTCGAACCGCAGGAATTTCCTCTCGTTTTCATCTTCATGCGTATTCATACCAGTTGGTAATTTATACCATAAGCACTTTCATGTCAACCGGAAAGTCGAATGCAGACTAGGAACGGCAGTAGGACACAACAGCGGGGGGTTGATATGAGAACAAGTAGCGTTATTGGGCCTTGAAACATCTGAAGGAGCTACCCGGTGCGTTTGTCCGTGCCAGCGCAATCGAAGGTGTGCGTAGGCAAATATCACCCCGGACGCCTCCGCATGGTCCGCGACGCTTACCCGGTACCACGCCATCAGTCATGCACCCGGCGGCGGGCACGATGACTGATCGGCGCGACACACGAACACACTACTATTGCGACACTTTGCTCGACAGCGCCGCGTATCCGGCATCACCGGCGTCGCCGCGTTCGGACGGGTAGCCGAGCGACGACCACCCCTCGGCCAGCACCTGCCCGGTCGAGTCAGTCTTTCCCAAAAACCCGCCGAGCATGTTGAACGTGGTGGTATAGCCAGCCTGCTGCATGAGTTCTTGCGCCGCCGCTGACCGGCTGCCCGTCCGGCAACCGACGATCACCTTCGCATCTTTGGCGATGTGCGCAGCCACCACGTCGATAAACCGATCATTGAGTTCCATGCCGCCGCTGGCGGGATTGATCTCCGCGACGGGGATGTTGATGGCACCCACCGGGCGACCGGCCTGAAACTCTGACTGCGTCCGCACGTCAAGATAAATGTAACCTGAGTCGCTATCGAGCAAGCCCTTCGCCTCTTCTGGATTGATCGCCGGCAGTTCCATATCCTTCTCCGTTTTGCTGTCCCCACAACCCACGCACGAACCGGACGTCGCACAGCCAATTGACCAAAGGCTTACGCACGCCACACACAACACCACAGTAACCCCACGCCGCAAACTTGAATTCCGTAAACTCATCACACCTCCGTCGTTGAGGCAAACCAATAGGATCCGCCGGAACATGCGACACGAGCACACGTGCCTGCGTCGCCTCTGCTTACAGCATGCACCGTTACATCGTTTCCAAGATTTCGCCAATCGTTCGTTCCAACAACACCGAGCCGCCGAACGCCATCCCCAGTGCCCGAATCTTGCTCGTGTCGATCTGGTGCTTCGCACCGCGGTTCAGCTCAGCAATCTCACTGCTGCTGCCCGATATCTCCTTGGCAATCCTCGCGACTTCTTGATCCGCAACGTATTGATCGTAGCAGTTGTAAGCCTGACCGGCCACACCGTCGGCGGTCAGCAACAACTCCACGGCTTGCGCCACGTCGTCCGCATGAACCTCCTTGCCGCCGCGATCACTTTCGATTGGCTCACCGCGCTTCACCTGTTGCAAGAGCGCAAACCACTTGCTCCGCGCCACCGGTCGCGACAAGCCGTAGATACCCGTCGGGCGAAGCGAGCACACGTTGTAGCCGTCACCAAGACCGTAGCTGTGTATGAACTTTTCAACCGCAGCCTTGTGGGCACCGTAGTGCGAAAGCGGCCAAAGCGGATGCGCCTCATCCAACTTGCGGTCTTCGAGAATCACCTCGTGCAGTGCACAGGTTGAAATAAACACGAACCGTGACACGTCGGCCGCGCGGGCGGCTTCGATCAAACGGATCGATCCGACCACGTTGCGTTCCACGAACGTGGGTAGATCACCCTCCGCGCCGCGAAAACCGGCACCGGGTCGATCCAGCGCCGCATGAACCACCGCATCCGCACCCACAACCAGCGCGGCCATCGAGTCCGCATCAGTCAGGTCACCCGTGATCCACTCGATACGATCCTCAAGGCCATCGAATCCGCCGCGGTCAGAAGATTCGCGAGCCCAACACCGACAGGTATGACCCTGCGCCGCGAGCCGGTTGACGATGTACCTGCCCAAGAAACCTGTACCACCGGTAACGCCGATCAACATGGTGTATGAATCCGTTCTGGTCGCGACCGAGCATGTTGCCAGGCCCGAGGAAGTTCTAACGTCGGATCACCACGGGGTGCGAAAGGTATGCACAGCGCCCGCGGGCCGATAATCAATGCCGCCAGGATAACCGCATCACCCTTTTCCCGGGCGTGCCAAGTTGGTATCATACACGCGTCATCGCTCGGGGGAAGCTGGGCGGACGTCGATCGGGGAGACGTTGGCTCAGGGGCGCACATATCGAAACACTGCCAGAAAAAACCGGAGAACAGAAGCCGCAACACAGCCCACGCAAGGCGTGGTTCCGGGCGCTGCTCGCAAACTTGTTTGTCCGTACCGACTCGCACTCGACCACAAACGGACAGCCACTTGCCCACACCACCCACCGAAACCGAATCGCAGCGTTCGTATCAAGAACCATATACGTCTGTATTCTTCGTTCCTTGTGCGCGCTGCTGTTCGCCGCGTCCGGATGCGGTGCGCTGACGCTCGATGATCTGATCGATAGCGATCGTGACGGGCTCAGCGATGCCACGGAACGACGCCTCGGCGTGGACCCGTTCAACCCCGACACCGATGGCGACGGGCTTAGCGATGGAAACGAACTCAATACGGGAACATCACCGCTCGCCTTCGATAGCGACGGCGACGGTATCCCCGACGGGCAAGATTCAAACATCGGATCCCCATCCCGCGACGGCGGTTCCATCAGCACCGGGAACGATGTCGAGCCGAACGATTCGTTTGAAGCGGCCACCGGCACAAACACCGGGAGCCTTGGTGCTACCGTTTTCGAGGGCAGGATCGACCAGATGGGTGATGTCGATGTCTTCAGCCTCGGCACGCTGACACGCGGAGATCAGATCACGATCGACTTCATCATCGAGGGAAGCCCCCTAAGACCGACGGTCGCGCTGTTCGATGCGGATGAACGCGTGATCGACATCCGCTCGTATCCGTTTGTGGAAACCGGTCTTCATGCGATGGGCATGGTCGATCAGCCGGTCCGCCGCGCCACGCAGAGGCATTGGCTGGTCGTCACGCATGGTGCCAACGAGACAACCCTCGGACCCTACCGGTTGGAAGTCACGATAGCGCCGGCCGAGTCGCTGCCCGTGCCGCAACGCCAAACGGTCTTGTTGGACTTTCGCGGCGGCACGTTTGATCCGCCGATCTTGGGAACCACGACAGTAGACCCCTTCAGTGCGGCCGCCATCTCGGAACAATATGCTGGTCGGGATGACCGTCTCAAGCAAGGCATTGTCGAGGCCATCACGGAAGACTTCGCCGGATTGGACGTCATGATCATCACGTCTGACGCCCCCCTCCCGCCGGGGATCGAGACATTCACAACCATCTTGCTAGGGTCAACAAACGACGCCGTGCTCGCAGCAGCCAGAGGGGTCGATCCATACAACCTGGATCGTTGCGACGACGGCGTGATCTTTACGGCGGCCTTTAGCCGTAACACCTTCGGGTTCACGCCGGAGCTTAACCGGCTCGCCCTCGGAATCGGACAAGCCGCCTCCCATGAGATCGGACACCTTCTCGGGCTGCGACATGTCAACGATGACGCCGCGCTAATGAACGAGGCCCCACCCTCGGCGGCCCTGTTCCTCGATCTCCACTTCATCGAAGCCCCGCTAGGCGCAAGCACCTTCCCGATAGGCCGCCAAGACGCGCAAACCCTCCTGCTGGAGACGGTCGGTCCCAACACGCCTTGACCCGTAAACCCCTCCACAACCCTCGAACCCTTCGATCATCATCAACCGGTTGCCGGCCGTATTAGACGACATTGCCTCACGGACGTTGACCCGGTCGCTGCAATCGCTCAAACCCGCACCGGTCATCAAGGCGATGCGAACCCCGGGGACATCGACGAGCCGCCCTCTTGGACAACCGGAGGCCAAAGCACTAGGGGATTCGGAGGCCACGACACTTTGCACGCCGCGTCGGCCATGAATCCGGATACAGCTCGATACGCGGTTGAGCAGGTGTAATAGTCGGGGTCGGATTCGTCCAACAGGCCAGCCTCCCAGCACTTCTTGTCGCGCCATTGATTAAATGACACGAAAATATCAACGCCAACCGGTAGCCGGCATGAGTGGCATTCGGTTTGCGAGAACTCATCCGTAATGGCTCCTGTGGCGGGATCGATTGGTGGTATGCCGTACTCGTTACGCTCACGGCACGTTCCACCAAGACAGAACCGTTGTAGTGTCTCAGCCTCGGGAGTTCCGGAGCAAACGGTGTAGTCGCTACAGTCGCTATCGTCGCTACAGGTTTCGTTCGTATTGTTTGTTCCACCATATTGCTTGACGTAAGAATAGGTTCCGTTGAGCGCACCCGTGTGGCTCGTTGTAAGCGTCCAGATGCAATTCCCGTTCGGGCAACGCGTTTCACCGTAACGTGTGTTGCTATCACTTCCGCCGACCCAGTACTTGGCCATAAACTTAAGATAGACCTCGGCCTCCACCGCGAGACTTCCGGCCGTCTGGGGACCGGCGAACGAAGTTCCTTCGTAACCGCGAATTGTTTTCCGGTTCAGAAAACCCCAGTCGAAGTTGAGCACTCCGGATATCCAATCGATGAAATTACAGTCATTGGATAACCAATCGCAATAGGGGCGTTTGGGATCGTCCACGAGCTTGTAATACGTTCCACCATTGTCAGTCGACCAAGTGCGCCAGATCGGTTCCTTGGGATTGCGTAAGCCGAACCTGTTTTGGCTGACGTACATCCCTTCGACAGTCCCCTGACCAGGAAGGGGCAAGCCGAGTTGATCCTGATTGAAGGCCTCAAGCAGTGAGCCGTTGTGAAGGTTTGGTTTTCCTGTACTGCCAGCGAATGGCGTTCCGCTAACGGTTTCCGCGACGATGCCAAGCAACGCATAGCCTGTGTTGGAGTACAACCGAGTCGAGCCGGGCGTAGACAACAGGCACGCGCCCATTCGAGCGAGCACGGCTTCAATCGTAGTCACCCGAGGAACGAAATAGGCCGATGCGCCGATGTCGTCCTTCGCATCCGCATAATCGGGAAACTCCGCAGCAAAACTACCACTGGGGAAATCCCCCTCAGCGGTGAGCATATCCTCCTGGTCTTGCCAATCTGCTTCGACCATTAAACCGCGAAAATTCAGCAGATTGGGGAGAATCACCCGGTTGCGGTTCGGCACACTGCGAGGTAATCCGGCCCGGTGCCCCATCAGATGGCCCAGCGTCACGTCCTCCCATCGGGAGTCCGCCTGACTGGGTAAACTCGGACAAAACGCATTGCTCTGAGAGCAATCGATTCCACTGAATCCGGGTGGACAACCGGTACAAATCCCTGTTCCCGTGGCCTCGTTGGTTACCTCGCACGTTCCCCCGTATGGGCAAGGGGCAGAATCATCACAGTCGGGCACGACCCCCGAGACAGTAACCAGTGACTGCGGCGGCGGCACACCAAGACAAGCCACGTCGTGCAAATCCGGCGGAATCACACCGTCGCACAATCGCACCGCCTCGACGTTATCGTCGGTGTCCGTTGTCGTGTAGAAATCTTTGATGGCTTTGCGAAGCACGGCCGCGGTCACGGCCTTGGAATTGCTGCCAATACGGAACGGGGAGTTTGGCTGGACCTCAGAGGGATTCGGTAGCGTATACCCGGCCACTTCGTTCGACACGTCCCAGGTATCCCCGCAGGCCTCCAGATAGTCAGGCTGGTTGGTTGGAGCCCCGCTTAAGTTACCGTAGCCACGAATGTAGACGGGCTTTCCAAAAATGCTTATTCCCAATACGGCACCGCCAATGCACCGATCAAGCATGAATCGTGTGATGTTGTCATCGAACGGCTTGAGGATGCTATGCGCTTGTCCCGTGCTCTTGACAGCACCGGGTGGATTGACCGTAAGAAAACGTGTCGCACATTGATCCGGAAAATTCAGCGAGCAAACTTCGATCTCCACCATTTCGGAATCAGTCAACGTACCCGCCGTAGGCGGCGCGTAGATGTAGCAATTCGATTTGCTGGGAAAAAGGGTGCCTGGCCCTTCGACGATCGTCCAATTGAGCTGCGTATCGATGAGCCCACCGCCAAATAGCGTCGCGCAGATCTCTCGTGTCTCTCCTTGTTCAACAGAACGATCCGTGCCTTGCAAGACCACCCAGGTTGGCGCACGTCTGATATTGGGATCACCGCCACCGTTCTCGCAATGGTCGCCGCTCGTGCCTGGATCGCATACACAAACAATCTCTTCGCGTTGTAGCTGGCAATCACCCTGACCTGAGCAGAACCGCTCACGACACACGCCACCCAGCACGCAGTCCCCGTCGCGCGTCCGCTCAAACCCAACGGCGCACTGCTCACACAACCCACCCGCGTACCCCTTGTCGCAAGCACACGCCGCCTTTCCGGCATAAGTGCCACAGGAACCTCGATCTCCGCAATTCAGATCATCACAAGATTCATCTTTCACGCAGCGGTACTCACTCGGATTCGGTGGCAACACATCCGAGATGTCCTCATCAACAAGGCCGAGATTGCCACTGACGTGTTCGAGATGCGTTCCCGGTGGGCAGTTTCCCATTCCGGTACAGTCACCAGAGAATGACCTGAGAAAGTGACCGGAATCCATCAAATCAACCCGGCCATCGCCGTTTACATCGAAGACTTCCTGGCATTCCAGCGTAGTCAGAGGTGATCTGGGGCGCGGTTCAAAAGCTGGGCCGGAAAGGCATTTCTCCAACGCGGAATAGTCGAACAGAGCGACATCACCCCGCCCATCGTAATCCCCGAACGTGTAGCTACCCGGGACGCAGATCAACTCCTGAGCCTGGAGACGTAAGGCCGGAATCACGAGGCAACAACAAACCATCAAGGCTGGCATACGGGACATCTTGTGTCTCCTGGCTATGGACTTGTTGACGACGCAAGCCGTTCGAGCGATAGCCTACGAACGACGGCGCGGCCGTGGCGAGGGAATGCTCTGGGCGTAGCCCAAAGCCACTGGTGTATCGCTGATCTTCAAAATGTTAAGAAGCCTGCAACGATACCGATCCGGTATTCCGGGTCTTCGGACCCAGACCAACCGACCCGTTCCCTTCGCCACCCCCTCCAAGTCCTGTCTGGCCGAAGCACGGCCTATTTCTCAATGATTGGGCGACCCTGGCGGGCGAAACCGACCGCCTCCCTACCACTAAGGCGGAGTAAGGGGAGGCTTCTCACGCGCAATTATTCTTCTTTTTCCCCGGATCCCGACTTGAGGTATGATGCGTGCCGCAGGTGGCGATATTAGGGTGGAGCCATGTGTAGCCATCGAGGGCTTGAATTGGGGGATATGCCGTTGTCCGGCTCGATTGCAGACTTGATCAAGCAAGCGCATTCCGGGGACCGACGCGCCCTCGGGGAGCTGCTGGAGCAACATGGTCCGGCGATTCGGCGAAAGCTTCGCGGGGCCATACCCAAACGGTGGCAGGCGCTGTTGTCCATTGATGATGTGTTGCAGCAAACCTACATCGACGCGTTCCTGGATATCGGTGATTTTGTCGGCTTGCGATCGGAAGCCTTTGCAGGTTGGCTCTCCACCATGGCTCGGCGCAACCTGCATGATGCGATTCGGATGTTGTCGGCTGACAAACGCGGAGGCAATCGAAACCGCCTCGCCCGTCCGATGTCGGACGAGTCTTTCAACCTCCTGTTTGAGCTAGTGAGCGGGACTCGGTCCACACCCAGTCGTACGGCGGAAAAGGCCGAAGTCCGTGCCTTTCTCGAAGACGCCCTACGACGCCTGCCACTGGATTATCGACAGGTTGTCGTTCTTTTCGAGCTCGACGGGTTGCGGGCGGAACAAATTGCTAAAATGTTAAACCGAAGTACAGGAGCTGTTTACATGCTTCGTGCTCGAGCGCTGGACAAACTGGCCACCTTTCTTGGACCGGCTTCGAGATATTTCGGTGGATCGGCGTGAGCAAACGATCTAGTTAACGCCTTGTTGTGTGTGCGGCGCTGTTTGGGCGCTGCGCCCCCTGCGAATACGGTTATGCCAAGACGCCACACACGAGAAACCGCTCCGAACACCAGAGAGAGTCCGCTCATTGATGCAGCCGAGAAGGCGGCCTTTGGGGCGCAAGAGAAACCAACTCCAAGTCCCGCGCCAAACGCCACCGAACGACTCAAGAAAATCCAAATCGCCGGTTACCGCATTCTGGATGAGATCCACGCCGGCGGGCAGGGTGTCGTCTTCCGAGCGCTCCAGGAAACGACGGGTCGTAATGTGGCCATCAAGTTCTTGCGCAGTGGCCCCCTCGCCAGCGTTGATGACCAGGACCGATTCGATCGGGAAACGAGGGTGCTCGGCCAGCTCCGACACCCAAACATTGTCGCCGTTCATGACAGCGGAGAATCCGGCGGTCACCGCTACCTGGTAATGGATTTGGTCGATGGGGTTTCGGTGGATCGGTATGTCGATGGAGGTGGGTTAACCCTACATGACACGCTGCTGATGTTTCAGACGCTCTGTGGGGCTATCCATGCCGCACATCTTCGTGGTGTCATTCACCGCGACTTGAAGCCGAGCAACATCCTCGTGAATGAGAACGGGAACCCGTGCATCCTGGACTTCGGGCTTGCCAAACTCACGATGGAACTTAGTGAAACCATGGTTTCGCCGCACATCACCGTCACCGGCCAATTCCTGGGCACGCTGCCGTGGGCCAGCCCCGAACAGGTGGATGGCGCACCCGACCAAGTTGATATTCGTACCGATATTTACTCGCTCGGTGTCTTACTGTTCCGATTGCTTACCGGTGTGCCACCCTATGAAGTCCAAGGGAGAATTCGTGATGTGCTTAGCAACATCACGACGGTACCGCCGACCCGTCCGCGGACAATTCGACCCGACATCGATGAAGACCTTGAAACCATTATTCTCAAGTGCCTGAACAAAGATCCGCGCGATAGGTACCAAAGCGTTGCCGCGATGGTGGATGACCTTCAACGATACAGCGCCAATCAACCGATTCTTGCGCGGCCGCCGTCTACCACCTACCACTTGAAGAAGTTTGTCGTTCGACACAAGACCACTTCCGCGCTCGCAGGTTTGACCCTGATGTGCTTCCTCGCATTCGGCTTGGTCATGACGGTGCTTTACCGCAGCGCTGAGGTTGCACGTCGCGGAGAGTTTGTCCAGCGTGTGTCCGCCGAGGACAACCTGGCACGCGCTCTACAGGCCGAGGGCGATGCTCGCGTCGCGGCTGCGACCGCCAGCCAAGTTTCAGGATTCCTCGTTGAACTATTCGGCACGGCGGCTCCGGATAATGCGAAAGGGGGCACAATCACCGTGCGCGATGTGCTCGATCGGGGTGCGACGCGCGTTCAACTTGAGCTTGCCGATCAGCCGAAGGTTCAGGCGACACTCTTGATGACGATGGGCAGTGCCTACCGCTCGTTGGCGCTCCATGACGAAGCGCAAAAGCTACTGGACCAATCACTTCGGTTGAGACGCGCAGCACTGGGCGACCAACACCCTGATGTGGCAACAAGTTTGATCGAATTGGCCGGGGCTCATCGAGACCAAGGCGACTACAAAACGACGGAGGCATATTACAAGGAAGCGTTGGGGATTCAACAACGCGTGCTGGGAGATGATTCCGTCGCTGTAGCGCAAACCCTCAACAACTGGTCTGTTATCTTGTGCAAACAGGGGCGGTTCGCCGCCGCCGAGCCGCTGACCAAAAAATCTCTTGCGATCAGGCGGGCACAACTGGGCGATGCACATCCGGACGTGGCGCAGAGCCTCAACGGGCTTTGCATGATACTGCAAAAACTTGGGCAGTATGCCGAGGCGGAGCCATTCTGCCGCGAGGCGTTGGTTAGCCGCCGCAACACATTCGGAGAGAACCACACATCGGTCGCAGCTTGCTTGCTCAACTTGGCACGCGTATTAGAGCAAAATGGGGCACTGGACGAAGCTGAACCACTCTATCGAGAGGCGTTGGAAATCAACAAACACTTGCTCGGTGCGGAACACCCTCGAGTAGGTCTCAGCGTGGAAAACTTCGGTTCGTTCTACTATCGACGCAGAGCGTATGAGACGGCAGAGAAAATGTACCGAGCGTCGCTCAACATATCTCTGAACGCATATGGAGAAGATCATCCGGAAACGGCGTATACGCTTGGAAACCTAGCGTCGGCGTTGTTACAACAAGGCGAGATGGATGAAGCGGAGACACTCTACCGAAAAGCCTTGGAAATTAGACGCCGTAAGCTGGCTCCAGAAAGCCCACTCTTGACTCGCCCGCTACTTGGGCTTGGAAAGATTTCGTTGAAAAAGGCAAAGCCGGCAGACGCAGAGCCTCTTCTTCGCGAGGCTCTGGCTGTCAGTACGGCGGGCTATCCAAAAGGGCATCGGATGATCGCCGTATGCCAAAGCGTTCTTGGTGAGTGTCTGACGGCGCGCGGCGTCTTCGAGGAAGCTGAAGATCTGTTGTTGCGCGGATACCAAGGACTGGCTGGCACGAAAGGGGAACCCCACCAAACGTTGGCCGCGCGGCGTCGCATCATGGCACTTTACGCAGCCTGGGGGCAGCCAGAGAGAGCGGGCACATGGGAAGAAGCACTCCAAACACCCTAACGAATCGTCCCTGCGAAACATCGACCAAGAAAAGGTGTCACCCATTAGCCTAACCGCCGTCCGAAGATAACCGCCGGCAAGCGTATGGGGCCGGCAAACCGAAGGGCTTGGGGCGTACACCGGCCCCAATCCGATTGGCACGCCAAATGACAGGGAGAATCATGGCTCAGATGCCCGCCGCACAACACCGACAAACTAGTGCGGTGTCGCTGCTGAGGCCTGCATCGGTTGTCGAGAGCGGGTCGTACGGTATGATCCAATACCGTTCGGGTAGCGTTCGATGCCAGCATGGTCCGATATTAGTTGGTGCCGAGAGCCGCACTCTCTCTGAGGAGCCAATGGTCGTGTCCGTTCAACGCCACATTCACCTGAGTCCCGCCTTGCTACGGCGGCTGCTTTGGGTTGTGGTTGGGCTTGGGCATCTTCCTGGCTTGTTGGACGCCTGGGGCAAACTCATCTTTGGGAATGCGGCGGCCGGCGGTTTGGATTCCGTTGCGCTCGTTCGTTTCCTTGGCTTGGCCATCACCTTAGTTTTCGTCGCGCTCAAAGTTCGCGATGTGGCCTGTCTCCGGCTCTGCCCGGGTCGTCGTACCGTGATCGCGGCGTGTCTGGTTGTGGCCCTGCTGCACGTGGATTTGATGCGCCCCGCTTCTGAGTCATCCGTGATCCCTGATATCGCGGTGTTGGCCGCTACGGTGTGGATCGTGGTGGGGCCGGCTCGCATCCGACATCGTCTCGTCGCCTGCTTCTCCCGCGTTCATACCAAGAAGATCGACTGCGTAAGGGCTAACCGGTTCGTCGGAACCGAATGGCTCGATGCGGCTCGGCCTCACTGCTGGCTGCTTGCCCGTTCACTCTTTCTCCTGCGCGCCCCCCCGGTCTAGCAAGAATCCGCCCTCAGCCCCCTTGATGGCGCTTGACCATGACACGCGGCCCTATCGGGATCGTATCGTGGTACCATACTGGACACATAATCCGCAACCTGCTTATGCTGCGCGCAGTTTTCTCTTGAGAAGTTTTGGAGAGCTTGTTATGCAACCGTTCGCATTAACCCCGCCGGAAGAAACAACGCCTCAGCGCGTCGCTTCGGCCCGGCGCGGTGTACTCTTGATTAACCTTGGTACACCAGATGAGCCGGACGTCGCGTCGGTTCGTCGGTACCTGACCGAATTCCTTGGTGACCCGTCCGTGATTCAGCTACCGACTGGGTTTGGCTGGCTTACCGGTTTGCTGGGTAAGACGATCGCCCGTTTTCGTGCGGCCAAGTCCGCTGAAGCGTACAGCCAAATCTGGACCGATCGCGGATCACCGTTGAAGGTGATTACCGAGGACCAGACGGAGGCGCTCCAGGCAGTCATGCCACCTGGTTGGAAAGTGTTCTACGCGATGCGCTACGGCTCGCCGTCGATCGCGAAGGTGCTGCGTGATGTCCGAGAAGCGGGCATCAAGGAGTTGGTGATTGTCTCGATGTACCCGCAGTACAGCGGACCGACGACGGGAACGGCGCAACGCGAAGTATCCAAATGCCTTTTGGAGGTGCCGCACCAGTTCGAGGTGACGACGCGCATGGTCTGGAACGACGACCACGGCTACATCAAGGCGCAGACGGCGCTGATTGCCTCCTATGCCAAGTCCGAAGGGCTCACGCCGGAAAACAGCTTCCTGTTGTTCTCGACGCACGGGCTACCGACGTCGTATGTCCGCGCGGGTGATCCTTATCCTGAGCAGATCGCGCGAACCGTCGCGCTGGTCGGCCACCAACTGGGTTGGCCTGCGGACCGGATGTCGCTGGCTTATCAGAGTCGGCTTGGACCGGTCGAGTGGCTTACGCCCGCAACAGACACGGTGTTGACCGACTTGACTTGCGCGGGTGAGAAGAACATCCTGGTCTGCCCGATCAGCTTCACGGTCGATTGCCTGGAGACAATTGAGGAGATCGGCCTGCGGTATCGGGAAGATGTTGAGGCGACCGGCGCAGCGCTTCACCTGTGCCCCGCGCTGAACACGTTTCCACCCTTTATCAACGCGCTAAAACATCTGGTGCTCCAGGGTGCGACGCCGATGACGAATTCTGTCGCAACGCCGCGGTCGGCTGAGCCGACGACAACTTTAACGGCGGGCGACGACCACATCGAATCACTCATGATGGTCGGCGTATCGGCGGCGGGTCGGCTCGGGCACGGACTGGGGCCGGACCTGGCTCATGTGCCGGCCGGCGTGCTTCAACAGATCAAGCGACCACAACGTGAAGTTCCGAAACTGCTCAAGCAGATCCGCGCCGCTTCCGGGCTTAGCGAGGCGTTCCTCTGGAATACGTGCCACCGGTTTGAACTCTACGGCTGGGGCAACTCCGAGACGGCGGAAGCGGTGAAACAGCAGCTATTCAGGGCGGGCTTGCCGGACGGCCTCACCGTGAACGTCTTGCGTGGTCGTGACGCGCTGCACCATTTGTTGCGAACGGCAATGGGGCTTAACAGCCACCTGCCCGGTGAGCGCGACGTGTTGGACCAGCTCAAGGCGGCCCACCGGCTCGCGGCTTGTGCGGGTGCTTCTGGTTCGCGGGCCTCACGTCTCTTGGCCGACATGACCAAGCTCGACGAGGAACTGCGAAGCGACACGGCGTGGCGCACGATGGACCTCGACTATTGCACGGCCGCGTTTTCGCGGATCGTTTCCTCTGGACAGGCCGATTTTCACAAGGGACGCGTTGTCGTGATCGGCGGTTCCACGACCTCGGCGGCGGCACTACGCACGCTTCGGAACCGGTACGATGTACCAGCCGAGCAGCTTACGATTCTGTATCGCGGGCACAAACATGGCGGTCAGATCAAACTCCTTCGCCAGGCGATCGGCACGGGGCTGCGTCTTCGCATCGAGTCCTACGACGAGCCGAGGGTTAGGCGGATCATTTCCGAGGCGGACTTGCTGATTTTCGGGCTCGACCGGAAGGAGCCGATCATCACCGCGGCGCAGCTTCAGGGTGCTCGCGATTTCACGAATCAGCCGCTTACGGTTTTTGATTTCAACATGTTTGGATCTACTGTGGGCCTGGATGAGATCGACGGCGTGACGGTATTCAACGCCAAGCACTTACATACCGAAGTGGAAACCTTTGCCAACGAAATCTGCGAGCGGGCCGACTTCGCCGAGGCGGTGGAGACGGTCGAGGCGCGGTTGGCCGAGTTTGCCTCAAAGACACGCGTTGATTCGCCGAGCACCACCCAGGCAGTGACCGCTCCGATGAGCGTCTCCAAGGCAAACGTGCCACACAAGACCGGCAGTGCCAACGCTGTGGCGACGGCCATGGAAGGAGAGCACGTACGATGACAACACTAACCGCAGATGTAGACCTGAATGTGTTTCGCCGATACGCCGGGTTGTCTCTACCGCGTCACGTATCCTATCCGATGCCAACTTGGTGGCACAATCTTGACACGGACGAAGCCCTGGCGATGCACCGTGATAGCGACGAGCAAAACCCCGGTTATGACCTTTCGCTCTACTTGCATATTCCGTTTTGCGAATCGCTCTGCAAGTTTTGTGCGTGCAACAAGGTGATCCAACGTAAGAACAGCGCCGGTGCCGCCGAGCGCACGGAACGTTATGTGAAGGCGCTTCAACATGAAGTGCGCCGGCTGGCGGGCACGGTCAATACGGACCGCCCCATGCGGCAGATTCACTACGGCGGCGGCAGCCCGACCTACCTCAGCATTGACCAGTTGCAACGCCTGCATGGCACGGTCGTGGATGCGTTCAACCTGACACCGGATGCTGAAGTCGCGATGGAGGTTGATCCGCGAACGGTCTCGGATGAAAAGTTAGCCTGCCTGCGTGAGCTGGGGTTCACGCGTTTGTCGATGGGGGTTCAGGACTTTCACGAAGAGGTGCAAACACATGTGCGCCGGGTTCAACCGCTGGATATGGTGGAACATGTGGTGACCACCTGCCGCGAGTTGGGGTTTGAGAGCCTCAATTTCGACCTGATCTACGGTATGCCCTACCAGACGGCCGACACAATGCGCGACACGCTTGAACAGGTGATCGCCCTCGCGCCGGACCGAATCGCGTACTACCATTACGCCCAGATTCCCGAGAAAATCGCAACGCAGCGCGGCATGGACTACACCAAGCTGCCAAGCAGCGAGGCCAAGCTCGACATGTTCCTGGTCGGGCTGGAGATGTTCGAGCAAGCGGGTTACGACTTCGTCGGCTTGGATCATTTTGCGAAGCCGGCCGAGTCCTTGGCGCAGTCGGCTGAAGATGGCACCCTGCAACGTAATTTTCAGGGTATGACCACGGGCGGCGGACTGCGGCTGCTTGGTGCGGGCGTCTCTTCCATCACGCACCTGCTTGACGTCGGGTTCCTTCAGAACATCAAGGATACGAACGAATACATCGCGGCGATGGAGCGCGACGATTCCGTCATCGAACGCGGCAAGCGGTTTACCTTTGACGACCGCGTTCGGCAGATGGTCATCAACCAGCTTTACTGCACGGCCAAGATCATACCGGCGTTTGTTGAAGCTCAGTTTGACATCTGCTTCACCGAGTTCTTTGCGCGTGAGCTCGACATCATGAAAACGCTGGAGGACGACGGCCTGGTCACGGCTGATGAAGACGGCACGGTAAGCGTCACGCGACCGGTGGGCCGCGTCTTGGTGCGTAACGTGGCCGCCGTGTTCGACGGCTATCTTGACCCGGAGGCTTACCGAAAGGGTGAACAGGCCTATTTTTCTGTCAATGCCTAACCGCAAGCGCTGCCGCAATAACGCACGCTGGCGATCAAAATAGGGAGAGGTTGAGATGAAACTCAAGAACGACCTGCTGCTTCGGGCGGCTCGGCGCGAACGCACCGAGCGGACACCGGTCTGGCTCATGCGCCAAGCCGGGCGTACCGATCCGGCCTACCGCAATCTTCGTGAACGTGCGGACCTACCGCTGGAAGCTTTGTTCCGTGACCCGGCTTTGGCCGCTGAGATTTCGCTATTGCCCCAGCGTTTGGGCGTCGATGCCATCATCTTGTTTCAAGACATCCTCACGCCGCTCGCCCCGATGGGTGCCGAGTTTATCTTTCGACCCGGCCCCCAATTGCGCGAGCCCCTTCGCGATCTGAGCGATGTCAATGCGCTTAATCGCTATGACGTCGCAACCGAGCTGGACTTTGTAGCGCAGGCGATTGGGCAGGTTCGATCAACCCTGGCGGGCGAGCTACCGCTGCTCGGCTTCGCGGGCGCTCCGCTGACGCTGGCTTTCTTCTTGATCGAAGGCACCAGCCCCGGCAGTGACGCCAAAAAAGCCCACGCCATGATGCGTGACGACCCGGCCACCTTACATCGGCTGTTGGATCAGTTGTCCGACATGACGGCGGCGTATCTGCTTCTTCAGATCGAAGCCGGTGTTGACGCCGTGCAGTTGTTCGAATCCATCGCCGACCTGCTCACGCCGGAGCAGTACCGCGAGTTCGCTCACCCGTATCATGTGAAGGTGTTTTCAAAGCTGGCGCAGCGCGTGCCAACGATTTTGTTCGCTAAGGAACAACCGGACATAGACCTGATGGCCGATTCCGGCGCGAGCGTGCTCAGTATCGGGGCGTGCGTGGACCTGGCAGACGCCAAGGCGCGTTTGGGTGATCGCGTCGCGTTTCAAGGCAATGTCGATAACCACATGCTGGTCACCGGCGCGCCTGAAGAAATTGACGAGGCCGTGGTGCGCTGCGTGCGAGACGGGCAGCATGAGGGTCACATTCTCAATCTGAGCCACGGGCTACTCAAGGACACACCAATCGAGAACGTCAAGCGATTGATTGAGACCGGCAAAAACACGGTGATCCCACCCTCAACCGTGGAGGCCGCAATGCGGTAAACCATCATGGATGCTGCGACCCGAGACATCGTCATCGTGGGCGGCGGAATCAGCGGACTAACAACCGCCCACCGCCTCAAGCGAACCGGAGCCGACGTATGCCTTCTTGAAGCAAACCAAACCGTCGGCGGCTGCACCCGCACCGAACGGCGGGATGGGTTCCTGTTGGAGAAGGGTCCGTTCAACATCATGGTCCGCGACCCGGACTTCGAAGCGTTGCTCGTGGATTTGGCAGACGAAGTCAGCGTCGTCAGCGCGAGTAAGTCGGCCCGCATCCGATTTATTTACCAACGCGGCGCGCTTCACGCGGTCCCCACCAATCCGATCGCCCTTGCGACGACGAAACTCCTCTCGCCCAGCGCCCGGCTTAGGCTCGTGCGGGGTATGGTTGTCAGCAAGCGGGCGACAGACGCGGAGGAGACGATCGAACAGGTCGCGTCGCGTCGGTTCGGGGTGGAAGTTACCGACACCATGATTAGTGCAGTCATCGCGGGGATTTTTTCCGGTGACATCAGCAAGCTCAGCCTCGCGGCTTGTTTCCCCCCGGCCGCCACGATCGACGCCAACTACCGAAGCCTTCTCGGATTCGGCCTGCGCAAGGCGCTGGGCGGAAAGAAAACAAAGCGGCGATGGCGCGGGCTGGTCAGTCTGGATGGCGGACTCGGTGCGTTAACCAGCGCGATGGGAGACCGCCTGGGTGATGATCTTCTGACGGGTCACCCTGCGGTAGCGATCCGTCGCGTGGATGGCGGCTTCGAGGTGGATACCAGAAACGAGCACGGTGAGATCGATACGATTCAGTCGCGGCGTCTCGTGCTTGGATCACCCGCACCGCAGACGGGCGAACTGCTGTTGCCACTGCTTCCTGACGCTGCGGACCTGCTGAACTCGATCGACAGCACCTCACTCGTCGTGCTGAACTTAGGGTTTCGCAGAGCCGATGTCGGACATTCAATAGCGGGGTTTGGTTTCCTCGTGCCGCGTGTGGAGCCGCAGTTTCCGCTGATGGGGGTGTTGTGGGCCGATAGTATCTTCCCGCACCATGCCCCACCCGATCATCGATTGATCCGCGTGTTCATCGGCGGCGCTCGCGACCCGGAAGCCATAGAATTAAGTGACGACGACTTGCAAACCCGCGCGTTGGGCGCACTCAAAGGCCTCTTAGGGCTTCACGGCGAACCGATCTTGGTGGACGTTTGCCGCTACCGATCCGCGATCCCTCAATACCACTGCGGTCATCGAGAAAAGATCGAGCGGCTCCACGCAACCGTATCCGGCATTCCGGGACTGCATCTGGTGGGTAACTATCTTGAAGGCGTCTCGGTAAACGACTGCGTGCGACTCGGAACGAGGGTCGCCGAGGAGATCATGAAGGAAAACGTACCGGCGCTAGCAGTGCCGGCGGAGCGCCGGCTTGTCACCAGCGGCGTTGTCGGATAAGGCTAGATCGTAGCCATCGGAACCTTAGCCGCATGCTTCAGCTTGCGCGGCGCTTCGACGCCGTATCGCGCAAAGGAGGACAACGAAGATGAACCCATCAGGCAACTTACCCCGCCCACTCGCCCGCCCGCGAAGAATGCGCAAGACCGACGCGATCCGGCGACTGGTGCGTGAAACGCGGCTGACCCCCGATCGGCTCGTGTTGCCGCAGTTCATCCTGGAGGGGGAGGACGTCACCGAACCAATCAGTGCCATGCCCGGTCGGAGTCGGTTGTCGATCGACCGCACCATCGCCGAATGCAAGGCGGCGATGAGCCTCGGCGTGAACGCATTTGCGCTGTTCCCCGCGATCGACGGCACCTTGAAAACACCCGACGCAACACTCGCGGCCGACCCGGACAACCTGCTGTGCCGCGCGGTGCGGCAGATCAAAGAATCTTGCCCCGGGTGTTGCGTGATTACGGACATCGCGCTCGACCCCTACTCCAGCGTCGGACATGACGGGCTGGTGGCCAAGGACGGAACGATTCTTAACGACGAGACGGTCACGATTCTCGCGCAGATGGCCGTGGTGCATGCGGAGGCCGGCGCGGACATCGTCGCGCCATCAGACATGATGGACGGTCGCGTGGCGGCCATGCGTCACGCAATGGACGAGCGCGGGCACACCGACACGGCCATCTTGAGCTATACGGCCAAGTACGCCTCCGCGTTTTATGGTCCTTTCCGAGAGGCGTTGGACTCGGCCCCGGTGAACGCGCCGAACGTGCCGGGCGACAAGAAGACCTATCAGATGGACCCGGCCAACGCCCGCGAGGCGATTCTCGAAGCCATGCTCGATGAGGCCGAGGACGCCGACATGATAATGGTCAAACCCGCGCTGCCCTACCTCGATATCATCACGCGTTTGCGAGAGCGCACGCACCTCCCGCTCGCGGCGTACCACGTCAGCGGTGAATATGCGATGATCAAGGCGGCGGCCAAGCTCGGCTGGCTGGACGAACGCAAGTGCATGAGCGAATCACTCATCGCCATCGCACGGGCCGGGGCGGATGTCATCTTCACCTACGCCGCATTAGACTACGCACGCTGGTGGCGAGAATCATTGGGGTAGCGGTGGATAAAGATGAACGAGCCGGAAGATTCGCACGCCAGCAGCGGTCAATTTTCCGCCCAGCTTGGCGACGTAACTCCACCAAGATACATATATTAGAACTATTCCTCGGGTTTCTTCGGAAACTGAGCTTTGGTCGGTGTAAGATTAGATGGTGCGGTGTTGACCCGTCATTTGGCGGTTCGATAGTAGGGGCGGACAGGGGCGGCGTCTGTGCGTCGATCGCCCGGAAGTATGGGGTTTCTTGAGGAGTTCCTGCCATGAGGCGTTCACTGATTCTTGCCATGTTGTCGCTAGCTTGTGTAGGTTTGGTTGGCGGTTGCGGTCTTTTCGACCTGTTTGGCGACGGGGCAGCCGAGACGGGCTCGTCCAAGCTGATTCAGTTCTCCTCGGAGGCTGAGCTGGCTAGCTATCTCTCCGGTGAGATCGCCGCTCGGGGCTCCTCGGCCAACCGCGGCGGCATGGAAGGCGACATGTTCCGCGATGACGTGGCCATCGAAGATGCCCCTGCGGCGATGCCCGTACCCGGCTCCGGCGGGGCCGACGGCTCTCTCGCTGCTCAGGATGAATCCAACGGTTTTTCCGGTACGACGCTCCAAGAAGCCGGGGTCGATGAGGCCGACGTGGTCAAGACCGACGGCGCGTACCTCTACCTCATGGATAACACCCGGTCCGGTGCCAGCCTGTTGCGAATCGTCGCGGTTGGCGCTGGCGTGCCGCTTAGCGTGGTTAGTGAGACGGAGCTAACGGGCTATGGTCAGCAGATCTACCTCTATGACGGCAAGGTGATCGCGTTGACCTCGGACTCGGGCTATTACGGCAGACCAATCGAGGCTGAGCTGATCGCGGTTGATTTTGACGAAGCCGGCATTCCGGTGGCGGTCGAAGCGGATGTCGCTGACGTGGCCGACGATCGACCGGACGATGCGACGACGATGATGCCCGGTTTCGACGGGATGGACGGCATGGATGGGGTCGTATCGGATGACGAGCTACGGGATGATGAGATGATGTCTCCTGTTGAGGGTATGCCGGGCATCGAGCCGATCGAGTTTGAGTACCGTAGGCCGAGAACAGTGGTAACGGTGGTGGATGTGTCCGATCCGACCGCACCTGCGGTGCTTTCGGAAACAACGTTTGACGGCTCACAGTCGTCGAGCCGCCTGATTGACGGCGTGCTCCATCTGGTTGTCTCAAACTATCAATCATTCTTTTTCGACATCATGCCCGCGATGGGAAGACCCGGTTTCGACGCAACGGTGACGGAGACAGCGGCCGTGCTTCCGACGTTCACGCATGTTGACGCGAGCGGGCAAGAGACAAACGGCAACGTGGTGACGTGGGAGGGTATGTACCGCCCGACCGATCCGGACGGGTTTGGCATCGTGACGGTCATCAGTTTGGATGTCGATAACGACGCCGAGTTCACCGCTGTCGGTCTCGCGGCCGAGCCGGGGCTGGTGTATTCCTCAACGGACGCGCTCTACCTGACGGATACCCAGTACGACTTCTCGGGTACCGAACGTGAAACGACAGACGTCTACAAGTTTGCCTACGACGGGCGCGGTGTGGTCGCGAACGCGACCGGCACGGTTCCGGGTCGCATTCTCAATCAGTATTCGATGAGTGAGTATAACGGTTCGCTTCGGGTAGCATCGACCATTGGCTCACGGTTTGGGTTTTTCGGTCCCGTGCAACCGCCCAGCAACGGCGTGTATGTGTTGCAGGAAAACGGCTCGACGCTGGAGATGGTCGGGAGCGTCGCAGGGCTCGCCCCGGGTGAGCGGATTCAAGCGGCGCGATTCATCGGCGATCGTGGTTACGTCGTCACGTTTGAGGAGATCGACCCGTTGTTTACACTCGACCTTGCGGACGCCGCGAACCCGCGCGTGATCGGCGAGCTAAAGGTCCCGGGGTTTTCGACGTTTATCGTGCCGATGGATGCGAACCATTTGCTGACGGTGGGACAATATGTTCCGCCGCCGGGTGACTTTGGACCTTGGGGCGTGTAGGTTTCGATCTTCGACGTGACGGATTTCGCCAACCCGCAGCTCACCAGTAACGTCATTCTCGGCGCGGATACCGGTGCCTCTTCAGAGGCGATCTACAACCCGAAGGCGTTTACCTACTACGCTGAGCGTGGGCTCGTGGCGCTGCCGATCTCGATCTACGATAATCCCGTCTTCTTCTTTGAAGACGATCTGGCTTTCGAGATGGACGGTGAAGATGGCATGGTCTCGGGCGGCCGCAGGAACGATGACGGCACCGTCAGCGGCGGGTCGTCAGGCTCGGCTCCCCCGCCCGACGTTCTTACCACGCCCATTCCGGATGAACCACTGCCCGACAGGAACCTACCGGTTGAGCCGACGACACCTTACGTCCCGGGCGGCTTTGAAGGTCTGGTTATTTTCAGCGCTTCACCGGAAGCCGGTCTTGTTGAAGTCGGTCGGATCAGCACGCGCTACCCTGACGCCAACATCTACTGGTCAAGCTACACACGCGGCGTCTTTATTGATGATGATGTGTGCGCCGTGACCGATCGTGCCGTACGCCGGGCCCAGGCCAGCAACGTCGAAGCTATCGTCGGCGAGTTGGTTTTTGAATAGCGCGTGCGTTGTTGATCTTGCTCACGTAATCAAGTTGGCGATAGCGCCACGGATGGCCCACCCTTTCCGGGGGTGGGCCATCCGTTCGTCTACTTGTTTGGCAACCGTGTGATACCAATCGCAGTGGCCGGTCCGTGCCCCAACCTTCGGGAGTACCCGAAGAATGGGGCACCCGCAGAACGCACTCATTGCTGTACCGCTCAGGTGTGCTGCTACGGCGTTACCGAGAGTGCGCTGAGGTCGAACGGCTTGGCAACGGTAACGGTAACGCCGAATCGACTTCTCGCGTCGGGGTGGTGTTCTATGGTAAACTCGCTGTGTCCCAAGGCGCTACTTAGGAATGATTCGAGTTCCGGTTTTGTGGCCGCGAAAGTATCGGGGGTGTTGGAAGCCGTCGCACGGTCGTTGATGAACAGCTCGAACGAGCTTCTGCAGAAGCTAAGGCCGTTGGCAGCAAACTCGTTTTCCATAAGCTTGCAAGCCGCGCCGATGGCACCGAACGCCTCGCGAAGCCGGTCCGCGTTGCTGCCGTCGAGTGCGGCCTTGCGGTTATAACGCAGGCCCCATTTCCCGCCGGCTTGGTCCATGCTGTAGTCGGCCTCGTGTCCGATCAGCATCACGCCGGGACCATTGGGGACATGCCGGTAGTCGGCCACGTCGATCAGCAACGTGGGCAGCGCTTCGTCGCGCACCCAGCGGTGAAACACTTCGATGAACTTTGCCGGATCGACGGTCAGCTTGCCGTCTACGCCTATCTTCAGAATAACGTGTTGAAGTTCCATGATATCCTTGCGCGATCTTGTGAGGCTATGCGCCGTCGGTCGAAGCAGACAGCCCCTCCATACGAATTCGATTGTAACATCCGTGTACGGCCTCGATAAAAAGCTGCGCTTCTTCAATTGCCGGATGGGCGGACTCGGACGTGAACGCCTGCCCCGCGTTATCGTGCGCCGCGAAAAGAAACTGCGCGAACTTCCCCTTGGCAAAGG
>JAJRSR010000023.1 GCA_024278695.1 Planctomycetota bacterium | reverse complement strand
GTCGCGTTCCACGAGAAGTGCGCCGCCTTCACGGAGCGTAACACCGCACTGATCGGCGTCTCCACCGATAGCCAGTTCACCCACTTGGCTTGGCAAAACACGCCGCGCGCCGCGGGCGGGCTGGGCGACATCGCCTTTCCGATGGTCGCAGACCTCACTCACAGCATCAGCCGCGACTACGGCGTACTGATCGAGGAAAAGGGCATCGCGTTCCGCGGGCTGTTCCTGATGGACAAGAACGGCGTACTGCGTCACATGTTGGTCAATGACCTCCCACTCGGTCGCGACGTGGACGAGGCGCTTCGCATGGTCGATGCGCTCACGTTCTTCGAGGAAAACGGCGAGGTCTGCCCGGCCAACTGGCATCCCGGAAAAGAAACCATCAAGGCCGATCCGAAAAACTCCAAAGCGTTCTTCGAGAAGTGGGCCGACGAGGGCTGCGCCAAGAGTTGTTAGAGCGCTAGCCCATGGGGCGAGAACGCCCCTACCCTCGAAACGTATCGGGATGGCATGACAAGAACCGGGTCGCCTTGGGCTGCCCGGTTCTTTTTTTGCGCAATCGCAAAAGCCGCGCACGGTACCGCGCTACCGGTCGCGGGCGATTTGGTCTATGCTTTGAGTATAGCGTTGGATTGTTCCAATCGAACTGTGGCGACAATGGGTTACAGCGTTGGTCGCGCTCACGATTCTCTCGATAAGTACCGGGTCTCCAACACCCAGAGGCAGCATTTTGGACGAAACGCGTAGCAGCCTGCTTCACCGCGTCCGCGACCTGCGCGACCGCGACGGATGGCGCGAGTTTGACCTGTTCTACCGCCCCATGCTCGTACGCTACGCACGGGCACGCGGACTGGACACCGTTAGCGCCGAAGAAATCGCGCAACAGTGCCTGACCAGCATCGTCAAACAGATCAGCGCCTTCGAGCGTCAGCGCAGCTTTCGCGGGTGGCTTCGGCGTATGGTTGACCACAAGGTGGCTGACTTTTTCGCCAGCCGTTCTCGACAGGGTCGCGCCGGTGCCGTGGCCCTCCAGAACGCACCGGACGCGCCACCAGAGCCATCAGAAATCTGGGAGACCCAATGGAACGAAACCCACCTGCAAACGCTTCTCACGGAGCTTCGCAACAGCTTCGCCGAGCACACGCTTCGGGCGTTTGAGCTGTATGTGCTCAGCCACTACGACGTCGCCGAGATTGGCCGCGTACTCGATATGACGCCGAACCAAATCTACGTCGCCAAGAGCCGTGTCATCACCCACATCAAGAAAAACTTCGGTGACATGCTCGACAGTCTCTACGGGGTTTGGCCATGAGCGATTGCCCCGCACGATCCGTACTCGCAGCCTATGAACAAGGCGAACTGAACGACCTCGACGCACGACCCGTCGAGCGGCACCTTCACGACTGCGCGACCTGCCAGGCCGCCATGAAAAACATACGCACGCACGACCCGGACACAACCATGTTGCGGACCGTCTTCGCCAAAGCCGGTGACACCGCGCTAACCAGTGTCACGTCGGACGGGACGGAAACCGGCATTGATCCGGAAGAGACCAGCGGCTCAGCCGCGCCAACGGCATCGCCAGGACGCCCGCCAAACGCCTCGACCGACTGGGAAGTGCCCGACTATCAGCGCGTCAGGCTATGCGGCGAGGGGTCTTACGGTGCAGTGTGGGCCGTGCGCGATCGCGTCGGCGTCTTCCGCGCACTCAAGATCATAGACCTAAAGCGTCTCGAACGTGCAAAGATCCGCTGCCACGAGCGACCGGCCCTGGAGACCTACTGCCGAAAAGTCGCCAGGCACCCGAACCTCATCACGATCTACCACGTCGGAGAGATCGAGACCGGATTGTATTACACGATGGAGTTGGCCGACGACCAGGTGCGGCGGGCACCCGTCCGCGACGATTTCCCCGAGAACTACCAACCGCTCACCCTCGACACGTTCATCACCGTGGGACACCTCAGCGTCGATGTCAGCATGGATCTCGCCCGGCGCATGCTGCGCGGCCTGGCACGGCTACACGAACTCGGACTGATCCACCGCGACGTCAAACCATCGAATATCGTGTTTGTGAACCGGCAACCGAAGCTGGCCGACATCGGCGTGTTGACCGCCGCGAGCGCCGGCCGGCGTATCATCGGCACACCGAAATACATGCCGCCCGACCGGATCATGGACAAGACGGCCGACACCTTCGCCGTGGCTCGCGTGCTGCACGAGATGATCATGGGAAAAAACCACAACGCCTTCCCAAACCTACCGGACGACGACCGTTGGCTCGGTGCCAAGTGGAACTGGCAGCGCGTGTCGGAGTTGGTGCGGCATGCCGCGAGCGATAACGCGCCGGACCGCTACCAGGATGCCGCGATCATGCTCGAAGCGTTGGAGGCTTGCGCGCTGGGTGAGTCCACGTCACTCTTCGAGGAGATCGTCGAAAAACAAACGCACGAGGTCCAGCCGGCTCCCTCCAAAGTGATGATGGAGCTCGCGTTCGCGTTCGTCCACCGAATCCCCTGGATCGTCGGGCTCATCCTCGCGATCTACATCATCAACAAGTTCTAGTACCGTTTCCAATAAGACCGGCTTTCTTTACTTCCCCCTCTTTCCAAGGGGGGATTGAGGGGGGTTCTTCGGGTTGCGACTGTCGCAAGAACTTCATGACGCCGCGCGATCGGGTGCCCCATACCTGAAAGAGTTTTGTGGTCAAGCGTTTTTCCTGCAGGTCATTTCCGTACGCCTTCCATGCCCTCTCGCGTCTTCGCGATGGGTTCGGCAGAAGCGTTGATTCGTTGACCGAAGCT
>JAJRSR010000022.1 GCA_024278695.1 Planctomycetota bacterium | reverse complement strand
TTGGTCGCTGATACATCGAGCCCGGTCTTGGTGGACCCCACGCAGGTTCCGACGGCCGCCCCCAACGCCGCCGCTGTGGCTGCCATTGAGGAGTTCCTGGAGCGCACCCGAGAATACGCCAAGCCGGGCGTTGGGAGCCCGGCACCCCGTCCGATGGATCGGACCATAGCAAATCGAACCATCGCGGAACAGCAAATGGTGCCTCGGGCTCAGCCGGTGGTGGAGCCACCGGCCCAGGCACTGCCGCGCTTCGATACGTCCATCATGGCTTCGACCCCGCGCCGACCGGCGGTTGCACCGACCCGGACACCCACTTATCCCAGCGCATCGGCCTCGACGAGTGTCCCGACGCAGCAGCAACCGATCCTCCGGGGCGAGCCGGCTGATCCGAGTCGGTTGGCCGAGCAGCGTGCGTCATTTGCCGCGATGGCCCAGCGGGCGGCTGTTACGGAAACCCAAAGGCATGGTTCGCCGGGTGTGGCTCAGCGACCGGCGGTGACCATGCCCGCACCTTCCCCGCCGCAGCGACGGGTGCCCACGCCGGCGCTTCCCGTTCTGCAGTCGTTGTCTATTCGTTCCGGTACCATGATTGAAAAATCGGCAGCGCCAGTGGCCGACGTGTCGGTATCTGGCGTGTCGAATGTCCCGGTGGACGTTCTCGTTCAGCCGCGTAAGGTGACGTGGCAGGCATTGATCGAGGATCTGGAGGCTGAGCCGGACGGACAGCGAGACATGGAATCCGCGTGGCGGCTCGGTTTGGCACGGTTGGCCGTTGATCGCGGCGCTCCGCCCAAGCTGCCTGCGGATGGGCTGTTGACGGAATCCCGGCTGCTGTTCGACGCGCTCTTTGCGGTGGCATCGTCTATTCGTAGCTTGGTGACGGACCCGGTAGAGACTGGTGAAAACGCCTTGAGCCTGGTGGAAGCACTCCGTGAGCGGGTTGCGGAACGTTCAGATCCGGTGGTGGCGAACGTCGCGCTGTGCAGCCGGGTGACGACGTACGGTGTGTTCGAGCCGATGGGTCCGATGGATCTTGTCGCGGGTCGTGCGACGCAGACGATCGTCTATTCCGAGATCGACAACCTTCACGCCATACAGCGTGAAGATGGGAAATACCAAACCCGCTTGGCGACCCGAGTCGAGGTGCTGACCGCTGCCGGGCAATCGGTATGGGAGCACCAGGAACCGGAGATCATCGACCAATGCCGCCGCCGTCGCCGCGATTTTTTCCTGGCGCAGCGCGTCACGTTTCCGGCGACACTGCCGGCGGGGTCATATGTGCTGAAGGTCTTGGTTGAAGATCTGGAATCCGGCCGAACCGATGAAGCGATCGAGCCGTTTGTGATATCATCTGCGCTGTCACTTGTCGAAAATAGTCGGCCGTGACAATGCGCAGTTAGACGAGGATAGGTAGTTTATTGTGAGGCGTAGAGGCTATTTGGTTTTCTGCGCGCTCGATGGTGATCCGCACTGCGGCGTATTCGTACCAAAAAAGGTGGCACTTTGTTCTTGGCGCGGGCTGCAAGTGGGTTAGACTTTTGGTGGCGTGTTATCGCGAGTGACTTGTGTGAGCGGCGTGGTTTGCGGTCATCCGTATGTCGTGTCGCCGACTTATTTGGGAGTGTAAGAAATATGAAAAAGAAACTTTCGTTGGTATTGGCTTTGGCGCTGGCGTCGCCGGTTTTGGCTCAGAGCACGAACACGTTGGATGAGCTCTGGCACTTCCAGGACGCCGTCCCCACGGCACCTGGGCAGACGGATCTGCGGTTCAGTTTCGGCTGGGAGACTGGATCGTTCCAGGGCTCCGGCGATCAGTTTATCCTGACGCCGAGTCTCTTCTGGGGTCTCTCAGATGGTGTTGAGCTTTCGCTCACCGTGCCGTCTTGGGTGGGTGACGGTGGCGACCGTGGTGGTTACAAGGACGGCAACTACGACACGAACCTGGGTTTGCTTTTTCGCTTGCATGAGCAAGAAGGCGATGGTCCGGCCGTGGCGCTCGCCATGAACTTTCGTATTCCTACGGGCAACAACTCGGAAAGATTCGATGCCGAGCTACGTCTGATCGCAACGCATGATTATGGCGACAGTGGTATTCGTACACACTGCAACCTGTTCGTGAAGAACACGAATGGCGACAACAATCATGCACGGCGGAACAATCAGACGGTATTCAGCAGCCGTGCGGGACGCAACATCATGCGCGGCTTCGGCTCGAACAATCGTCGCGGCGGCAGCCGCGACCTCCAGTATGGCGTCGTGCTCGGTGCGGATGGCCCCCTTTGTGGCGACGGTTCCGTTCGTTGGGTTATGGACTACATGCACCGCAGCAGCGTGACTGATGGCCAGAACAACTGGAACGTCGCAGAAGCCGGCTGGGAGTGGACGATGAACGAAGCCGACCGTCTGGGTATGTCGTTTCAGGTCAACCTCGATCGCTCGACCGACGGACCTAACTTCGGCGCGATCATGACCTACGCCCACGCGCTAACGTACTAGTTCGCACGTGCCGCACTTCCTGGGTGTACTCGGGAGATGCGTTGAGAAAAAGAAAGTTTTTCGGGGCCCGGGACTCGTTCTCGGGCCTTTTTTGTTTGCCCGTCCAGCCGTTGCGTCCGATGATCGAAGGGTAGCGCGAACGCAGCGGCGGCCGCTATTTTCTTCATGGAATGAGCGAGGGCGATCGTGCGGATTGGTATTCTGACGAGCACAGAAACGCGGCACCGGCATTTTGCGCAGGTCATGAGGGCATGCTTTGATGTCGTGGCGATCGGTTACGAGGAGACCGGCTACGCCCCGGCCAGCGTGGTTGGTGCCGGTCTGGCGCAAGATGAGGCGGCCATCGTGGCCGAGCACTTTGCAGAACGCGTGCGTCAGGAGAAAGCGTTCTTCGGATCCCTGAGCGATTTCGTGCTCGATGGTGATTCGTGCCGCGCCGTGAGTCTCAAGCCGGGGGAGCTCAATTCGGATCATACCGTTGCCTTCCTTGAGGCGACGGGCGTAGACACCGTGTTGATCTACGGCACCAACCTGATCCGCTCACCGCTACTGGAACGGTTCGCCGGACGCATGGTCAACATGCACCTGGGGCTTTCGCCGTACTACCGGGGGACGGCCACCAACTTCTACCCGTTGCTCAATGAGGAGCCGGAATACGTTGGCGCGACAATCCACCTGATCGACCCGGGAATCGACAGCGGTCAGATCATCGCCCACGCGCGTCCGGTGATCGAGCCGGATGATCGCCCGCACACCATCGGTTGCAAGACCATTCTCGCGGGTATCGACAAGATCGTTTCGGTCTTGCCGGACTGGCATCGCGGTGATCGCAAGTCGGTACCGCAGTGGCCTGTGCGTAACCCCAAGCTGTATCTGCGTAAGGACTACCACCCGCGCCAGGTCGTAGCGCTGTACGAAAAACTGGATCGCGGTTTGATTGCCGACTACCTGGAACGTGCGCCGAGGGTAGCCGGTCTGGTCAAGTTGATCGATTAAACCATTTCCGCTTGGCGTGTAGCGGTTTTGAAGATCCGATCAACATCCAGATTGAACCCGAGCCGCAGGACGACAAACCATGCAGCAGTCACACCATACACGATCCCGGCACGGTTCGCGGGAATCAAGTTCCCCCGAGCCGCAGGTTTCAACCTGCGTGGTGTTCCCGGTTTAGATCATCGCACGGACTTCGTAACACGGTCCGTCCGCCACCCTTCGGGCGTACCCGAAGAAGGGGCACCCGTGCAAGAGAGTGAACGTCTGACGACGGGGGCGTAGAAGTCGTTTCGGATGGTGCCAGGCGATCAAGAACCTCCCCCGACCTCTCCTTGGTAAGGGGGGGAGTAAAACGGCGGGCAGTGCCCGTCCTACGCTTTCGTTGATACGGCTCTGGCGCGGCGCATCCGCCGGATGAAGACCGAGAGCAGGTAGACCGCGCCGGCACAAAGAACGATGGCCGACTCCGGGCTGATCCGCGTGCCGTAGACGGCGACGCGCGACACCGTGGTCAGCAGCGCCGCGAGGATGGTCGAGGCGACGATCATCGGTGCCATGCGCGTGAAGTGGTGGGCGGCCGTCGCAGCGGGGAGGGTCAGCAGCGCAATCACGAGAATCAACCCGACAGTCTGAATGAGGCAGATGACGGTTAGCGCCACTAGGCTCAGCAGTAGAATATCGACGGCCACCACGTTGACGCCTTGTAGCTCTGCTTGCTGGCGATCCAGGCAGATGGCGAGCAATCGCTTGTAGAGCAGCAGCACCGTCACGATGATGAGCACGTTCAGGATGATCATCATCCGGACCTCGCCGGGCGTCACGTAGACGATGTTCCCGAAGAGGTAGCTCATCAACTCGGTTTGGTAGCCGGGTGTGTACTTGATGAGCAGGATGCCGGCGGCCATGCCCGTCGCCCAGAGCGAACCGATCAGCGTATCCAGACGCTCCTCCACACGGTCGTGAAGCAGTCCGATGATGACCGCAGCGGCCAATGCCGAGACGACCGCGCCATGAAGCGGGTGGACCCATCCGAACGAGTAGGGAAACCGGTGTGCCAGGAAGATAGCCGCCCCGATGCCGCCGACGGCCATGTGCGCGATGGCACCGCTCAGGAATACGATACGACGTGAGATGACGAACGGCCCCATGATGCCGCAGGAGAGGCTCGCGCACAGACCCGCCAACAAGCCTGTCAGCAGGAACGGGTTGATCGCCATGTCCTCGAAAAACTGCATCGGTCCGCGCTGTCCTATTGTGGTTCCCCGTGTCCGGCGTGACCGCACGATTCGTCGTGCCTCACGGGTTGCACGTGCATGTGGTACATGTCGGCCACCACGTCGTCGGAGATATCATGAGCCGCGTGTATGGTGGCGGTTCGGTTGAGGCAGACCACGCGTTTTAAGTGCGTGGACACGAAAGAGACATCATGGCTGACCAAGACGATGGGTATCGCGTCGTTCAGTTGTTTGAGCAAGTCCACGAGCCCTTTTTCCATGTGGGCGTCAACGCCGGTGGTGGGTTCATCCAGCAAAAGCAGATCGGCGTTCGCCGCCAGCGCCCGCGCGATCAGCACGCGTTGACGTTGCCCGCCGGAGAGCGTGCGAATGGGACGCCGCGCGAGGTCCTGCGTGTCGGTCCTGCGTAACGCGTCGTGGGCCGCGTCGATATGGGCCGAGCCGAACTTCGGCCCCCATGTGGAATGGGCCAAACGCCCCATGAGAACCACGTCGAGCACGTCGGCCGGAACCGAACCATCCACCTGAGCATACTGCGGCACATACCCGATTCGCGCGCGAACCTTTCGAGGTGGCTGCCCGAAGACGAAGACCGATCCGCACTGGGGTGTCAGCAGGCCGAGCATGAGTTTCAGCAGGGTGGTCTTGCCGCCGCCGTTGGGACCGACGATGCCCAGGAAATCTTTCGGTTCAACGGTGAGGTTGACGCCTTCGAGCACGAGAAGTGAGTTCAGCTCCGTCTGGAAGCTGAACGACACGTCGCGGATGTTGACTACGGCTTCGGGGGTCATGGATCGATCCAGCATCCCTGGCAATTATACACGATGCAACCGCGCGTCATTCGAAAGAGCCTACGACCGCGCGGGTGAAGCTGCTAAGATTCTTGATGACATCCGCAGCCAGCGGATCCGCAACGACGACGCGCCCGCCGAATGTCTGCGCTACGGCCGCCGCAGACCGGCTGGTAATTTGCGGCTGAACAAAAACGACCTTGATACCCTCTTGCCGAGCCAGTCGCTGTAACCCGGTCAACTCAAAATCTGTCGGCTCCTTGCCTTCGATCTCCACGGCCTGCTGCCGCAGGGCATACGCATCACAAAAGTAACCCCATGCCGGGTGAAACACAAAGATGGAGCGGTCTCGAAAGGGTGCCAGCGCCTCGCGGATCGACTGGTCCAACTTGGACAGCTTTTCCAGGAGGTCGGCCAGGCGCGTCTCGTAGTCCTTGGCGTGGTGCGGGTCGTGCTTCTGGAGCGCCGCGGCAATGGTCCGCGCTTGCTTCTGTAAGAGTGTAGGCGCTAGCCAGATGTGCGGGTCCATGTGCCTCGCGCTAGCGTGGGCGGTCTTGTGGTCGTGATGATCGTGGTGCCTGAGCTCACGCAAGGCGATGCCGGATCGCATATCCACGACCGTCAGGCGCTTGGACCTGGCGATGGCCTGAAACCACCGCCCCCGCTCGAACGGGATCCCGGCTTGGATGTACAGGTCGGCCCGCATGACCTCGCTGACTTGGCTGTCGGTGGGCTGGTAGCTGTGGGGGCTCTGCCCGGCGGCCACGAGCGTGATAATGCTGGTATCGTCCCCGGCGATCTGTCGAACCAGCCAGGCGTGCGGTGCCACGCTGACGGCTACGATCGGCTGTTCGGTCTCGGCTTCAACATTCCGCGCGATCGCTCCCACCGCGACGCAGCCGATCCAAGCTATCGCAAGGGAACGGTGTTGATGTGATATCCACTTCATAGCCTTTGACACCTCGTGCGAATCCTCGGCTCCGGGACAGGTTATCACGCTTTGGGTCGGGTGTTGTCAAACGGAGGCAGAAAGATAGCGTATCGGAAGGACCATGCGTTTGGCGGGGCGGCGGTTGGGCTTTATTCGGCGCGGACGGAGCGAATGTGTCGGAGCCAGCCCGGCAGGACGCCACTCGGCGCGTCGTCGCCCTCTTGGATCACCGGGCTACCCGGCACGGCACCGAAGGATAGCAGCGCATCCTCCACTTCCTCGGGCAAGTTGGCCAAGAAGGTCTCGAAACTCGGTCGGTTCTTCAGCTTGAGATCCTCAACCACCTGGGTTTCCATGAGCTGGTACGACGCTGGCGGCGCATAGCCGAGCATGGCGCAGATCATGTCGGACAGGATCACCATGAGCCGCTCCCGTCGCAGGGGATCGTCCTCTGCGGGATAGAGGTGGTGACTGCTTGCGAGCGACTTGAGCTTGTCGGGTAGCTTCCAAGCCTCGGCGACAAGTTCGCCGAATTCCTGGTGGGCTTCGTAGCAAAGGTAGTCAAAGTTCGTCACGTCGAGCAGGGTTTGCGATGCCTTCTCATGCTCTTCGACGAACCGGAGGACAATCACGGAGCCGATGTCGTGCATGAGACCGACCAGCGAGGCTTCGTCCTCATCCATTTTGAGAAGCTTGGCCAGCCCGCGCAACACGCATGACCCGGCAAGGGATTGGTACCAAACCAGTGCGGACAACTCGTTGTCGGACCCCTTCTTGCTGAACATGGCCGCCCGCATGGATTGGTTCAGCATGGTCGTGCGGATCGCCTTGGCACCGAGGCGCGTGACGGCCCCTGGCAAGCTGGTCGTCTTGTGTAGCCCCCGGTAAAGCGCCGAGTTGGACATCCGGATCACCTCGGCCGCGATGACCTGGTCATCCGCGATGTTGTTGGCGACTTGGGCCAGGCTCGATTTTCCGTCGCGAATACGCCGAAGCACCCGTTCTGTGACGCTGGGTAGCGGTGGCATGGAGAGATCATGTCCGTCGAAGTGTGAGACCAGTGTGTTTTCGATCGCCCGCGCTTCGGTGGTCAGATCAGGTCGGCAGGGTTCGACAGGTTCGGTAAGGTCAACGCCTTCGGGAGCCCACCACCGTTCCTCTGCTGGAGCCGTTTCGACATCCGCATGGGCTTCTTCGCTCGGGGGTGCTTCCAGCACGGCCACGCCGCCGCCGGAGTCCGTCTGGTTGCCTTTGGCCATAGGCTTGGACGAACCCGTGTTGTCGGGTATCAAATGCCCGAGCAGCCAGTCAATCAAGCCCATATCAGACCTCTCCACGCATCGTCTAACTACAGCATGACACATCCGGCAGGTGGCGGTCGCCGTATGGCGTGCGCGCGAAGCCCCCAACCCCTGTGGTAATCTGCCTGTCTATCGTCGGCGCAGCGGCGATTCTCGCGTTGTTCTCGCATTCATGGTTTGTGGGATGCATGGTCCGATACGTTCGCGTTTTTGGCCGTGCTATGCGGGTTGGCACTACGTCCGAAAATGTGACCTACGGACGAGAGCCGGCATTCGCACGACGTCAGTCGATAGGGGTTTGCAGCGGGGTTGTGATGGACGCCCTACTGCGCGGGAAATGACGCGTGCCCTGGCGTGAGCTACACTGATTGTGGCTGTGGAAACGAAACGAGTTAGCTTAGTGATTCCCGGACGCAATTGCGCCGCGACGGTGCGCGAGTGCCTTGATGCGCTCGTGCCGATGCTGGAAGGTCCGGCGCTGGGTGAGATCATTTTTGTCGATGACGGTTCCGTCGATGGCACCGTTGACTTAGTTCAGCAATACCCCGTGACGTTGATTCGTGGCGAAGGCCAGGGTGCCGGTGCCGCGCGTAACCTCGGCATAGCAGCAGCGAAGTATGAACTGATCTGGTTCGTGGATTCCGACTGTGTGGCCGAACCCGATGCGCTCGATCGACTGCTTCCCTATCTGGATGATGCCAAGGTCGGCGGCGTCGGCGGCAGTTATGCCAACTGCGTACCGCATTCGTTGCTGGCATGCCTCATTCATGAAGAAATCGTGGAGCGGCACTTGTCGATGCCCGCAAAGGTGGACTTCCTGGCTACGTTCAACGTGGTGTACCGAAAACGCGTGCTCGATGAGATCAACGGGTTCGACGTGCGGTTCTTAAAGGGGCAGGACGCGGAGTTATCGTTTCGGGTCATGGCCGCTGGTTACGCGTTGCGGTTTGATCGAAGTTCGCGTGTGGGTCACTACCACGAAACGAACCTGCGCCGGTATCTGAAGATTCAGCGACAGCAGGGCTTTTGGCGCGTGCGTTTGCATCTGTCCCACAAGGGGCACGCAACGGGTGACTCGTACAGCAACCTGCTCGATCATGGGCAGCCGCCGCTGGCGATGCTCACCCTGGCGACTGCACCACTCTCTTTTGTGCCGGGTTTTTCGTGGGTGCCGGGTATGGTGCTCGGCGGGCTGGTGCTTGCGACGGTGCCCATGACGTGGCGGTTGCTGAGGCGGCTTCGAGAGCCGAAGTATGTGGTGTATGGCTGGATGAGCATGGTCCGGGCTTTCTGGCGCGGATTCGGATTGACTTGTGGTACGCTGGTGTATCTCAAAGACTGCGTGCGAGGTGGGTCGAAGTAGGTAACAGCGGGATGAAAGTTTTTGGTGAGCGCGAGTAAGAAAAACCGAGAGAAACGTGACGATCGCCGCAGCGCTGCGGCTGAGCCCGCGCGCGCTGGGGCAGGCGGCAAGCGGTGGTTTCCTGTTCTGTTGATCCTGGCCGGCGCTGCGGTGTATGCGGACAGTTTCGACGGCGCTTTCGTATTTGATAACCAGCTACACATCGTCGAGAGCCAGCAGATTCGCACGCTGTTTCCGCCGTGGCATCTGCTCGATCATCGCAGGCCGGTGGTTCAGGTGTCGTTGGCCATCAACTATGCCCTGGGTAAGCTTGAACCGTTTGGGTACCACCTGTTCAACATCGCCGTACATATCCTGGCCGGGCTGACCTTGTTCGGATGGCTTCGGCGTACCTTGGCGCTGGAGCGGTGTTCCCCGCGCGTTCGAGAAGCCGCGCCGCTACTGGCGTTCGGCGTTGCGTTGCTCTGGCTGGTTCATCCACTGCAGACGCAGTCCGTGACGTATGTCATTCAGCGCGGTGAGTCGATGATGGGGTTGTTTTATTTGCTTACGATGTACGGCCTGGTTCGCGGTGCGTGCGGAAGCCGAAGCTGGTACGCGCTTTCGGTTGCGGCGTGCGCGATGGGGATGGGCACCAAGGCCGTTATGGTTACGGCACCGGTTATGGTATTGATCTTTGACGCCGTGCTGCTTTCGGACGGGTGGGTTGATGCGTGGCGTCGCCGGCGGCAGTTCTACCTCGCGTTGTGTTCCACGTGGGGGGTTCTGTTTGTTTTGGGAGTTGCGCAGGGTGTGCTCGCATCGGATCGCCCGTCTGGTATGGTGGGGTTCTCCCATCCGGATATCACGGCGTGGCATTATCTGTTGACCCAACCGGCCGTGCTGCTTCGGTATGTGCAGTTGTCGTTGGTGCCGGTCGGGCAATCTCTCGATTACGGCTGGCCTATCGTCAAGCAGTTCGGTGCGGCCGTCGTACCCGGTTTGGTGATCGTTGCGGCGCTAAGCGGCACTGTGTACGCGATCATTCGCCGTCATCCGCTTGGTGTCGTCGGGGCTTGGTTTTTTGTGGTCCTGGCGCCGACTTCGAGCTTCATACCGATTCAGGATCCGATCTACGAACACCGGATGTACCTCTCCCTCGCATCGATCATGCTGGTCGTGGTTGTTGCGATCTTCGCCTTGGTCGCGCGATCATCCGGCGGTGCTTCGGGTGATGAACGAACAAGCCGAGCGGTTTTTCTGGCGTTTGTTGTGGGGTTGTCCGGCGCGTTTGGTACGGCTACCGCGCTGCGTAACCGCGTATACGAGACCCCGCTTCGCATGTGGAACGATGTGGTTTCGAAAAATCCCAACGGCGAGCGTGCACGGTACAACCTGGGCTGGGCGCTGCAACAAGCCGGTCGTCGCGATGAGGCGTATGCTGAATATGCCAAGGCGATCGAGATCAACCCATCGTTTTCGCTGCCGTACAACAACCTCGGCATGGCCAAGCTGGAAGCCGGCAGCCCGAATGAGGCTGAGGTTTTCTTGCGGAGCGCCGTCGAACATGATCCGCTATTTGCAGAAGCCTGGGGGAACCTTGGTACTGTGTTGGCGCAGCGGGGTGCGTTGGACGATGCCCGCAAGGCGCTGAAAAAGTCTATCGAGATTGACCCCACGATCGCCCAACCGCACTTCAACCTCGGGCTCGTGCTTGCGCGCTCACGAGCGTTTGAGCAGGCCGGAAACGCCTTTCGACAAGCGATCGCCTGTGATCCCTTGTTGCCTTCTGCCAATTATAACCTCGGGCACGCGCTGGCCGAGCAGGGGCGCTTTGCGGAGGCGGCGCAGGCGTTTGAACAGGAGCTTCGCATCAATCCCGGACACACAGGCGCTGCGCAGATGTTAGCGGCGGCCAAGCGACGGGCAGCCGAACAGTAGCCGGGTCATCCTGCCTTGTTGTCGAAAACCTCACCCGGCCCCTCCTTGTCGAGGCGGGGAGCAAGCAGCCGAATGATCCTCTTGGGGGCAGCCCCAGTTTGGGACACCCACTGTTTGACATTGCTGTGCTCATGCCGGCGCGATGATATCTTCTAGCTGAAGATCACCGGCTTGGTCGTCCTTGCGGACATAAAAATCGTTGATGGTTTGTCGAAAAAACTTTCGATACCCGCGCGCGTCCAGATAGGGTTCGATCGCCTCACCGGCCGGTCTATCGTTCTCGATGATCAGCACGCGCGGCGCAAACCGATCGAGGTCGAATCCATCCAGCACGTCAAGCTCGCAGCCCTCGGTGTCGATCGAGACGAGATCGATACGCCAGCCGCAGTTGGTCTGCCAGGGGCCAAGATCATCCGAGCCTTCGTTTCGCAGAGACATCAGGATTTCATTGACGCTGGTGAGCGGCACCTGAACCTCGACGAGGTTGGCACCCTCACGTTTGCAGCGTTCGACGTGCGCCTCATCCGCAGAAAGAAACGACAAGACGGGCACGTTCTGAGCGATGGTAAAGCTGGTCGTTCCGGTCGCGCCGTGTTTGCTGCAAGCCGCTTGGATGATCTTGCTACGCGGTCGGCGCGCGGTCGCACGTTGGCACAGCTCTTGGATCGGTTCGACGAGCAGCCCGCGCCAGCCCATCTGTTCCAGGAAAAACGTGTTGCTCAGTGAATAGCCATCGAACGCGCCGATCTCGATGAAATAGCCATCGGTCTTGCCACGAAAGACCTGCCAAAGCACCCGGTCCTCACCGAACTGCGCCTTGAACAAGTGATCGACGTTGATCGCAGCGGCGGCAGTCATGATGCGAGTCCATCGTCGAGTGCCAGATCCACGGCTTCGCTCGGCACCGCGTTGATCGGCGTAGGCGGCGTACGCTGAGGTGTGATGCCGGCGGCGGGTGCTGATCCTGCGGCGAGCGGCGCGGCGGGGGTGGTATCGACAACCACCTTGGGAAGAATCCCGCACTGCCGGAGCGTCTCAACCAACGACGTGATCCGGTGGCTGTAGAGATGCTCCGAGAGCGTTCGGCGCTGCCCGGCCAGGGCGATCTCGGCACGTTCTTTCGGGTGGCTGGCATAGTACCCGATCTTTTCGAGTAGTTCCTGCTCGTCGTGGAACACGTCGCATTCCTTACCGATCTCAAAACACCGGGCCAGCTCGGTCGTGTGATAGGTTAGCAGGAAACCGCCGGCGGCCGTTACCTCGAAGTGCCGCAGATTCATGCCGGACTCGGGGCAGGCTTTGAGCAGGTTTAGACAGACCGGCACGCGGCGCAGCTTGCCGTAGTATTCCTGACGATCCCAAATGCGCGGTGCATGTTCCAAGCCGTAGACCTTACCCCAATGGTCCCCGATGAGTTCGAAGGCGTCGCCGAGTTTTTTCCGGAGAAAATGAACCCACCGTTCGCGCCGCTTGACTGCAAGGAACGCACAATAAAAGAACTTTTCATTATGGTACTGCAGCGCTTTGGCGGCGCGGGTGGCCGGGTCGTCTGTGGGTTTCGGTGGTTCGGCGAACTCGTACAGGTCGTAGAAGATTTTATGGAACGGTAAATCCGGCATGTCTGCATGAACGGCCGCCGCGGTGAGCCCGCTGAACAGTTGCGACGCCTGCACGGTTTGATCGCCGGAGAACCAGGTCGAAGCAGGATGCCCGATGAACGACACGATGGGCGTTTCGTCGATAACCGCCGGCGTCGTATCAAAGTCATCGTTGCTGGCGGCCATGGGTAGCATAAGCACGTTGGGTATGCCCTGTTGGATCAACTCGCCGGCGGTGGCGTCGTCGTACATCCACTTGATCCACGAGTCCTGTTCGAGAATGTGCCAGTGGCTCTCCCACGGGACCTGCTGCATGGTGGAGGTCACCGGGTCGAGGTAGCACGACACATAGGGAATGCCCAGGGCGGCTGAGGTGATGGCGTACTGGTTGATGGCGGGTGGCGCAGGGATCAATGTGAGCGCCGTCGTGTTGAAGTCCACGATAAGATCCACCGGGTTTTTTTCGAGAAAAGCCCGGTGGACTTCGCCGTCGGCTACCCGTTTTTCGATCGAGCCGTGGATGTCCAAAGGAGAGGGCTCGGGCAGCAGGATGGTTTCAAAACCGGCTTCCCGGACCGAGCGTTCGAGCTGTCCAGTTGTGGCAATGCGTAACGGGTTTCGTATCATCGACGCGTCGCTCCATCGGGTGCGTTAAACTTCTGCCTTCTTGACATACAAGGCGTCTCCCCAGTGCTGCGGCTGATCGGACGGGTAGAGGGCGGCCCGGCGGTAACCGGCCTGCGCCATGAACGCGTCCACCTCGCCGTAGAGTGGGCTGTCTTTATACAGCGGGACAAAAGAGACCTCGGCGAGCACCATCTTGGCGCTCTTGAGAATTTTCGTGGCACCGCGCAAGGCCTGAAGCTCAGCGCCTTGGATGTCCAGTTTGATAATGTCGATCGATTCCGTATCGATGTTGTTCTGTACGCACCAGTTGTCGAGTGAGCAGACGTCAACCTCTTCCTCATCCACGATCCAGGTGTATTTTTCGCACGGGTTGCTCGCCTCGTAACCCAAGAGCGAATGACACTCCGGGCTTGTGGTCAGGTTGATCTTGGTGACGCCGTCGTGATCGCTCACGGCTTTCTTGACGGGCTTCGCGCCGATCTCCGCGCAGGCTTTTTCCAGCTCGGAAAAGCATTGGGCGACCGGCTCAAAGCTGTAGATGTCGGCGCTTTCGTAGAGGTGGCGAAAACTCCGGGCCATCTGCCCGACGTTCGCCCCGCAGTCGAGTATGACCTTGGCTTTGGGTACGAAGGTCTTGAAATCTTGGGACCAAGTCGTTTCTGAAAACGTCACCGGGGCGGCCTGCGGCGAGAGCATCCGCAAGACCGATTGTAAGCGGTGGCTGTGCAGGTGTTGCGCCAAGGTGCGCCGCTGACCAGCCAGCGCGATCGCACAGCGTTCCTTGGGGTTGGCCAGATAGTATTGGATCTTCTCGATCAGCTCGTTTTCGTTTCTAAAGGCGTCGCACTCTTTGCCGATCACGAAGTTCTCGGCCAACTCCGGTTGCTGATAGCAGAGCAGAAACCCGCCGGCAGCGGTGACCTCGAAGTGGCGCATGTTCAATCCGGTCTCGGCATTGCCGTTGACCAGATTGATGTTGATGGCCACATCGCGAAAGTTTTGGAGGTATTGATCGGTCGTTGGGAACGGTGTGCCCGTCGGCAGACCATAAGCCGTGTCCCACCCGCGCCCGACGAGCTCGAACCCGTCACCCAACGCCCGCTTGAGATAGATCACAAAGCGGTCACGATTCTTGATGCAGAGGTTGACGTTGTGGAACAGCTTCGCGTCAAAATACGCCCGCGACTTGGCCGCGCGGACCTCGGCACTGTCGTCTTGCGAAATGGGTAGCCCGAGCCCGTAGATGTTGTGGTAAATATCGTAGAAAAGCGCATCCGGAATATCACTCCGAACGCCGGCGGCCAGCGTGCCACCAAAAAGGCTTGTTGTGGGAACTTGGTGCCCGCTCGTGAAAAAACCAGTGTTCTGCCCGCCGACGAAGGAGGCAACCGGGCGGACCTTGTCCGGGTCTAACGGGGTCGTGTCGTACTTGCGATCCGGGGCGGCCATCGGCACGTGAATCACGTTATCGATGCCGAACTGACGCAGCTCATGGACCTGCGCCTTGTCCCAGAACATCTTCACCCAGTTGGGGCTGGCAAGGCTCTGCCAAGCTACGGACCAATCCAGCCCGGCAAAGGCCGTGACCAGCGGATCGATAAAATGCGAGAGCAGCGGTCTTTCGAGTGCTTCGTGCAGCGGGCGAAGGCTCGCCCCGGCACCCTCGACCCCGGTGACAAACGATAGCCCCGTGCCGCCGTTATCGATTAGGAAGTCTGGGGGGGCTTCGGCAAACCGTGCGGCGACAGCCCGCACGTTGGCGATGCGGTGGCTTAGATCGGCGTGGTAGGGGTTTCCGTCATTCCCAACAGCCACGGGCAGCTCGACGGGCATATGTCCGAGCGCCTCAGCGGCTGATGTCCACCATCCGTGGTTGAATACGCCGATCTTCATGTGTTGCCGCTTCTGCCCCTGCGTTTCGGTCAATCCATTGACTCATCACGCGGACCCCACAGGCGCGCGCACCGCTCATGCTAACGCTGATATCGGTCGAATGCCGGTCGAGGGCGGAGTCGTTTCTCATGCACACCGAAAGAAAGGGATCAGTTTGGCGGATCGGCAGAGTCGATGGCGTCATCTCCGGTGCCGGCGGCGGTGGCCGGCAGCCACGCTCCGGTTCGATCGAGTTCGCTTTCGTCGATGTAGAGGTCTTCGAGGTCTGTCCCGTCAACATCACGTCGCAGCAGGAAGTAGATCACGGTGCAGCCGCTATGGTAGAGCGACACCAGAAACGCCCACATGAGACCAATGACGCCGAAAACGAACAACCCAATGAGCCCGGCCGAGAAAAGCTCGTACCACGCGAGCTGTGACCAGTCGGGCCACTCGTACATTGAGTTAGGCCCGGTCATGGGCCACATCAGTTCGAGCTTGGAGATCGGCGCGTCTTCGGTGCCGCGGTTCCACCAGCCGAAGGGTGAAGTGCCCATCGCGAGAAGTC
>JAJRSR010000021.1 GCA_024278695.1 Planctomycetota bacterium | reverse complement strand
CAGGTGTTGCGCGTTCGGCAGATGGCCGCGATGGCGCTCGGTGCCATTGGGCGAACCGAGGCGCTGCCGCTGCTTCAAGGGCTCATGGATGACACATCGGACCCGCGCCTTCAGGTGTCGGCGGCGGGCGCGGTGCTGCGCATTTTGGCCAAGCACCGTGTGCAGCCGCTGCCGTTTCAGCGCGCGGATGACAGACCCGGGGGGTAAGGTGTCGTGCGTTGGATCTCCGTCTTCATGTTGGCCATCGGCGTTCTGACGCTGCAATCGGCGCTGATGCCGCGCGTGTTGTTGTTCGGTGCCCGTCCTGACTTGGTTCTTGTCGTCACGGTGTTTTTTGGGATGCACGCCAAGTGGCGTGACGCGTTGCTCGCGGCTTGGGTTTTCGGCGTACTCGCCGACCTGATGACCATCGAGCGGTTCGGCCTGCTCTCCGTGTCCTACGCGATGGCCGCGGTGCTCGTGGCTTCGGTGCGGGATTTTTTGTTTCGCTACAATGCGTTCAGCCAGTTCGCGTTGACGGCTGCCACGGCGTCGTTCGTGGGTCTTGGCTGGCTGGTGTATCAGCGGATCATGTTTGATCCCTCGTCGTCGCTCGTGGCCGACGCGGTGGTAGCGTTGATCTTAGCACCGGTCTACACGGGAGTTTTGGCACCACCCGTTCATGCGGTTCTGCTGCCGGTATCGCGCGTTTTCGGTTTGACGCCGCCTCGCTACACCTTCCCCGGCTTGCACAAGCACGGGGGTGCTCGTGTTTGATCTGCGCCTCAAGATTTTGCTCGGCGGGTTCTCGCTGGCGTTGCTCGTGATCGCCGTTCGGCTGACTGAGCTTCAGGTGGTCAAGGCCGACTATTACCGCAACGCTGCGGAGCGATCGCTGCTGCTCAAACCCAAGCGGCTCCCTTTCGTGCGCGGGCGTATTCTTGATCGAACCGGTGAAGTGCTCGTTTCCGATCAGCCGTGCTGGGATCTGATGATCGACTTTGACGCGATCGCCTTCGGTATTGCGAAGGATCCGCAGAGCGGTGAGGACTTGCTCACGCTGTGGAAGCGATCGGGTCGGGCACCACAGGGTGTGTCGCATGGCTCACTGGTGGCGTCGCTTGAGAATGAACTCGACGACATGTGGCGTGATCTTGACGCGTTCGCGCAGCGGCATTGGTATGAGGCCGAGCAGGCTGCGCAGGATCGGTGCCGGACGTTGTACGATCGGGTCCGCAGGATTCGTGAAGCCGTCGCGCGACGGCGCGGCTTCGACGCGCCCGTAGCGGAAGAACGCGTACGCCATACGATCATGCCCGCGCTGGATGGCGACCAACAGATCGCCGCGCGCGAGTCGTTCCTGAGGTACCCTTGGATTCGGGTTGAGCGCTCCTCGGTGCGGCGCTTCGCACACAACACCACGTCCCTGGCCCATGTGCTCGGTCGGATGACGCGCGTCTCCGCGAAAGACATCGCACACGATCCCAACAACGAAGATCCGTTCGGACGCTACCGGGCGGACGAAACGCGCGGCGCGACGGGCGTGGAGTATTCATCGGAGACGCTGCTGCGCGGGCGGCGCGGCCGGATGACGTTGGACCGCGACGGCAACGTGGTCACCTCGGAGATGATCGAGGCGGAGAACGGAAGCGACGTCTCGTTGACGATCAACGCAAACCTGCAGCGCCGGTTGTACCGCTTGCTCGGTGCCACGGTGGATCAAGTCCCGGAGTCCGGCGGCGGTGCCATCGTCGTGATGGATGTGCCAAGCCGTGAGGTGCTCGCACTCGTATCCTACCCGAGCTACGACCCGAACCGGTTTGACGAATGGTACGCGACGCTTCGCGACGACACGGTGGGGTTGCCGTTACGGTTTCGGGCCGTTTCCAACCGCTACTCACCCGGATCCATCATCAAACCGTTTGTGTGCCTGACCGGTCTGACATCGGGCGTGATTGATCTGAACTCGCGTGAGACGTGTACGGGGTATCTGTTTGAGGATCACCGCGACCGGTGGCGCTGCTGGCAGATGCACGGTTCGTCGCGACGCAAGGCGCACGGTGATGTTGATGTGGTCGAAGCGTTGACCGGTAGCTGCAACATCTTCATGTACCGCCTGGGTGAGCATCTCGGTGTCGATGGCATGACCAGTGCGTTTGACATGATCGGCATCGGCAGGTCATCGGGTATTGGTTTCCGTGAAGAGTCGTACGGGATCAACCCGACGTCCAGTTGGTTAGCTACGAACAAGGGGCTGCGGACCACCCCCGGCTTGGCGCGGCTCTACGCGATCGGCCAGGGTGAGCTTTCCATGACGCCGATCCAGGTGGCAAGCCTCATGGCGACCTACGCATCGGGCACCTATCGCGACGCGACACTCGTGGGTGCGGCTGAGCAAAAGCCAGCGTGGACGCTCCCCGGTGATCGCGAATCCTGGCAGGCGATCCGCAGCGGCATGTACGGCGTCGTGAATGATCCCGATGGCACGGCCTACAAGTATGCGCACTTCGTGAACGATCGTTACGCGCTTGTCGGCAAAACCGGCTCGGCCACCGCCTACCCCTGGCCGACGGCGTACAACGTGTAGTTTGTCGATGAGACCGGGCGGGATCGGGTCGAGCAGTTGCCAGCCGGCTCGAAGCGCGACGCGATCGAACGGTTTACGCGGCTTTTTCCGTCGGCCACGTTCGATCCCAAGGGCGTCAAGGTCGCGTCGAAGTGGCCGACCGTGCTGTCGTCGTCGGGTGATGAGCATTCGCACGCCTGGTTCGGCGGCTACCTACAGCCGATCGATGGCGACGGCATGCCGGACTGGTCCCGCCAGCCGCGCGTGGCGTTTGCCGCGCTGGTCGAGTTTGGTGGTAGCGGCGGTCGCACCAGCGGACCACTCGCCAAGCGCATCGCTTCGGCCGTGATTGATGCCTTCGGTGACGATCTACTTATTCCACCCGTGGCTCGTGCGGCACCCCAACCATGAGACGCGTCGCGATCAACCTCACGCAGTCCGGCTGGATCATCCTGGCGGCTGTCGCTGTGCTAACGGTGGTCGGGCTCGCTTCGGTCTACGTGACGGACACACACTACGCCCGCGGTCACGACGGCCCGCTCAACGCCGGCAAGCAGGGCGTGTTTGTGCTAGCCAGCGTGTTTCTGATGATCGTCGTCTTGCGGCTTGGCTACCATAGGATCGCACAATCATCATACGTCTTGTGCGGGTTTGCCGTGGCGGCGTTGGTGCCGTTGCTCGTGGCCAAGGTGTTGCACGTTGATTTCGGCGGACTCACCGCGCCGCGCAACGGCGCGTACCGGTGGATTCGCCTCCCCGGTTTTCAGATGCAGCCGTCGGAGTTTTTCAAAATCGCCTACGTCTTGGCGTTGGCGTGGTACCTGCGGTACCGTCAGAACTACCAGCGTTTTTCCGGGTTGCTCGTGCCGTTTGCGCTTTCCGCGATTCCCTTCGCGCTGATTCTGCTGGAGCCGGACTTGGGCACGGTGCTCCTTCTGGTGCCGGTGTTGTTTTCCATGTTGTTCCTGGCCGGTGCCAGAAAGCGGCACCTGGCCATCATCGCGTTGCTTGGTGTCATCGCCGCGCCGCTAGCCTGGGGGCAGCTTAAGCCGTACCAGCGGTTGCGGGTGACGGCCGTGCTGTTGCAGTCGGAGTCATTGCGCCGCGCCGTTGTGGAATCACCGCAGGATTACACGTTCCTGGCGACCAAGCGGCAGGCCTTGGAGTGGGCCGCGAGCAGCGGTTACCAGCTCGTCCATTCGAAGAACGCCGTGGGGAGCGGCGGGGTGTTTGGGCAAGGGTATGGTGACGGCGTCTATGTGACGCATTCGCTCCTGCCGGACCGCCACAATGATTTTATCTTCGCGCTGATCTGTCACCAGTGGGGGTTGCTCGGCGCGGTTGTTGTGCTCGGGTGCTACCTGGTGATCGTGGTGGCCGGCTTACACATCGCGTCGGCCACGACGGAGCCGTTCGGCCGGCTGCTCGCGGTGGGGGTGGTCACGCTGCTCGCCGCACAGACGATCATCAACGTGGGCATGGCGCTGGGGTTGCTGCCGATCACCGGAATGACGCTGCCGTTTGTGTCATATGGTGGCAGTAGTTTTCTAAGCGGGATGATGGCGCTGGCGCTGCTCATCAGCGTATCACAACACCGTCCGTTCCTGCTGGCCGACAAACCCTTCGAGCGAACAGCAGACCCTTCCATCCGCGTCCCCCTCGGTCAAGATGACCCGCCGTCCCACGCGACCATCGACCGCCGCGACTAGCGTTCAACCACAACCAGCCCTCAGCCGCAATTCGATGTCAACGTGTTGCTTCCCGCCCCAACCGTTTGCTTCTCGCTCCGTAGGGCGGGCACTGCCCGCCGCAGAATGCTGTTTGACGTTTACTCCCTTTCTGTCCCATTGTTGCCGGGGCAAGTTTTGGGGTATTACGCGTGATCGCGCGTGAACCAGGGTATGTGTAGGTGGGTCGTGCTGCGCGGATCGCGCATAGCCTGTCTCGTGTCTTACGCCGGCGCGAAGTCGTGCGCAGAGGCGGTGATGTGGTGCCCGGCGGCGACTAGCGTTCGCTCGCGTTCGGCCAATGCCAAGTCCGTGTCCACCATCATCCGGCACAGCTCGTGCATCCCGACCTTGGGCGTCCAGCCGAGCGCGTTTCGGGCTTTTGTGGCGTCGCCTTGGAGGATGTTGACTTCGGTCGGGCGCAGGTACCTCGGGTCAAACTCTACATGCTCGGACCAGTCAAGCCCGAGGTACGCGAATGTCTCATCGAGAAACTCGCGGACGCTGTAGCACGCACCCGTGGCGATGACGAAGTCGTCGGCCGACTCCTGCTGGAGCATCAGCCACATCGCCTCAACGTAGTCACCCGCGAAACCCCAGTCGCGTTTCGCGTCGAGGTTGCCCAGGTAGAGCTTGTCTTGCAGGCCGAGTTTGATGCGGGTGGCCGCCCGCGTGATCTTTCGCGTGACGAAGGTCTCACCGCGCCGCGGCGATTCATGGTTAAACAAAATCCCGTTGCACGCATAGAGTCCATACGCCTCGCGGTAGTTGATGGTCTGCCAATACGCCTGAACCTTGGCGCACGCGTAGGGGCTTCTGGGGTAAAACGGCGTCGTCTCCGATTGCGGAATCTCGGCCACCTTGCCGAACATCTCGCTGCTGGATGCCTGGTAAAACCGCACCTCTCTCTGGGCAGCGGTTTGAAAATCACGAATCGCTTCGAGCAGGTGCAACGAGCCGATGGCCACGACCTGCGCGGTGTAGACCGGCTCATCAAAACTCGTACGCACATGCGACTGGGCGGCGAGGTTGTACACCTCATCCGGACGCACCTCACCGATGATGCGGCGGAGGTTCGTCGCGTCGAGCAGATCACCGTAGTGCAGTTTTAGCCGGACGTCGGTTTCGTGGCGGTCTTGGTAAATGTGGTCGATTCGCTCCGTCGTGAAAACGCTCGATCGCCGGATCACACCGTGGACCGTGTACCCTTTGCTGAGGAGCAGTTCACACAGATACGACCCGTCCTGACCTGTGATGCCGGTAATCAGTGCTGTCTTGTTCATCGCTGCTTCTCTCGCTGATGGTTCCGGTGCCTTTGGCACGTTGAGCCGTTGGCTTTAAGCCTGTGCGGCCTCTCGAAATCCAGCAATGCTCGGCACCGGTGCGTCGCGATCACTGGCATCCGTCTTGCGTTTATCGGTCGCTGGCGGTGGCGGCGAAAGTTCCGAACCGCCGTTTGCCCGCTTTTTGTAACCCGTAAACCATTGGAATCGCGGTTTTGGCATAGGGACGCCACGCGTTCAGCCGTGAGGTCGGCGAAGACGGCCGCAGAGTTAGCTACGATCACCGCGTCGGACGGCATTTCAAGTGCCTCGGCCAGCGGTACGATCGGAACGCCGCGATAGACACGCTGCGGTGCCGCGAAACGGTCGTCACCGATAGCGGACACGTCGATGCCCGCGCGCCGACACGCATCGTAGAACGCGAAGATGTTTTTACCGAGATCGGCAAAGACAACCCGGCCCACCCCACGCCGTGCGAGGTCCACCGTGAGGCTGTTGATGCGCCGCCAGCCGAAAAAGTGATCCAGTTCATCCAGGCTGAGCCGGCGCGCGCGATAGTCTCTTCGCTCCGAGGCGGCCAACATCCGTCCGTCCCGTACGCCGCGAGCATAAGCGCGCTCGTGACCGTTGATAGATGCAAGCCACTTGTAGCGCGATAGCAGATCGGCCCGATAGATTCGATGGAGGGGTGCGGGCAGGTGCCGTGCGATGACCCGCAGGTTGTTGCGGATGTCGTAGTACATTGTCCGCTCGTTAATGCGAGATTGTCGGGTTTTTTCGTGGAATACGTGGAGGGCGTCAAACATTCGGACGCGCCAGCCGGCACGCGTCAATGCGAAGGCGAGGTCGTATTCCTCGGCCTGCATGAAAAAGGACCGGTCCAATCCGCCGACTTGGCGAAGCGCCGCCGTCCGAAACCCGACGCCGCAACCGAGGAAAACATCCACCAGTGCCGCGCCTTCGAGCGCGCCGCTGGGAAGGTGTACGGTGAAGCCGGCCGCCCCGAGTGTGGACTCGTCGGCGAAGTGGCCGAGCATCTGCCGGAGCGAGCCATCGAGCGGATAGGAATCATCGTCGAGAAACAGAACGAACACGCCGCGCGCCACCGCGACGCCGTCTGCCTTGGCGCAACTACCGGCGTTCTCGTCGAGCCGGATCACGCGGTCGGCCCATGACTCGGCGACCTCGGCCGTGCCGTCGGTGGAGGCGTTGTCCACGACGATCACTTCGTATTCGGAGCGATCCAACCCGCAGGTTTCGAGTTGCTCGAACGTACGCCGCACCACGTCGCGCCGGTTGTGGGTGGCCAGCACGATGCTGAGTGTTGGATTTGCAATCTGTATCGTCATGGTCGATCGTCTCATGAGGTATTATCGGTCGCTGGCGCGGGTCGGATTAGGTCGTGACGTCGCCCGGCTACTATTCGGACCGGCTTGGGGCTACACTGGGTGGCATGGCTACGCGCATCGGGCTCTTCGGCGGCAGTTTTGATCCCATACACCACGGGCACCTCATCGTCGCGCGAGCGGTGGCCGAACGGCACGGGTTGGACCGGGTGCTGTTTCTTCCGTCGGCCTCGCCGCCGCACAAGGCGGTCGATGGGCTTACCGCGGCCGATCACCGTGCAGAGATGGTGAGAATCGCAATCGCCGACGAGCCGTTGTTTGAGTTCAGTGATGCGGATCTTTCGTGCGAGGGTCCGAGCTACACGATCGACACGGTGAGCCGGTTTCGAGAGAAGTTTGGTGACGCGACCGTGCTGTATTGGCTGATCGGTGGGGATTGGCTGGGCGTGATCCCGACGTGGCACCGGGCGACAGCGCTGATCGACTCTTGTGAGATTATCACGGCCGTCCGTCCGGGGTGGAACGGAGCGGACTGGGACACACTCAGTGAGACAATCGGCGTGGATCGCGCGGCGCGACTTCGCAGGGGCATTACGGAGACGCCGCGCATCGAGATTTCCTCAACGGATATCCGGCGGCGCGTGGTTGAGGGGCGCTCGATCCGATTCCTGACGCCGGAGCGGGTCTCGGCCTACATCGAGGCAAACGAGCTTTATCGAACGGTTTGACCTGTTCGGTCCGGAAAAAAACCTGCGTCGGGGAAATCAGCAGGGTTTTGGGGAATAATAGCTCGGTGCCGTGCCACCATACGTGGTACGGCTTCACCCGTTCATTATTTCGTAGCGCGGGCAAGCGAAGGGTTGTGGCAGAGGCATTTGTTCAGGGTGAAAGAGGGACCGCGATGAAGATTCGTTTGTTTGTTTCGTGTTACGTCTTCGTCTTGAGCAGCTTGGCTTCCGGTGCTGCTGTGGCTCAGGTTTCCTCGCGTGACGGCGGCGCGGCTGTCTCACCGATCGCCCCACAAGATGCGGAGCCGGATCGTACCCACATGGAAGTTCCCGTGCCGCGAGTCGTGCCTCCGGTGGGGCAGCGCCCTCGCGCCGTATCGGTCGCGAAGGACTGGGTCCGGGATGGCTTCGTCAGCATTCAAGTCAACGTGGATGCCAGCGGCAACAACACCGTGGGTGATGCGGCCAACGAGCCGTCGATCGCCATTGACCCCACCGCGCCGGGTACCTATGTCATAGGCTGGCGGCAGTTCGACACAATTTCAAACAGCTTTCGCCAGAGCGGCATGGCTTACAGCCACGACAACGGGCAGTCGTGGACGAGCCCCGGTGTGCTTGAGCCGGGTGTGTTTTCCAGCGACCCGGTGCTCGCCTATGACGCGGACGGGCGAATCTATTATTACGCACTCCAGCCGGATCGCGGCCCGGGCAACTGGGCGTGTTATATGTACCGTACGGAAAACGGCGGCGTGACTTGGCCACAAGAGGTGTATGCGTTCGGCGGCGACAAAGCCTGGGTTACGGTCGATCGCACGGACGGCATCGGGCGCGGCAACCTCTATGTGCCGTGGACACCCAACGCCGGCGCGGGTTGTTGTTTCCCCGGTGTTTTCTCTCGAAGCACTGATTTCGGCGCGACCTGGATGAATCCGATTTCCATGCCCGTTCAGCAGTTTTCGAGCACGGTTTCCGTGGGAGTGGATGGCGAGGTGTTTGTCGTGGGGAGCACGTTTGCTTTTGTACCGAAGTTCAACATCAACCGATCATCAAACGCGAAGAACGCCCTGGAGACGCCGACGTGGGATCTGGTTCGCGAGGTTGATCTGGATGGTGTTCGCGCGATCGGTGGTACGCCGAATCCGGTCGGTCTGATCGGTCAAGCCTGGGTTGCGACGGACCATTCCGCAGGAACTACGCGGGGGAATGTGTACGTTCTCTCCACGGTTCGGCGGCTGAGTGTGAATGATCCGGCGGATGTCATGTTCTCACGCAGCACCGACGGCGGGGAGACCTGGAGCCCTCCGGTCCGCGTGAATGATGACGCGTCAGGCAATGGCGCGTGGCAGTGGTTAGGGACGATGTCCGTCGCACCGAACGGGCGGATCGACGTGATCTTCAACGATACGCGCGCTGATTTTACGGTGACGTTCTCGGAGCTGTATTACACCAGTTCGTCGGATGGCGGTGAGACGTGGGCGGCCAATATCCCCGTGAGCCCGGCGTTCAATCATACGCTCGGCTACCCGCAGCAAGACAAGCTCGGTGATTACTACGACATGATTTCAGATAATACCGGCGTGAGCGTGGCGTATGCGGCCACCTTCAACGGTGAACAGGACGTGTACTTCCTGCGTATCGGTGCGGCAGACTGCAACGGCAACGGGCTGCCAGACGATGAAGACGTGACCGAAGGAAGAAGTGAGGACTGCGACGGCGATCTGATCCCCGATGAATGTGCTCGGGACTGTGATGGTGACGGCATCCCGGATACGTGCGAGGTCTTGGCCGGCGCGACGGATTGTGACGACAACCGAATCCCCGATGAATGTGAACCGGATTTCGACGGGGATTCACTCATCGACGGTTGCGACTCTGATATTGATAACGATGGCGTTCCGAACGATTCGGACCTGTGCGATTTCACCTTGGCGGGAAAGCCGGTCCATCCGCAGGGGCATGTTCGCGGTGATTATGACGCCAATTGCGTCGTTGCGCTCGACGACGCCTTGGCCCTGTCGAACTGCATGCTCGCAGGTGGTCCGCGGTTTCCGGCGGCTCGACTCTGCAGAACCGGTTTCGATATCAATTTCGATTTTTTCGTCGATATGCGCGACGCGGCCATGTTCATGAACGTGTTTGAAGGGGCGTCGGGCAACGCGGCATCTGCCAGCGTGGACCGTTATCGCACAAACACCGTTGCGCCGTGAGCCCAAGGATGTTGGCGCGCAGAAAAAGCGCCCGGCGTTTCCACCGAGCGCTCCGATTTCTGTGTCGAACCAGGGCGCTAGCCGCGCGGACTACGGCGGTACCGTCGCCCGCGAGCGTCTCACAACCTCTAGATCGTGGTGAGCCCGGTCCCTTGGTTGTCATTAAGACCCAGGAAGAAGGCCGTGATCAGCGCATTGCTCAGTGTGGTTGTCGTGGCCGACAAGCCGTCGAGCAGTGTGGTCCGTACGGCCGGGTCACAGCCGCTCAACTGAAACGCCGAGCCCCCGACGGCCATCGCCATCATGGCTCGAACGACTCGCTTGCGTAGATTGTTTTTTTTCATCGATAGCGCTCCTGCCATTGGCCGCTCGAATTCGGCGGTCATCGTCGTTTACCTGTTTCGCTCGGTCGCCGCCCTCTGCGGACATCATACCGGCTTCACGAGTGTCCGTGCAACTTATCGGACGAGTCTCCGACAAGTTATCGGTTACTTTTACCCATCGGACCGGAATCGGCCGCAGTTTAGGACATCCTATAGAAAGTAAACAGTTCGCAGGCAACAGGCGGGCGAAATCAGTGCAATCTCCCCGCATCGGGTTGTTATCGAGCGCCCAACTGACGGGTGCGACGCTGCGAAACCAGGGCTGTGGGGCGAGAAGCCGGGTTTTTGGCCAAGTGCCGTCGGACGGGCTCGAGGGCGAAATACTGACCGGGGCATTTGGTGGTTCGGTTAATGTGCTTATGCGTGGTGACGCGTGATGGCGGAATCGAGCAGGTTTTACTGAGGAACCGTACAAGCTCATCCAGGGCACGTAGCTGCTTTTTCGTGGGTCGTGACTTTGTGAAATCACCGACGAGGCAGATTCCGATTCCATGATCGTTGAAGTAATTGCCTGGTGATTGGCAATGAGCACCGTGCTTCTGCTCGTGCCAGCGCAAACCAGCCTCGACCTTGCCGTTGGGCGTATCGGTACCATTTCCAATGACGAAATGATAGCCCAGCGATTCCCACCCCCGCTCTTCGCGATGGTTTTTGTCGAAAGAAACGGCGCTGCCGCGGTCGGTGCCGCTGTGATGGATCACGATGGTCGTCCAGCGGTCGCTCACCCTACGGCCGCGCGGGTACCAGGTGCGCTGCGGCCTTCGGGCCGTCAGGTCACGACGGGGAAGGGGTTGGCTGGGGCGGGTCGAATGCGACAGACGAGGCTGCGGTGCCCGTGGCACGCGCTTGGTGTACATGTGTTTCGGGGCGAACGGTGTGTTGCTGTCGGAGGTGCGGCTCGGACCAACGCATGAAGGGCACACCACGACCACCAAGACAAGCAGCAATTCCCCTCTACGCATCGGCGGCACCTCAATCCATTCGCGAACGAAATCAGTGAACGGGCGAGCATTTCCAGGCTCTTGGACAACCATGTTATCGGTCAAAGTAGGCTTTCCCGTCAAGCGTTTTTCCCGAAACATCAGCGACGGTCGCCTGTGAATCTCAGTGAAACGAAAAGAAAGTTCTCAAGGAAAGCCTTCAATCCGCCGAATTATCGGAGCCTGGCCGGCGACCCGTGCTGGGTAATTGTCTCGGTGTGCATCGCGCTCTAAGGGAGTGAAGATTATGGTCGCCGATTTCGGGTTTCTACAGCACGATGAGCGTTTCGAATCAAATCTCTCTCAGGAATCCGTTGAAGGTCCCGGAGATCACGACAATATCCGCGCGGCGCGCGTACTGGCGGCGCTCGTCGCTATTGGTGAAGGTCGGTATGAGCTCGATGAGACAGCGATTGATGGCATGTTGGACGCGGTCTTGAGCGACTTGGATTGAGAAAACCGCTCTGGGTTCAACCGCTCTGGGTTCAACCGCTCTGGGTCCACAGCGTGTGCCGCTTGCAGAAGACGCAGGCCGATGGCTCGGATGAGCGACGCTGAACTTTCTAGGTATTCCCCTGGTTCAAACCCCGCCGGCGTTTTCACCCGCTTACTTCTTAGCCGTAGCCCGCGCGAAATACAGAATGCGCCCGCACTGCCCGCAGAGTTGGATCTCGTCGCGCGTTTGGAGAGCGTTCACCACTTCCAGTGTGATCGACATGTTGCAGCCACCGCAGATGTAGTCGTCCCGTTTGGGGTGCGTTTTCTCGACGGACGCCATAGCGTCCCCCTCGTTGCGCCGGGCGACGCGGCTGAACATCGAGTAGATCGGGCCTGGAATCTTTTCTGCGTGACCGGCACGTTTCGCTTCAAGCGCGGTACGTGCTTCTTCGGTTTGCTTGTCGTAAGCTTCCAGGGCTTGCTGGGCGGCTTCCGCATCGGCAACGTGTTTCGCTTTTTCAGCATCTATGGCCTCGCCCGTTTCCTTGAGCGTTTGCATCTCCTCCATCAGTTGGAGCGCGTCAGTCTCGACCTTGCTGCTGTCGGCCTTCTCTGTGTTCATTGCGGAGAGGATGGCCGCATATTCCTTGTTCGTTTTGGCTTTGGTTAGCGCCACACGGTGGTGGTTGATTTGATCCTCGCGGGCGGCGATGTCGAGAGACAACGCGTCGATGCGCATCTGGCGTTCACGAACGGTCCTCGCATGCTGCTGGGCCTGGTCGTCTGCCTGCTCTGCGCGGCGGCGGAAGCGTTCCAGCCGTCGAGCTTTGTCATCATGTGTCTGTCGAATATCCGCCAGCTTGAGCTCCACGATCTGTAACTTGTGAAGCTCTTCGAGTATTTCGCCCATTCGTATGTCCGTTGGCCTGGAGAACCCGTCCCTCGCCGGTCGGCACCGCATGCACCGGCACTAAACTCCCATTATGTAATGATTTGCGGGTTTTTGCAAGTCGCCGTTTTTCGCCCCATTTTCGTCCCATCGCGGGGAGCAAGAAAGTTTCGGTGAACTTGGGTGGGGTGGCGTCTGTTGTCCCTCCGTCGTTAGACGGCTCGAAAGACCGCTTGAATGTGGCCAGCCCTTCCTAGGGCATCACTGGTGCGGGCGAGAGATTTCTCGATTTTGGCCCAGGTACGTTTGTCCTGGGCAGTTTCCAGCAGGTACCGGTAGTGCCGCATGGGTAGCACCGTCTTACCGACCATTTCCACGACCTCAAACCCGGTGGTCTCGGCCAGCGTTCGCACGTTTTGAGGGGTGAAGGTGTGGATGAGGAACTGCTCGTCCTCAGACTTCGTCAGCCAGTGCGTCTTGCCGTCGCGGAAAAACTTCGTAAACGCGGCCGGATCACCTTGTTTCAGATAGTAGTCGATTGCGGCGAGCCGGTTGTCGAATGTGGCGATGAGCACACCGTCAGTGACTAATAGCCTGCGAATCTGTTTCATGGCTTTTTTCGGGGTATCCGTGCAGCCGATGGGGTCGCCCATCGCTAACGCCAGTGCAAATGAGTCCTTGGGCAGCTCGGACATGTTGCAGAGGTCCGCCTGGATGTAACGACATCGCTCCTTCGGATCGAGTGGTTCGATCTTTTCTCGGGTTTCGTCGAGCATTTGGATGGAGATATCGACGCTGGTCACGGCGAATCCGCTTTTGGCCAGCTTGGCACCCCATTTGCCTGTGCCGCAGCCCAGATCGAGTACAGCGCTGTTGGCGTCTCGCGGGAGGAAGGGTTTGAGGTAATCCCAGGTTAGGGCGTCGTGCCACTTCCAGTAGTTGTCGTCGTAGCTAAGGTCGTAGCGCGAGGCTACCCGGTCATGGTACCGTTGGACGGCCGGTCTTTTTCGTGGGCTCATGGGGGTCGATTCTATAGATACAGAGCCGGCTGGGTAGCCGAAAAAGGCAGGCTGATCGCAGATTGGCGATCTTTTCGAGTGCGGTGGCTGCGGGAGAGGCCGTGTTCTATTGACCCGGCGGGGTACATTGGGGAGTATATTCACAGGTAGGCGGTTGGCATGCGCGGGCCGCAAGTGATGCATCAACAGAAGTTTCGGAGCCGCCACACAGATGATAAAAGCCGTTGACCTACGAAAAGGCAAGACAATTATTCACGATGGAGTTCCATCCGTCGTTCATGAGGTGAAGCATGTGGCCAAGGGCAACAAGCGCAGCTACATGCAGGCCAAGATCAAGAACCTCAAGTCGGGGACGATGGCGGAGGTTCGGTTTCGCGTCGACGATACGGTCGAGGTGCCCTATATCGAGTCGAAAGAGTACGAGTTTCTCTACCGCGATGGCGTAGACTTCATCGTCATGGACAGCGAAACGTTCGATCAGCTTCCCATTTCTGCTGAGCTTGTTGCCGATAACGCGTCCTGGCTCAAGCCGAATGAGAAGGTCAAGTGTCAACTCTACGAAGGGCAGATGATTTCCTTTGAGCTGCCCAACACCGTGGTACTGGAAGTAACCGATACGCCCCCCGCGATCAAAGGGGCGACCGTAACGAACCAGGTGAAGGATGCCGTGGTCGAGACGGGCGCCAAGGTGAAGGTGCCGCCGTTCATCGCCAACGGTGAGAGCATCGTCATCGATACGCGCTCGGGTGAGTATGTCGAACGGGCCAAGTAAGCGGCTCAAACGCGTACAGCAGAGCCGTTGCCGTCCATCGTAGCGATTACCGTGGTTTTGTGTGCGAACAGCTTGATTGATCCGCGCGGCGCAACGCGTCATATGCCATTTTGACATCCCATTGCGAATGATTTGACCATTTCTTGACTTCGGTGGGCGATTGTCGTGCCCGATGGACGCAAGATTTATCTAATTTATTGCCCGCGTCGCGCTGCTAAATTGCCTTGATTGTCATTTTTAACGGTTGGGCCGGTCGCGCGGAGTGTGTTTGGTTGATCTCGTCACGAAGCATTGTGCCGCCGAGCGTCGCTCGATGTTTCGGGATGACCCTAAGGAAATGATCTCTGTCGTGGTGCGTCTTCTTACGTTTCGAGAGCGCTGCGCGTGTGCGACACGCCGTGTTGTTCTACGCTATCGGTGCGACATTGGTTCAATGATTACGGTCTAGGTTGGTGCTTGACCCGCGCTCAATTGTCCAATCGATTCTTCAAAACATCATCGTAAGCACGTTTCTGCAACAAAAATTCAAAAAAATTTCAGTTTTTTTTTGGTTGTCCAAACCGCGCATTTCCTGTTGTTGATTTTCACTTTCGTCACGATGCGGGACGGTGTGTGTGGCGATGCGCGCACCATGTTGTCGTGCGTCATCATGAGCGCGCGCTTGCGCTGCGCCGTGGTGGTATCGACCGCGTGCCATTGCGCGGCACGTCTATAGGCTTGCTTCGTGAAATCATCGTTCACGGCACAAAAAAACGCCATTTCGTGTCTACGCAGTGCTTCGCGCAATGCAGGCAAAGTCCTTAGTTCTTGCGGTTTTTTTGCGCACGTGCGGTTAGTGTGGCTTGCGTTTTCGGAAGACGTGACCTGGTCGCTTCGCGTCGAGATGGGTGTGTTTTTGAACGTGTTGGTTGTGGCTTGGTGGGTGTGCGTTCGTGATGTCATCAAGCCCAAAGGGTGGCGTAAATGTTGTTTGCGCTGGTGCGTTGGCTTATGTCGCAATAGGTTCCGCGCCGATAACGTTGGAAAATCGGCGCGCGATTGCCGTGTGGCAAAAGGCGCGCCGCTAGAGCGTAAACGTAACGTTGTGCGGAAAAATGCTTTGACACCGCGCAACAGTGGTGTAGGATT
>JAJRSR010000020.1 GCA_024278695.1 Planctomycetota bacterium | reverse complement strand
TTGCGCGGCTGGTCCATGCATGATCCGTCGCAGTAGCAGCATTGTCCGATCTCTGGTGCGCAGCCGGAGGTGAAATCGCCATTGAGGCAGAACGCAAGGTCCAAAGGATAGGGCGACCCAGCGCCATAGATGCCGTTTGTCGCAATCGCGGAGAACCCGCTGCCAGAGCTTTGACCGGGACGCCAATACCAGAAGCAGTCGCTGTTTGTGTCTGTGAAAGAGGTATTGACGACTTCTAGCCAATAACAAGTTGAGCCATCGACGGTCAGTCCTGTTATGGGCGGATCGAGCGGCATGTGGTATGCGGTTGTCGGGTTAATGGCCCCGGCTACAGGCTCTGTCGAAACATCGAAAAAGAAGACGTTGGTTTCGCCCACGACGTTGTTCACGTCCGGTAGTCCGTCTGCATCCGATCCAAGCACGCGGACACGAAAATTGGCTCCGTTCGTGGCGCAGTTTTGGTCGTCCGGAAGGGCTACGCCCCAGACGCACACACTCGTGAGCGTGTCGAATTGCGGAATGAAATCGTCGGCCGCTAGGATTCCCTCGAAGTCGTAAGTCAACGTGCTGTTGATCCCGGATGGTGAGTCATCAAAAGGCTGGCAATTTCCTGCCGTCTCTATCGGACAGACACCGTCGGCGTTAGCGATGCCTGGGATGAGCAAGAGGCACCCGGTCATGGCGAGTGAAATGTATAGGCGCACGATCATCCTCACGCTCCTTGTTGCCAAATGCGACGTGGCAGGGTGGCGCTGGTCAGCCGCATCAACGGCCGACAGTCCACAGCGATCATTCTACCGATTTCACCCCGGCGGCGTCAATAAAAAAATTGTGGCACCGAGAAATGCAGTTTTCTTGGTTGCAGCCCCACATTCGCTGCACTCGTTACTACAGTCGCGAACAGGCGGGGGCTCGATTCGGTTCGCTAGTTGTCCAGCGCGCCTTCGTCGATCCAGGTACGGATCAGATTGACGTCGGCAGCGGACATCGCGGTACCACCAAGGGGCATCTGGCTGCCCACGGGTGGGTTGCTCGATTCGACTTTCGTTAAGAGCAGGCTGGCCGCCGAGTCCGATGCGACGACGAACGTGAGGCTCGCGTCGAGTGCGCTGGGCTGGCCCACGAGCATGGCGTACGAATCGCCCGCCGTCAGTAGGAGCGGTACGGAAGCCTGAGCGATGCCATCGACGGCATGGCAAAAGGCGCATTGGGCATCAAAGATTGGTTGAATCTGCGTGCTGAATGACACCGGCCCAACCTGTACGGGGTCTTCTTCGGGGGTGGGGAGAGGCGTCGTGACGCTCGGGCAACCGGTTACCAGAAGCGTAGCCGAACAGAGGGTGGCAATCAGCAATGAGTTTCTTGTGCAATTCATTTGACAGACTCCATAATACTGCGACATCGGCGTCGCTTGTCCTATATGTTCATTCACTTGGTCCCACGGCAGCCCGCAGCCGTATACCCTGTAAGGGTAATGACCATGTCAGGTGTTGGCAACGGTACCGAAAAACAAAAGGCCAACCCGCACGCCTGCCATGCAGGATAACCCAGGGCAACCATTTTCGTCGTTGCCGGCTTTCTTTCTTGTTTGCGAAAGTGATTGAGGGTGATTTGCCCTTGGATCGCTAGCAGGGTCGGCGGGGCAGGCGACGCGGCACCGAGACGGGGGTACACTGCCTTGACCGGGATCGCTGGTGGGTGCCGAAGGAACTGTCGGTAGATCGCATTCGCGGTCCCGGAGTGGCGAACGCAAGCTGGCCACCAAACCAGAAAACCTGAGCGGAGCCAAAATCGTGCGAAAGTGTAGTTTCATGATTGCGTTAGTTGTTCTTGCGTTGTCCGTGCGTGTTGACGCTGCACCCAGAGCGGTGTCCAGTGAGGTCGTTCAGCTTCTTGCCGCCCTTCTTGACAAGGAAGGGCTGGGGGCGGTTTTTTCCTGTTCGAAGAACCCCCCTCGATCCCTTGGTAAGGGGGGAAGAATAAATCCCGACCTCAACAGCAAGAGAGCCAGCCTCGCTCGAAACGGTGCTAGCGATGATGCTCCGGCGTCAGAGCCCGCAATCACGATCGAGCGGACCGAGCCGGCGGTTGTTGTCTATCTCGAACACACCGGACCCTATTGGACGGTGCGGGCAAAGCTGAAAGAAGTTTTGGCGTACACACGCAGCCACGGCATCAACGGCGCGATCTATGTACGGTACGGGGCGGACCCAACAGGTCGAAACGCTGGAGCCGTTCGGAGCTAAGTCGGTTTTGTTGCGAGCGCGAGTCACAAGCCTGACCTGCCGTTTCAGCGCGCGACGCGCGGTGCGGAATGGGTAGCATCCATGCCGATCGGTCAAGCCGGAGCCGTGGTGCCCCCTCACTATCGAAAGCTGCGTACCTGGGTTACGGCAAATGATTACCGGCCGCTCGGTCCGACCATTGAATGGTATCCAAATGGGTTTGATGCTCGCGACGACGGCCGTAGCCTCGAACCGGTTTCTCTGAAAATGCCTATTGAAGCCCCTGGGCCTTTGCCGGCATCGGCGGGTGTACAGATCGATGATGCTGCGGCGACTACGGTCGCTACGAGCGTTTCTGGCACGCCGATACCGTCGGTAGCGACGCCTTCACGTCTGTTAGTGCCGCGCATTGGCACGACACCGACAACCAAGGTGGACGCGGCTCCGCCCATGCCGCCGCCCCAACCTGCGCCGCCGGTTCAGCCTGTGGATGATAATGCGTTGGCGATGGCCGTGCTGTTGGAGGGCGGGAACGTTGACGCTATCGCCAACCGGCTCATGCCGCGCGGCAAGCCGATTCCCGCGGACTTGGACCTTTGGCTCGGGCAGCTCGTGTTTCGGGTCAGTGCGGCCGGCAAGGGCGTGGCTCGGACTTATCCAGGAGAGGGTGCGCATGTGGCGGCGTTGGCGACGGCGATCAAGAATCGCTATCGAACCGCTTCCTCCGAGGCATCCCCGAGCGTGCTGGAACAGGTCGTCGTGCGTGTGCCGCGAGGCGGTAGTGCGGCAGTGGCCAAGCGTCAGTCGGTCTTGCGTGATTTGGATCGGTTGTTGGGCCGAATCGCGGTCCGGGCGGTCTCAGCGGCCCAAGCCCAAGCCGACCTGGCCAGCCTCCTCGAACGGGCTGCGGTCATTCTTGGGGCCGATCGGGCAAAATCGTCCGATGGTTGAAGCTGAGAGTTGTCGACGTAAATCACTATAAACCATTTTGGGGTAGCTGGTTATGCGCATATCGACGTCATTTCTTCCTTTGGAAATATTGCTGAAAAGTGTGCGAAATGTCCGAAGAATCTTGCCGTATGGAGAAGATTTGATAGGCTGTGCCGTTTCGTCCTGACTCCCCTGGCGCGGGCGGCGGGCGGACTGATTCTGAGAGTGGAACCTTAGAGTATCCCTAATGAGCAATGACGAGGGTGCGACGCAGGCCAACGGTTCGGTAGTCGCGGTGCCTTTGAATACCACGACCTACCTCGACTTCGAAAAGCCACTGGTGCGTATCGAGCATGATATCGCCGAGCTTCAGCTTGAGCATGGGCAAACGAAGCGGAGCGTCTCTGCTGATATCAAGCAGCAGCGGTCGCGCTACCGGTCTACGCTGAAACGGCTTTATACGAATCTGACACCGTGGGAGACGGTTCTGGTCGCGCGGCACCCGCAACGCCCGTTGACGACGGACTATCTCAAGACGGTGTTCCGTGATGTGTGCGAGTTGCATGGTGACCGCTGCTTCGGCGATGACGACGCCATCATCACGGCGTTTGCGCGTGTGGGCGGACACCGGGTGATGGTCATTGGCCACAACAAGGGTAAGGATATCAAAGAGCGCGTCGCGTGCAATTTCGGCTGCGCTCATCCTGAGGGCTACCGTAAGGCGCTCGGCAAGATGCGCTTGGCGCAGAAGTATGGGCTTCCGGTCGTGTGTCTGGTAGATACGCAGTGGGCCTTTCCGGGGATCGGTTCTGAGGAGCGCGGTATCTCACACGCGATTGCGACGAATCTGATGGAAATGGCCCGGCTCAAAACGCCGATTGTCAGTGTCGTGATTGGCGAGGGCGGCAGCGGCGGGGCGTTGGGTTTGGCGGTTGCAGATCGTGTGGCCATGTTCCAGCATTCGTTTTACTCGGTGATTTCGCCGGAGGGTTGCGCTGCGATTTTGTGGAAGACGGCCGAGCGTCGCCAGCACGCGGCCGAGGCGCTTCGGCTTACCTCGACAGAGCTTTCTCGTCTTGGGGCTATTGATGATGTGATTCCGGAACCGGTCGGCGGTGCGCACCGCGATCCGGCTGCGGTGGCGGCAAACCTTGAGAAATATATTGTCGGATCGTTGGATTCTCTGAAGCGTATGAAGCTCCCCACGCTGGTTCGTAAGCGTCAGGAGCGGGTGCGGCAGATGTGTTCGTTCTACGAATCGCCTCTTGAGGTGAAGGCCGCTGCGGAAGCCGCCAAGGAAAAGCTGGCCACACGGCGTGCGACATCGCGTTCGTCTCGGATCAGCGGTCGGTTCACCCGACGTGAAAAAATTAGCGGCTAACCCCCGTGTTTCCTCCAGCGACTTCCGTCCCTTTCGATAACGGGGGGCGTTCGGTGGTTTCTGTTTCCCTCGAAGATAGGCTGCCGGGGATGGTGCGCCTCGGCGAATCTGTCGAGGGGCGACCGATCGAGGCGTATTTCCGAAGCGGCTCGGGTGACGCTACGATAATGGTGTTCGGGGCCTTTCATGGCGACGAGCCGAAGAGCGTTCATGTTGCGCGGCGTTTCATTGAACGCTTGGCTTTGGATGCTACGGTCGGTGGCGATGGCGGTTGGGTCGTGGTTCCCGTGGTGAACCCGGACGGTTTCGCCCGGCGGACGCGGCGTAATGCGAACAAGGTTGATCTGAACCGCAACTTCCCGACGAAAAACTGGACGGTGGGCAAACGGCGTAGCCGGATGTTTGGCGGGACGAAGGCTGCCAGTGAGCCGGAGACGCGTGCGGTGATCGGTCTGATTGAGGCACATCGCCCGACGCGCATCATCACGATCCATTCCATCGGTGCCAACCGGTATTGCAATAACTACGATGGCCCGGCGCAGGCGTTGGCGGCGGCGATGAGCGCTATCAACTTCTATCCGGCGACTGCGTCGATTGGCTACCCGACGCCGGGTAGCTTCGGTACTTGGTCCGGTATCGAGCGAGAGATTCCGACGGTCACGCTAGAGCTTCCGTCTCACCATTCCTCGAAGCGTTGTTGGTTGGACAACCGCGACGCGTTGCTGGTGCCGTAGCTTCGACTCATTGCAATGTGTTCCTCGGTCTCGCAAGCCTGTCCGACGACTTATGACGCTCCGCGATTGTGTTTTTCCTCTACCTGCGTAGCGTAGGCTGACCGCAAGGCTTATCCTGTATGGCGCACCGGTTGTGGGTTTGGTGTTGGCGTTCCTCGACCGGCAGTAAGAAAGAGAATCCCATAATGACCTCAGGCGACGGCATGAACGTGACAGATTCGGCATCGCGCCGGCGGAAGGAGATTCGCAACGTACTTGCGATGTCCATTCCCGTTGTCGTGACGACGAGTTCGCGTGCCATGATGGACGTCGCTGACTACATCATGATTACGCGGCTGGATGTCCCCGAGGCGCAGGCCGCGATCCTGCCGGCGCAGGTCATCATGTGGTCGTACATCATCATCGGGCTCGGAATCGCGTCGATGGTGAACACGTTTGCGTCGCAGTCGCTTGGCCGCAAGGATTATAGAGAGTGCGGAGCGTATGCTTGGCAGGGGGTGTACCTGGCGCTGTTTTTCGGGGCGATCAGCGCGGTGCTGTTTCCGTTCTTGCCGTTGTTGGTGAAGAGTATCGGGCATGACGCGGCGGTCCAGGTTCAAGAGCTGGCGTACGGACGCATCGCGTTGCTGACCACGGCCCCGACCATCGCGGCTGCGGCATTCGGTTGGTTCTTCATCGGGATTCACAAGCCGTGGACGACGATGTGGTCTGCGTTGGAAGCCAATGTGGTGAATGTTGTGGTGAGCTTCGTGCTCATGTTTGGCTACCTCGGGTTTGAGCCGATGGGTATCGCTGGTGCGGCGTGGGGGACGATGGCCGCGGTCTGCTACCGAACCCTGCGGTTGATGGTGACGTTGCTGTCACCGTCCATTGATAGAAAGTTTCACTGCCGGGCGACATGGCGGCCGTCGTGGAAGCGGCTGAAGAACCTGTTGCGCGTGGGGGCACCGTGTGGGGCGCAATGGTTTTGCGATGTCGTGGTGTGGGCAATTTTCGTGAACGTGTTGGTCGGACGGCGGTTCGGCACGGTTCATCTCATCGCGACGAACACCGCGTGGCAGTACATGCGGATATCGTTCTTGCCGACGATTGGCGTGGGGCAGGCGCTGACGGCACTAGTCGGAAAGTCGATCGGGGCAGGCGATCCGCAGCGTGCCAAACGTGAGGCCGCCTTCGCGCTGAAGATCACCGTGATGTACATGTGTTTTTTATCGGTGATCTACGTCTGTTTCGGTGCCACGTTGATTTCTTGGTTTAACGCCTCGCCGGATGTGATTGCTATTGGCGCGACCATCATGATCTGCACGGCCGTGTTTCAGGTGTTTGACGCCATGGCGATCGTCTACACTTCGGCGTTGCGCGGTGCGGGTGACACGTTCATACCGTCGATGTTTTTCATGGTGAGCAACTGGGTCATTATCGTTGGCGGCGGCTGGGCGATGGTGGAGCTGTTTCCGGGGCTGGAGAGCCTCGGTCCGTGGATCGCGGCATCGACGCTGATTATCGTAGCGGGTATCTTTCTATGGTTGCGGTGGCGAAGCGGTGCGTGGATGCGGATCAAGCTGCTGGACGCGGGCGCAGTACCGGGTGAAGGCGAAGGGGTTGAGGCGCGGGCGGCATTGGTTTCCGCGTCGGACGGCAAATCGTGACTGCCGGTGGCTGACGCACCCTACGGGAATGCTAAATGGTTGAAAGTACAAGAAAGCCTTTGCGGATCGCGGCCATGATTTCCGGCGGCGGCCGCACGGTTGTGAATCTTCAAGAGAAAATCGCGGCGGGTGATCTCAATGCGGTGATTGACGTGGTGGTGAGTTCTCGTGCCGGAGCCAAAGGCGTCGAGCGTGCACAGGCGTGCGGGCTTCGCACGGTGGTTGTGGATCGGCGCGAGCATGGCGACGAGGCGTTTCAACGTCTACTCACAGCGGCGGTGGTGGATGTTGATCTGGTGTGCCTGGCTGGGTTTCTTTCGCTGTGGCGTTTTCCTGCGGTGATGTTTGGCCGGGTGATTAATATCCACCCGGCGCTGCTACCGGATTTTGGCGGACCGGGTATGTACGGGCGTCGCGTTCACGAGGCGGTGCTGGCCGCAGGTCGGGCTGAGAGCGGGTGTACGGTGCATCTCTGTGATGATCTGTATGATAACGGACCGACGATTTTGCAGCACCGCGTCCCCGTGCTTGAGGGTGATACGCCTGATGTGCTTGCGGCTCGCGTTTTCGAGCAGGAGTGTCTGGCGTATCCGGCCGCGGTCAAGCTGTTCTGCGAGGGCCGTGTGGTTCTCGACGGTCGGACTGTTACGGTCGTGCCGTAGCGTGTCGGTTTGTCGTGTGCGGCTAGCGTGCATCCAGGTCGGCGATTTCGGGCAGGCCGGTTTTGAGATTGTAAAACAGCCGTTCCACGTCCAGTTGAAGCGGAAGCCGCTGGCTGCGACGTTTGATGATCCGGGCCTTGCGTGCACGGTCGCCATAAATCGCCAAGAGCTGGCGCGGCTTTTCATAGATGATCTTGTCCGCCCAGACCTGGAGTCCCTCGCTGGTGTCGTTGAGGCGTACGTTTCCGCTCGCCTCGAACTGTCGAAGCGACGCCGTGCTGAGGCGTCCCATACGCTCGGCATCGTCATTGCGCGATCGTTGGCTCCGCTCAAGAAAATCCACGGTGAGCGTGTCGCTTAACAAGTAGGTGGATCGGCCAGAGCCGGAGCTGCCGGAATTAGCTGTGGCGGAGGCGAATCGATTGAGCAACGCCGCGCCGCTGAAGTGTTTGAGTGACACGCCGCCCTCGAACCGGGTCTGGTCGATACCAAAATCGTAGACCATCGTGTCCGTCCACTCGATGAGTGTCTTGGACGGTCCGTCGTTGCTGCTCATGTCGAACAGTTCGCCGGAGGGCTCGTCGGGTTTGGTCTTGGCGGCGGGCGCGGCCTCGAATTGTTCCATGAGAAGTGCGCCGCCGCCCTCGATCAACATTTTGGACACTTCGGAACGGAGGTAGACGGCCAACTTCGGCCCTTGGATTCGCATGCGCGTTTTCAGCTCGCCGGAGTCCTCATCCACGCTAGACGTGATGGCCTTGGCGTTGCCAGTGGCCCAGATCACGGCCGGCTCGCGGTTGAACCTGCGTTCGGAAGGCTTGGGCTTTGGGGCTTTGCCGGTGAGCCGGTCCACAAGCTCCGGTATCCGGTGCCACGGGTTGGCATCTTTCGTCGTTTCCGGCTCGGGTTCTTGGCTTACTTCATCAAATTCGATTTCGAGCCGGTCGCAGTCAAACGTCGTTGTGCTGCGGCTATAAGCATGAACGCCGCCGCCAAAGACCGCACGGTTTTCTCGCCCTTGGTACCGCATGCCCGTATTCCATGTGATGACGATGGGCACGGGCTCCGTCACGGTGCTGCCGTCAAGATCGCGGAAAGATACAAGAGACATGCGCCCGCTCCCTGGGATATCTACCCATTCGTCGGGCACGTTGACGTTGATGCGCTGTCCGATCGTGGTCACGTCGGCGAGCCGCACGCTGGCCGGTCGGTCTACCGTGCCGATGACGGTCGCCGTTTGGATCTCACTGCGCTGAGCCGCGATTTGGCAGTCGAGTTCCTCTGCCGACAGGTCTAATCGCTGGACCGCATCGACCACCTGGACATCACCCGAGGCGCGAAGACGCTCCACTCCGGATCGGATCACGCGAGTTTCGGCCACCTCGGGCGGTGATGCCTTCACCGCGATCGGCGCGTTGGCGGTACCGGGTCCTGCAGAAATGGTATCACCCGATGGTGATTCCGGGGGCAACGTTTTGACGGCTTGAGGTTGGGATTGTTCGTACAGTACAAAATCGACGATGAGCTTGTCCTTGGCGCGAATCGTCCGTTCGCCTTGGACGGCGTCAACGTCGCCCTTGGCGACGACGGTCCGCGGCCAAATGCGGCCGGTGTGATCCGTCGTAAGGGAAACGTCTAGATCGCGGCACGACAGCCGATCGTCTTCCTGGACCATCACGACGTGTCCGGTGCCGTGAAACCCGTCGATGTATTGGCGGATGCCGCGCCAGCTTTCCTCGATGCCGAAGCGAACGGTGAGCGCGTCGGCGTCCATAGCGACGGCCTCTTGCCCCACAGAGACCTGTCCGAAAAACTTTGCCGTCTCAAGGACGCGGAACTGTTTCGTCGAAATGTGACCGGAAAAATCGAGCATGGTCTTGGATTTGATGACACCGCGAGCCTCCATGCGGTCGCGAAACGACACGAGTTGGGTGTCTACCGATACCGGTTGATTAGCCACCGGGCGGTCATCGGCGGCCACACCGCTATCCGGATCTTCGGATGCGCCGTTGTCCGCAGCGTCGAGATCGTCGGCTAGGGTAGCCAGTTGCCCCGGGCCGGTGATGTCGATGAAGAACAAATCACCCTCGGTGCGGGTATGGACGGACGTGCCGGTGAGTGTGCCCTGGCCACGTTGACGCACGACGGCCGGGTTGAGTTCGGAGCCGTGCAGCCACACCGCACCGCCGTCCGGATCAAAGACGAGCCGCTGGCACACCGCGTTGCCTTCGGGGTGGGATAGCCGTACGGGTGATCCGGTGGCCGTTACGCGGGAGCGAACGCCGTCGGTTAGCTCCTCATCATCAGATGATACGGCTCTTAGAACCAACCGGTCGGACCACGTCACGGAGATTCTTTCGTGCGGGCCTGGGGGAAGGGCGTCGTCGCGTGGTTTTGAATCGGGAGTTTTTTGGTTGTTTTTTTCGGTGTCACCCGACGTGGTCGCAAGGGGGCCGTTGTCGGTGAAGTCACGTAGGATGTCGAGCGTCTCGGCCCGCAACCGCGCCACGAGCGTGTCCCCGCTGCGTTGTGCGGCGTCAATGTCGCCCTCGAAGTGTGCGAAATAATGGACTGGTGCACGCTGCGCGTCTTCCTTGAGGTCGTCTGCACGAAAAACAGGTATGGCATCGACGTCCTCTGAATCTTCATTCGCTTCGGTTTGGGCCTTGCGTTCAGCACGCGCGGCCGCGGTCTGTGCGGCTAGCTGAGCCTGGATGGTCTGCCTGATCCAATCCACCACGGTGAAGCGTCTGTTGGCGGTGTTGCGCTGGTCCTACAATCCGGGTGAGCCGGCGACTTGGATCAGGCCGATTTTGCCGCCGCCGCTGATCCGCATCGTCTCGACGCGGTTCTCCGATTCGTTGAACCGTAGTTCGAGATTGGCCGCGGAGAAACTGACATCGCGCGCGGAAAGCGCCAACGGGCCGGGGATCACAAGTTTGGAATACTCGATGTCGAACTCGATGGCATCCATCTCAATCCGAACGAGTTGGTCCGGATCGAGTACCGTCGCCTGATCGGGCGGGAGTGCTGCGCGTTCCGTCTCGCTGAGCCGGTCATATTCTATCAAGACGTTGCCGGTGAGTGTGCCGCGCTGCGGGTCGAGTGCGGTGCCGCTGCGGCGCGTAGCTTCGAGCACGCCGCTGTCGGCCGTGATGCGGACTGCGTGATCGTCGGATGTTAGCATGCGGATCTTAGGATTCACGAGGCGGAACCGATCCGTCGCGCCGGGCACCGGTGACCAGTCACGCACCTCAACCTCCAGCCGGGCCTTGGAGCCTTCACGCGGATAGATGGTGATGCTGACGTTTTCGCCCGGACCAAATCCCGCATCGCTTTCCGTAGCCGTCGGAGTCTCACGATCGTCAATCGGCAACGCGATCGGATCGGTGCGGCGGCGGACGGATTGCTTGGCGGGCTTATTCTTCGCGGCGGATTCGTTTTGCCAGAATTGGTAGATGGAAAAGCAGACGAGCAGGATCGCCAGCGTGGCAGACCCCACGACCAGCATCCGAATGAGACCGGACGCGCGGCGTCGTGAGGAACGTCCGGAGGGGTTTAGTCGCTGGGATTTCGGGTTGTGGATTATCATGCCCCCTGTGCGACCGCCGCTGTCCACTGGTGGTTCTTACGCAAGAGTAGCTCAATGGCTTCGGCCACGGCACCGTTGCCGCCGGGGCGGCGCGTCACATACATCGCGGCGCGTTTGACGGCGGGTAAAGCGTTGGCCACCGCGATCGGGTAACCGCACAGTTGCATAACGCCAAGGTCCGGGATGTCATCACCGACATACGCGGTGGCTCCAGCTTTGCATCCGAGTGTGTCGAGCATAGTCACAAACTCGGTCCGTTTGTCCTCCACTCCGGTGAGGACGCACTCGATACCCAGTAATTGCGCGCGGGTGGCGACATGCTCATTCTTTCGCCCCGACAAGATCGCCACTTGTCCGCCCATGTCCAGCCAGGACTTGATTGCACAGCCGTCCTGCGTGTGGATCGTCTGGCTCGTTTCTCCGGTGGCCGTGAGCGTCACGGCGCCGTTGGTGAGCACGCCGTCGATATCGAGCACAAGAAGTTCAATAGAATCAGGAATCATAGCGAAATCTGCCGCAACGCCGCGTCTCAACCCAGGTGGTAGTATCCTACGCAACGCTGGTACGGTCAAGAAATCGCCCGATAATCACGTCGCGGCATAAGAGGAAGATGGTTCACAGGGCGGAACGAGCGAAACGCACCGGCATAGTGAACACCGTTTGATCGATAGGGGACCCGAGCCGCGTTGCGGAAGACCGGTCCGTGGTGCCGGGCGGCTCATTGCTGTGCCGGTCATCCGTAGCGTGCATCAGGCCCCGTGTGGAAGCCGCACGACGATTGGCAGGTAGACGATCGGCAGGGAACTTCTTCGGGAACGCTTTTATGGACCATAACTACCTTCGATCACGAGCCCGCATTGCCGCCGTTCTCGCGATCTGCCCGGCCTGGGTGCTTGGTGCGCTCTACATGATCGCGCTCTGGCATTCGATCATGTTGACGGCTTGTAGCGCGTCTCGTAGTTGTTGCCACCGCTGCTCGACTGATCCGGTATAACCGATGGACATTCGCACGAGCCCCGGCTTGATCCCCGCGGCTTCGAGGTCTTCCGGTGATAGTTCGCTCGACGTGCTCACGGCCGAGCAGGACATGAGTGTGTCAAAATACCCCAGGCTCACGGCCATGAAGCCGAACTTGTCCTTGTTTTGCAATGTTTCCATGAACTTGTTGGCACGCTGCAAGTTCCCGAGGTCGATGCACAACACACCCCCGAAGCCGTAGTCCGGGTTCATGATCCGTTTCATGACGTCGTGCTGCGGGTGGTCGGCGATCCCAGGGTAGATCACCGGCACGCTCAGCTCTGACAGACGCTGCGCAAAAACTTGGGCACGCCGACTGTGCTCGACCATTCTCAACCCGAGATGGGGCAATCGCATGCTGATGGCGTAGGCTGCCTGCGGGTCCATCGTCGGGCCAAGGAGCATGACCGAGCCCTGGTGGATGTCCATGAGGCTGGTGATGAAGTCCGTCGAGCCGCAGATTGCGCCGGCGATGTAGTCCGATGCGCCGTTGATGAACTTGGTGAGACTGTTGACTACGATGTCTGCGCCAAGTTGCAACGGTGACACGACCAGCGGGCAGAAGGTATTGTCCACGACCAACGTGGCCCCCCTGGCGTGGGCGATATCCGCGAGTTTGGGGATGTCCGCGATGGCGAGCAGGGGGTTCGCCTGCGTTTCGACGAAGAGAACTTTCGTGCCATTCTCGAAGGCCTGTTCAACCTCGGCCGTGTTCGTCATATCCACAAAGGTCGTTTTGATTCCGAACCTTGGCGGCAGGTAATCTTTCAACAACGCGAACGTGCCCCCATAGATCGTGTTGGCGCTGACGATGTGATCGCCGGCAGATACGAGTTGAAGAAGCGTGGACGAGATCGCGCTCATGCCGCTGGCCGTGCAATAGCCAGCCTCCGCACCCTCCAACGCCGCGAGCTGCCTGCCTAAGACGTAGACCGTGGGGTTGAAGTGCCTACCGTAGAGGTAGCAGCCGCCGTCCGTCGGGCCTCGGTGCCCCTGGAAGATGGCCGGCATGGTCTCGGGGTCCATGACCGTGTAGGTGGTACTCGTCTCGATGGACATGTTGACGCCGCCGTGCTCACCGAACTCATGACGCATGTTGGCGAGTGATTCAATTGGATCAAAGGATTTCACGGGCAAAAGCCTCCAAAGTGCCCGGCAAGGGCAGGCCACGATTCATGACAACAAAACCAATACGCTACACTAACACCCGCTCGAGCACACGGTGTGCCAAAGTTAGCAATCTTCGACAATTTTGCGCGCAAAGCCGCGAACCCAATGGGACGGTGTGAGATGTCAACAGCGGCACCGATATGCTCTAGGTTTTTCGTCGAGCCAACGAGGCTGGAAGCCATCACCATAAGTCCCCTACTGTAGACAAGGAGAAACCACACTCGGGGCACTTGCCCACGTCTGGAAGACCGCGAAGCGGGTGCCGGCATTTCGAACAGATCGCTATCATATCACGGCTGATTTCTGTTTGTCCGACGACCCACTATCGTAATTTCCGCAGCGTCGGCTGAGCTCCAGCGTGTAGGCCGGGCTCGGCCCGACGGCGGTAGACCTTTTGCCCGGTTCACGAACCTCCTGTGTAGACCCGATGCAAGGTAGCGTTTTGTAGATCCATGTCACCATCTCGATCGGACGGTGTCAACCCGTCCCTGGTCACGATGATTCGTATCCTGGTGGGCGGAAAAGTTATGGTCCGAAGGAG
>JAJRSR010000331.1 GCA_024278695.1 Planctomycetota bacterium | reverse complement strand
TTTCGGGGGCCATCGCATCTACTTGGTTGTCGAAGAAGTCAGCGACCAACTGCTCTTGGGACAGCTCGGAGACGCGCGTTTCATACTCACGCAGACGCTGCCATTGAGTCGCGTCTGGATTCTCGCGTCGCAGGCGCGCGGCTCGGACACTGGGAGAAAGATACGGCTCTTTCGCTACAATAGCTGGATTAGCAAGCTGGCGCTGATAAGCAACGTTGCCGCGCCACACGTCGTCGTCGGCTGTTTCGAGGAGTTCATCGCAGAGCCCCATGAAATCTGGCGCATCCATCCGACCGCGCAGGAGTTCCAGCGCTCGGCGGCGCTGTGTGTTGTCTGGGTCATTGCGAGCGTGGTTCTGCAGCGCCTTAACTGAACTCGCCTCGTCAAACGCTCCGAGACCGATCCCCTCATCGGCATCCGAAAGCACCACATACTCATCCAACTGGTCGAGGGACCAAATCGCCGGCTCGTCGTCGGTCGCACTATCAGCGAAATCGAGGACAACGATCGCCGGGAACTTCTTGATCCGAAACCGCTAGTACGTTTTCGATTCCGCCCCGACCGGGAACTGAATCTCGTGCTTCTTTACGAACGTACCGACGCGCTTTGTCGATTCCGCCGACAAACCCATCACGACGATGTCGCGTTGATGACGTAGCTTTCCGAGCCGGGCGAGGTAGCGTTTCGTCTCGTCCTTTCCCTGGATCGTAGAGAAAAAGAGGAGCACATACGTCCGCTCTTCTGGCACACGAATGGTATGCGGGTTGAACCAACGTCTCGCGCTGATCTCGACTGATTGGTCTGAGACGCCCGGATAGCACAACGCGGCCGCGCCAAAGGCAAGAATCGCCAACATCGGATGTACCCTCCCACTGGAACCTTAACCTTGAGAAGTTTTCACGAACGCAGCCCAACTCGTTTTTCCCATCCTCGTACACGAAGAGGCAATGGCGGGGTGTATTCTCACTCCAACCCCCGCCACGCGCACCGCAGATGGACGGATCCTTGATGCGGTTTGACGTAAGACTACTCTGCGTGCGAGCCCTTGCCTGCGGCATCCTTCCCGCTCTTCAATCGGTACACGACATAGAGCCCCAGACCAAACGCAGTTACCAGGGCCACGTCGCGTACCTCGCGCCACGAAGTGCTGAGCATCAGCCATACACATAGAGCGACGGCTACAACGGATACCAGCGCGCCGCCGGGGATCGAGAAGCCGGCCGGTTGCTCACGTCCGCGACGCCGCATGACGGGTACGGCCGCACACACGACTACATACACCAGCAGTTTTGCGATGGTGCTGATGGTCAGCGCCGACATGAACGTGTTCGACAGTGTGACGATCAGCGTCACCACCGACGATAGCACAATCGAGAACCACGGCGTATGAAAGCGGCGATGCGTCGCCAGGAACACGCTCGGTGCCTGGCCCTGCTCCGCAAGCGCATAGGGAATTCGCGTGCAGCCCATAAGCGACGCGTTCAACGTGCCGGTCATCGAGATCAGGGCTCCGATGCCGATGATGGCGGCCGCCGCTGGCCCGGCGAACCCCTCGGCTGCATCGACAAGCGGCCTCTGCGAAGCCGAAAGGTCGGGAAGCGTGCCGATGCACACAACCTGAATCAGGACGTAGAGCACGACGACGAAGGAGATGGCAATCGCCATGGCCACGGGGAAGTTACGCCGCGGATTCTGTACCTCGCCCGCGCTGATGGTTGACACCTCGAAGCCGCTGAACGCGAAGATTAACACCATCATGGCCGTGACGAACGATCCGTAGTTCGGCGGGTCGTTGAAAGAAAGGCTTCGCGTATCGACGAAGAAAAGGCCGACGACCACGAAGAGTACGATGGGGATGAGTTTGCCGATCGCGAAAAAGTTGCTGGCAACTGCGGCCTTTCGCACTCCGACGAGGTTTACCACCGTCAACGCGACGACAATCGAGGTGATCAGCACCGGTCGCCACAGCGGAGAGTCGGCCGCGGGACAGAAGTAGGCGGCGTAGGTAACGAGCAGATTGCAGACCGTGGCGAAGGCCGTCACCCGGCTCACCCAAAGCACCCAACCGACGGCATATCCCACCACCGGCCCCAGCGCACGGCGGGCATAAAGGTACGGCCCGCCCGTATCGGTGAAGCGGCTGCTGACTTCGGCGAAGCAGAGTAGAATCAGGCCGACGGGAATCGCACAGCCGATTAGAGCCAGCACGCTGTAGGTGCCGGTGAGCGCGAAAACCTTCGACGGCAGACCGAAGATGCCCGCGCCGATCACGCCGTTGATGATCAACGCCACGAGATCCCAACGCCGGATGTCGCGCACCAGGCTTGTCCGCGTCGCTTCCTCCATGCAGGGTTAATACTCGGCGTAAACGGAGATGTCTATCGGAAGATCCAAATACGGGTGTAGTCTGACATTTTCCATTTGGCCCTGGCCAGAATGACGAATGGGCCATGATGACGTTCCGGACTGCCCGATTCCATGGTCCCGCAGGCTATCCGACCCGTCTTGACGGTGCCAAGAACGCGGGTTGGCTCCCTTCTGTGTTGATTTAGATTTCCAGAAACTTCCTTCCTTCTAGGGGTTGACGTGCTCGCCGGGGACGGTATTATTCCCGGTGCGGTGACCA